>NZ_JAIQXV010000001.1:0-302459 GCF_020166415.1 Deinococcus multiflagellatus
AACGGCTGTCCTTGCGTGTGGGTTCGGGCGCCGCGCGGGCGGGTCCACACAGCGTGGCCCCCACTTCGCCTCACCTCAACCAGTCTTCAGCCACATCCTGCGCGGCGCGGCCTCCCAGGTCGTCCACCTCGTCCTTGCGGGTGGCCCACGCCGGGAAGGGGTAATTCACCAGCACCGGGTTGGGCACGTCTGGCTGGCTCACCAGCATCGTGCCGGGCTGCAGAATGCCCGCGCGGCTGCGGAAGCTCTGGGGCAGGAAGCGGTACTCGGGGCGCTCGGCTTCGGCGAGGTCCAGGCGGCCCACCACGCGGATGGCGGCGTTGGACACGATGCGCCGCTCCACCTCGCTGGCGGTCTGCTGCGCGCCGATCAGGATGATGCCCAGCGAGCGGCCACGTTCGGCAATGTCCAGCAGCACGTCCTTAATGGGGCTGTGGCCCTCGCGCGGGGCGTACTTGTTCAGCTCGTCGAGGACCACGAACACGGTGTCCTGTCGGCCGTATTTCTCCTTGTGCTCGAACAGGGCGCGCAGCAGCACGCCCACCACAAAGCCCTGGGCGTGCGCCCCCAGCTTGTGAATATCCACCACGCTGGTCTGGATGCCCTTGCGCAGCAGGTCCGGGCGGTACTGCGCGGCCTGCTGGGCGCTCAGGTCCCCGCGCACCAGCGGCGAGAGGTGCTTCTGCACGCCCCGCAGCCGGCGAATGAAGGCCCGCAGGGTCCCCTGGTTCTGCTTCAGCACCCATTTGGGGTCGCCCTCGCCGTCGTTCTGCTCCAGCAGCTTGTATTCCAGGTAGGCAATCAGCTGCGAAAAGGTCTCGAGGCGCGTCTTGCCCAGCTCATCGAACCGCACGGCCTCGTCCAGCAGCACGTCCTGATCGGGGTCCCAGTCCTCCACGGTCAGGTAGGGGGCGGTGTCGGTGCCGGCCAGCCGGGCCAGTTTCTCCTCGATATTTCCAATCACAAAGCCCAGGTTCAGGCTGGCAGCAGCGTCGCTAAAGACATAGGGCAGCATGCGCCCGGCCGCGAATTCGCGCAGGGTGAACACGAAGGGCACCACGCCCCCGGCGCGCTGTTCCACGTCCGGCACGATGGCGCCGCCCCCGGGCTTGGGCGGGGCCAGAAACTGCACGTCGCGGAAGGGTTCCACCGGCAGGCCCAGCCGGGCGTAACGGCCCTGTCCCCAGCCCTTGCGGGCCTGCACGCCGCCTTCCTTTTCGGCTACGCGGCGGTTGGGCTGGTCCAGAAACAGCAGGTCCTCGCCCTTCACGTTAAAGATCAGCGCGCGGGTGTTGTGGCCCTCGCCGCGCGTGTTCAGCACGCCGCCCCGGAAGATGGAATGCAGCAGGAACAGCGCGTAACTGGTCTTGGTGGCCACCCCGGAAATCCCGCTGATGTTGATGTGCCCGCCGGACTCGCCGTTCACGAACTGGTAGTTGACCGGCAACACCTGCCCGTCGGCCAGCAGGCCCCCGGCAAAGGCGTGGTCCATCTTGTCGGCGCTGAGGGCCAGGCGGAGGCTCTCGCCCGTGGCATGGCGCACTTCATCGCCGGGCTGGGGCGGAATGAAATCTTCAGGGTCCACGCGCGTGACCAGCACCCGCGCCGCATAGCTGACACTGGCCGGCAGCAGGCCCGCCACCACGTCTTGCACGTCGCTGTCGAAACTCACCCCCTCGTGCCGGGTGCGCACATGGTCCACGATGCCGTAAAAGTGGACAGAGGCGCCGTTGGGCTTGCGGGTCTGCACGGCCACCAGATCGTCCATCTGCACGCTGGCGCCCGGCAGCACCGAGAACCAGAACGAGACTGGCGTGGCGTCTTCAGTGCCTAGCACCATGCCAATGCGGCCATCGCCCTCTGGAATGCTCACGCCAGCACCTCGCGCCCCAGTTGCGTGGCAATGTGCGCGCGGATGCGCCGGGCCACGAGGTCGGGGCTGCCCATCGCGCGGTTCATGGCCTGTTCCAGGGCGGCGGTGGGAATCAGGTTCTGCGGCGCGCGGGCGTCCTTGTGCGCCTTGCTGCCCAGGCGGCACAGCAGCGTGCCCGACAGGTTCGCCACCTCTTTCACGATGGGCGGCAGGAAGTCGGGTTCTTCCGGGGCGTACATCTCCAGGCGCATCACGCCGCTCATGGGGTGCTGGTAGAACTCGGCCTCGCACAGGCGCACGTACCACGTAAAGCGCGTGGTTTTCCCGGTCTCGGAGGTCAGGTGCATGATAGGCGTGCGCTCGCCCGGCCTCAGCTCGCCCAGCAGGCCCACGCGGTCGGGGGGCAGGTACTGGGTTTGCATGGTTTTCACATAGCCCACCACTGCGCCGCCAAAGTTGGTGGCCCGGCGCAGGGTGCCGTCCTGCAGGGTCAGGGCGCTCAGGGCCTCGCGGTCATCCTGCTCGTCAAAGGGCACCGCCGAGGCCAGCCCGTGCGAAAGTTCCTGCTCTTCCTGCAGCATCACGCTCTGCAGCTTGTGCAGCGGCGCCAGGGGCTCGGGGCCATCGGTGGGGATGGGGCGGTATTCCAGCTGCCCCGTGTGCGGGTGGCGCGGCGAGAGGGTGCAGGGGTCCAGCCGCAGGTCTGGCGCGTGGGCCAGCAGCCGCCCGGCCCGCACCGAGAGCAGTTCGGCCTGCCGGGTGCCGTGCGGGCACAGGCTCACGGCCCCCACCACGTAGGCCCCAAAGCCCCCCACGCCCGCGCCGCCCTGGCCGTCTTCCACAAACACGCGCGACTCCATGCGCCGTTTGCCGTCCACCACGTACACCGTGCGCAGCCCCGCTGGCAGGGGGCGCGCGCCAATGGCCGCCCAGCGAGGAGTCTCGATATCAATCAGGTCGCCGCCAAAGGTCGCCAGCCCCAGTTGCCCACTTTCTATGTCCACCGGCCAGGGGTCCAGACGAATCCGCATGGGGCGCATTCTACGCGCCGGGCAGAATGGGTGGGCCGCAAGGTGCCCCGGGCACAAGAAAGCGCCGCCCTGGTCTGGGGGCGGCGCGAGGCAAGGTCTGGGTTTAGCCGTGGTACCCGCTGAGCAGGCGCAGGCCCTCCTCGTCGGTCAGGGTCAGGCAACGGTAGGCGGGGCTCAGCAGACCGTCGTCGCGCATCTCACCGATCAGTTTGCTTACGCTCTCGCGGGTGGCGCCGGTGCCCTCGGCAATCAGTTCGTGGGTGGCGCGCACAAAGCGCGTGCCGTCGGCGTGCTGGCCGCCCAGGGTGCTGTCGGCGAGGTTCAGCAGGTAGCGGGCAATGCGCTCGCGCAGGTCGCCGTCCTGGATGTGCACGCCGTCGGTCATCATGCGCTGCAGCTGCGCGCCCAGGCTGCGGGTCAGGTCCCATAGTTCGCCGGTGCTGAGGTGCTCGGGGTGAATGGGGGTCAGCACCGCGTCGGTCAGTGCCACCACCTGGTGCCCGCGCACCTGCCCCTGCAGGCACTCCTCGCCAAAAATGTCGCCGGGACGGATGTGGCGCACCGTCAGATTCCGGCCCTGGGGGGTCAGGCGCACCGCGCGCATCAGGCCGCTGTCCAGG
Source organism: Deinococcus multiflagellatus (assembly GCF_020166415.1). NCBI lineage: Bacteria > Thermotogati > Deinococcota > Deinococci > Deinococcales > Deinococcaceae > Deinococcus > Deinococcus multiflagellatus. Next base: position 3,525 of record NZ_JAIQXV010000001.1, read on the forward strand.
CGGTAGAGGCTGGGCGCACTGTCGCCCGCGTAGTACAGCGTCTGCCCGCGCCGCACAGTGCGGTGCAGGTCGGCGGGAATGGTCTGGGTGGCGGTGGCAACGTAGGTCATAGGCGCTCCTGAAGGGTGGGCGGGCGGCAGAGGGGGCGGCGAATTGAGCGCACTGTACAACCCTTGTACAAGGTTGAAACGTTCCCGGAACACAATTTAAAAAGTCAACTAAACCTGTTCGTGAAGCGGAAGCTTCAAGGCAGTTTGACATTCCACCTTTCGTCATTGGTCAGCCCTGGGCCCCGCCCACCCTTGGCTGTTCTTTTAGAGTTCGCTCAAGGCCGAGTTGAGGAAACTGGGGCACCACCATTGACTTCCCTCAATCTGAAGCCCGCCCAGCGCCGGCACCTGACCCAGACTGCAATCTGCCTTCAGGTTCGTATGCGCCTGCAGACGCCACACTGGGGCGCGTGACCGCCCACCCCTACCGGGCCTGGAGCCCCGCCTCGTTCACGTTTCCGCTGCCCGAGGGCCACCGCTTCCCGGCCTACAAATACGAGGGCGTGCGCCAGCTCCTGCTGTCCCACCTGCCCGTGCTGGACACGCCGGCTCTGGGCTGGGCCGAAGCGGCGCGCCTTCATGACCCCCACTGGCTGCGCCGCTGGCGCCGTGGCGAGATCAGCGCGGCCGAGGAACGGGCGTTTGGCCTGCCCTGGAGCACGGGCGTGGTGGAACGGGCGCGCCGTGCGGCGGGGGGCTCGCTGGCAGCCCTGCACGACGCCCTGAAGGTGGGCTGGGGTGCGAATCTGGCCGGCGGCACCCACCACGCCTTTGCCGACCGCGCCGAGGGCTTCTGCCTGCTGAACGACGCCGCGCTGCTCACCCGCCACGCGCTGGACAGCGGACTGGCGGGCCGGGTGGCGGTGCTGGATCTGGACGTGCACCAGGGCAACGGCACGGCGGCGCTGCTGGCGGGAGAGGCGCGCGCCTTCACGCTCTCGGTGCATGGCGAGCGCAACTATCCCTTTCGCAAGGAACGGTCCTCGCTGGACCTGGGCCTGGGCGACGGCGTGACCGATGCGGAATACCTGAACGTGCTGCGCGCCCAGGTGCTGCCGGCCCTGGAGGCCTTTCACCCGGACCTGCTGCTGTACCTCGCCGGGGTGGACGTGCTGGCCGGTGACCGCTTTGGCCGCTTTGCCCTGACCCTGGCCGGCGTGCGCGAACGCAACCGCATGGTGCTGCGCTGGGCCAAAGCGGCCGACATTCCCGTGGTCACCATGATGGCCGGCGGCTATAACAAGGACCACGCCCTCACCGTCGAGGCCCACGCCAGCGTGGTGCTTGACGCCCTGGATGTCCTGGGCTAGCTGACCGGCCCTTCCTCCATCCACCATGAACCATCAACCATCCCCCCTCTCCCCCCTGCCGTCCCTCGTATCCGATCAACGTTGAACCGCTGGGCGGATAATGCGCCGCATGTCGGCCCGTGCCCCCTGGAACCGCAACGAGCGCCTGGGCATTGCCAACGGCTGGGCGGTGTTCCTGGGCGACGGCTTTCTGAGCGTGTCGGTGGTGGTGACCGCCTTTGCGGCCAAGCTGGGGGCGCCCAACTGGGTCATTGGCCTGCTGCCCGCCATTGCGGCCGGGGGCTGGATGCTGCCACAACTCTTGGTGGCCGCCCGGGTGCGCGCGCTGCCCCACAAGCTGCCGGTGTACCGCTCGGCGGCGCTGGTGCGCACGGCCACTTATGTGGCGATGGTGCTCACAGCGGCCCTGCTGAGCCACCAGCCCGCGCTGTGCCTGACCCTGTTCATCCTGGCCATGAGCCTGAACGCCCTGGCCTCGGGGGTATCGGGGCTGCCGTTTCTGGAGGTGGTCAGCAAAACGGTCACCCCGGGGCGGCGCCCGCGCTTTTTTGCCACCCGCAACCTGTACGGCGGCCTGCTGGCCTTTGGCGCGGGGCTGCTGGTGCGCGCCATTCTGGGCTCGGACCTTGCCTTCCCACTGAACTACGCCCTGATTTTTGCGCTGGGCACCGCCGCCTTTACCTTCGGGTACTGGATTTTCGGGCGGGTGGACGAGCCGCCTGATCCTCCCCAGGCGCCCCACGGCACCCGGGCGGAACTGCGCGCCATTCCTGAGACCCTGCGCGACGGGCATTTCCGCGCCTTCCTGAACGTGCGGTTGCTGCTGGCCGCCGGCAGCATGGCCGAGCCTTTTTTTGCGGTGTACGCCCTGCGCGAACTGCATTACGCCCCGGCGGCCCTGGGGGTCTTCGTGATGGCCTTGACGGGCGCCGCGCCCCTGTCCAACGTGGTCTGGCGCCGCGTGGCCGAGCGCAAGGGCTCCCGCCGCCTGATCCGCTACGCCACGGTGTTCGCGGGCCTTGCGCCGCTGTGGGCGCTCACGGTAGGTCTGCTGAACCTGAGTGCCTGGGCTTATCTGGGCGTGTTTCTGCTGTCCAGCGTGGCGAACCAGGGGTTCAACCTGGGCCACACCAACCACCTGCTCAACATTGCCCCGGAGCACGCCCGCAGCCGGTACATCGGCACGCTGAACACGCTGGTGGGCGCGGCGCTCTTTACCCCGGTGGCAGGGGGGCTGCTGGCCGACGGGCTGGGCTACGCCCCGGTCTTTGTGCTCAGCGCCCTGCTGTGCGCGGCGGCGTGGTGGCGGTGCGGTTGGCTGCGGCGGGATGCGTGAGGGGGGAGGGGGAGGCGGGGGGCAGGGAGCGGTGCGCGGGGGAGGCTCTCCTGGTTACGGCAGCACGGCTTGGGGTGCGCCGAGAAGTTGTGGGCTGGCGCTACCTCGGGTTTCTCCCTGCTTCTTCCGTCAAGTGGCTCCAGGCTCGGGGGCGGTTCAGCTTGACCTCTGGACTTCTCGACGCCTTGACCCGTGACGTTGCTGGACAGGTGTGAGGGCCGCCTATGTTGGGTGGGCCCAGGCTCGAAGAGATCCAAGCTATCTGGCTTGAGAAGACTGCGTCCTTGCTTGCCCGAGGCTCAGCAGCGGTTTAACTCGACTTCTCGACTTCTCGACACATGACATCGCTAGGCAGCCATGACGCCCGCTCATGTTGGGTGGCTTCAGGCTCGGGGGCGGTTCAACTCGACTTCTAGACTGCTCGACGCCTGGACCTATGACGTTGCTGGGTAGGCCTGAGGCCCGCCCATGTTGGATGGCCCCAGGCTCGGGGGCGGCCCCTCGCCTTTCTTGATTAGGTTCTATAGGCTGACTCGCTCTTAGTGCCCCAAAATCTTCCCCAAAAACGCCTTCGCACGCTCATGTTGGGGATTCTGGTAAAAGGCTTCAGGGGTGGTGTCTTCCACAATCGTGCCCTGATCAAAAAACAGGATGCGGTCGGCCACTTCGCGGGCAAAGCCCATCTCGTGGGTCACCACCAGCATGGTCATGCCGCTGCGGGCCAGTTCCTTCATCACGTCCAGCACCTCCTTGATCATCTCGGGGTCCAGGGCGCTGGTGGGTTCGTCGAACAGCATCACCTTGGGGTCCATGGCCAGGGCGCGGGCAATGGCCACGCGCTGCTGCTGGCCGCCGGACAGCTGGGCCGGGTACTTGTGGGCCTGCTCCTCAATCCCCACGCGGCGCAGCAACTCCAGGCCGCGCGCCTCGGCGTCGGGGCGGCGCTGGCGGCGCACCCGCACCGGGGCCAGGGTGATGTTCTCCAGCACAGTCAGGTGCGGAAACAGGTTGAAGCTCTGAAACACCATGCCCACTTCGCGGCGAATGGCGTCCAGATTCTGGCGGCCGTTCAGGGGAATGCCGCCCACCATGATCTGCCCCTGGTCGTGGGGATCCAGCGCATTGATGGTGCGGATAAACGTGCTCTTGCCACTGCCCGACGGCCCAATGACCACCACCACCTCGCCGGGCTGCACCGTCACGCTGACCCCGCGCAGGGCGTGAAAGCTGCCAAAGTGCTTGTGTATGTCCCGGACGTCAATCATGGGCGCCCCGGCGGTCGGCCCACGGGGAGCAGGGTCGGCAGCGGCAGGGGAGAGCGGGCCTTGCGTCATGGCCCCACTGTAGTACGTGGGGCGGGCGCAGGCCCAAACGGGCGCTGTGGGCGGGCCAGAGCGGCTGTGGTACCATCCCCGCATTCATCATTCAGGGTTCAGGGCGCCTGCCCTGGGCGCCGATATGGAGGACCGATTTCATGAAGACGCAGACCAAGATTGCCGCGGCCCTGCTCCTGGGCACCACCGCCGTCGCCCTGGCCCAGGGCACCACCTTCCTGACCATCGGTTCGGGCAGCACCACGGGCGTGTATTTCCCGGTGGCCACCGGCATGGCCAAGCTGATCAACGACGCGGGTGACGGCGTGCGCGCCAACGCCCGCTCCACGGGCGGCAGCGTGTTTAACGTCAACGCCATTGCCAGCGGCGAACTCGACGCCGCCATCGCTCAGAACGACGTCGTGTACTACGCCTACAAGGGCACCGGCTTGCAGGCGTTCCAGGGCAAGGCCAACACCAAGCTGCGCACCCTGGCCGTGCTGTACCCCGAAGTGCTGCATGTGGTGGCCCGCAAGGACAGCGGCATCCGCTCCATTGCCGACCTGAAGGGCAAGCGCGTGGTCATTGGCGACCTGGGCTCCGGCACCGAACTGACCGCGCGGCAGGTGCTCGAAGCCTACGGCCTGGGCTTTGACGATCTGGGTCAGGCGCTGCGTGTCTCGCCCGCCCAGGGCATCTCGCTGATGCAGGACAAGCGCGCCGACGCGCTGTTCTACACCGTGGGCGTGGGCGCCAGCGCCATTTCGCAGATTGCCCAGACTGTGGACGTGGCGATGGTGCCCGTCAGCGGCAACCAGGCCGCCAGCCTGCTCAAGAAGTACCCCTTCTACGTGCGCTACAACATCCCCGCCAAGAGCTACAAGGGCGTGGGCGCCACCATTCCCAGCGTCGCCGTGCAGGCCACCCTGGTCTCCAGCACCGCTGTCAGCGAGGACGCCGTGTACCGCACCATGAAGGCCGTCTTTGGCAACGAGGGCGCTGTGCGCGGCCTGCACCCCAGCCTCGCGGCCAACTTCTCCTACGAGAAGGCGGTCAAGGGCCTGCCCGCCCCGCTGCACCCCGGCGCCGTGAAGTTCTTCCGCGAGAAGGGCCTGAACGTCAAGTAAGGCCGCCCCCGGCCTGAATCCAGGGCCAGCCGAAGCTGTTTCGGACTGGCCCTGCCTTCTTTTTTGAACAGTGAGGACTGCATGAGTGACCCCACCCGACCCCTAAGCACTGATCCCTCCTTCAGCCCCCCAGGCACCGAGCTGTCCGAGGGCGAGCGCCGCGCCCTGGAAATCGTGGAAGCGGCTGAAACAGGCGGCCGAAAAGTCGAGGGCTGGCAAAAGGGCCTCGTGACCCTGCTGGCGGTGGCGTGGTGCCTGTACCAGATGTACGCCGCGCAGGTGGGCAACATTGACACCCTGACCCTGCGCGCCACCCACCTCGCCTTCGCTTTTGCGCTGGCCTACCTTGTGTTTCCGTTTCGCAAAACAGTGGGTCGCCCGCAGACGCGCGTGCCCTGGTACGACTGGATTCTGGGCCTGGGCGCCACAGCCACGGCCGTGTACCTGATTGCGCAGTACCCACACATTGCCAATGAACAGGGCGGGCTGCTGAACAGCACCGATGTCTGGGTGGGGAGCGGTATGGTGCTGCTGCTGCTGCTGGCGGCGTGGCGCACCATTGGCATCGCCATGCCCATCGTGGCCAGCGTGTTTATCCTGTATGCCCTGACGGGTCCGCGCGGCCTCATCCGGGGCGACCTGGGTCCGCAGTTGCAACTGCATGCCGGGCAGACATGGCCGCAGGTGGTGGGCCAGCTGTTTGCCAACACCGAGGGCATTTTCGGCACGGCCATTGGCGTCAGCGCCCAGATCGTGTTTCTGTTCGTGCTGTTTGGCTCTGTTTTCGACAAGCTGGGCGCAGGCGACTGGTTTATGCGCGTGGCCCAGGGGCTGCTGGGGGGTTTCCGGGGCGGCGCGGCCAAGGCCAGCATCGTCAGCAGCGCGCTCAACGGCATCATCTCCGGCAGTTCGGTGTCGAACGTGGTCACGGGCGGCAACATCACCATCGGCACCATGATCCGCACCGGCTACAGCCGGGAAAAAGCGGGGGCCATTGAGGTGGCCAGTTCCAGTAACGGTCAGCTGATGCCGCCCGTCATGGGCGCGGCGGCGTTCATCATGGCCCAGAACCTCAACATCGAATACCGCTCGCTGATTCTGGCGGCGGCGGTGCCGGCGTTCCTGTGCTACAGCGCGCTGCTGGTGGTCTCGCACATCGAGGCGCTGAAGCTGGGCCTGAAAGGCATTCCGCGCCACGAACTGCCCCGGGTGCGCGCGGCCCTGGCGTCGGGCTGGTACTACCTGCTGCCCCTGGGCTACCTGATTGGCACCCTGACCGTGAACCCGGAAGCCACCCCCGAGCGCGTGGCCCTGAACACCATTTTCGTCATGCTGGTGATGATGTTCGTGCAAGAAGCGGCGCTGGCCGCCCGTGATGGGCGCGGGGTGGGGCGCGGCCTGCTGGACGGTGGGCGCAAGATTCTGGAGGCCTTTGAGGCGGGCGCGCGCTCCATGATCGGCATTGCGATTGCCACCGCCGCCGCCGGCATCATCGTGGGCATCGTGACCATCACCGGGCTGGGTTTCGGGCTGGCCGATATCGTGCAACTGGTCAGTGACGGCTTCCGCACGCTGCTGGGGGGTCTGTTCGGCGCTCAGGTGGCCACCTTCGGGGCCATTCTGATCGTGCTGGTGATGGCGCAGCTGATTGCCCTGGTGCTGGGCATGGGCCTGCCCACCACCGCCAACTACATCCTGATGAGCGCCCTGATCGTGCCCATTGTGGCCAAGATCGCGGGATTGGACACCACCAACCCCGCCCAGATGCTGCCGGTGCACATGTTCGTGTTCTACTTCGGCATCATGGCCGATTCCACGCCGCCGGTGGCGCTGGCGGCATTCGCGGCGGCGGCCATCAGCGGCGGCAACCCGGTCGCCACTGGCGTGCAGGCCTTTCAGTACGAACTGCGCACCGCCCTGCTGGCCTACATGATGTTCTTTAATCCCCAGCTGCTGCTGATTGCAGGGGGCCGCCTGAACGGCGTGGGCTGGGCCGAAGCGGTGCCCATGGTGCTGTTCGCCTTTATCGGCCTCGTGGCGTTCAGTGCCGCCACGCTGCGCTTCCTGCACCGCCGCACCAATGTGCTGCAGACCCTGCTGCTGCTGATCGCCTCATTCATTCTGATCATCCCGACCCATGTGCTGTGGAACCTCGCGGCGCTGGGTCTGATCGGGCTGGTGTACCTGTGGCAGAAGGCAGGCGCCCGCCGCGAGCCGCCCACGCAGGCCCCCCTGGCCGCCTGATTCCTTGTGCGGCGCGCGCCCTGGCCCCGGGTTGGGTCAGGGCGTTTTCGTTATGGGAGAGGGAGGGCCCCCACGCCCACCCCGAACAGCGCATCTTCTGTGCCAAGCTGTCACCATAGACACGTGACCCTTCCTGATCCGGGCTCCCGCACCCCGCTGCGCGCCCTGCGCGACGCCCCATCTGTCCCCGAACTGCTGCGCCGCCTCTGGGCGTGGCCGGTCACGCGCCTGCTGGCTTACGTGGCGCTGGCGTGGCTGGCCCTGCGCGTGGTCACCTGGACCACCCACACGCTGGCTGGCGTGATCGTGACCGTCGTGGTGGCCTACGCCCTGGCCTTTTTGGTGAATCCTATGCTGGCGTGGCTGGAACGGCGCCGCGTCAGCCGGGGCGTGGGGGTGCTGCTCCTCCTCACCCTGCTGGTGGGCCTCCTGACCCTGCTGGTCGCCACCCTGACGGCTCAGCTGCGCGGCCTTGTGGAAAGCCTGCCGTACCTGAGCCTGAACCTCAAAAACCTGCTGAACACCGCCCTGGACTGGCTGTCACGGGTGCCGGGCACGGCGGGCCTGCGCGAAAGCCTGACCCGCACCATTGACGAGCAGACCGCCCGCCTGACCACCGACACGGGGCCGCTGCTGGAACGGCTGGTCAACTCCGGGCCCGACGTGCTGGGCACGCTGAGCAGCGTTGTGGGCTGGCTGGGGCAGGTGGCCTTTATCATCACGCTGGCGCTGTATTTCATGTTCGAGTACCAGCGTTTTGGGCACGCGGTGATGAACCTGTTTCCCCGGCGCTGGCAACCGACGCTGTACACCCTGTCCGAAGACATCAGCGAGAGCTTTGGATTATTTTTGCGCGGCTCGCTGCTCACCACGCTCAGCTGCGCGGTGCTGGCCACGGGGGGCCTGCTGGCGCTGGGCATTCCCAACGCGCTGGCGCTGGGGCTGCTCAGCGCCCTGCTGAATCTGGTGCCGTACCTGGGCATTGTGGCGGCGGCGGCGCTGCCCATGCTGGAGGCCATTCCCCAGGGTTCAGGCAAGGTTGGCGCGGTGGCGGTGCTGTACTTTCTGCTGAACCAGCTGCTGGGCAACGTGATTGGACCCATCATCATGGGCCGCAGCGCCCAGCTGAGCCCGGCGGCGGTGCTGATTGCCCTGCTGGTGGGCCTGGCGCTGGCGGGGGTGGTGGGCGCCATTCTGGCGATTCCGCTGTCTATCCTGGCCAAGCGCTGGACCGAACGCTACTGGCTGCGCAGCAACCTCTACCGGGGCATCAAAGGGTCGCCAGCCCCGGAAGAAGAGGCATAGAGAAAGAGGTGCAGGCGCCCCCAAGAGTCCCTGGGGGCGCCTGCTTGAACCAGCGTCCGTTTAGCGGGAGGCGATCTTGACCCGGCGCTCCAGCTGATCCGTAAAGAGGGTCATGACTGTGGTCAGGGCCAGATACACGGCCGCCACCACCGGCAGCACCACCTCCGGCTTGAAGGTCTCACTGCTGACCCGCGAGCCTGCCAGGGACAGTTCCAACAGGGCGATGACCGAAGCCAGTGAAGAGTCCTTGAGCAGCGCCACAAGGTTGTTGACCAGCGGCGGCACCACAATGCGCATGGCTTGGGGCAAGATCACCGCGCGCATGGTCTGTGCGCCACTCAGCCCCAGGCTGCGCGCCGCTTCGCCCTGACCACGCGGAATAGCCAGAATGCCGGCGCGGATCACCTCGGCGTTGTAAGCGCCCACATTCAAGGCCAGGGCAATCACGGCAGACCAGAATTCGTTCAGTTCCACTTTAAGGCCGATGGCCGCCAGCAGGGGTGGCAGGGCGTTGTACACGAAGAGAATCTGAATCAGCAGGGGTGTACCGCGCACCAGCCAGATAAACAGAGTGGCCGGCGCACGCACCCACCACAGACTGCTGGTTTTCTGTATCCCGGCAATGATGCCAATGACCAGCCCAATGGCGCCGCTGACCAGCGTGAGCTGCAGCGTCATGCGCGCGCCTTCCACGAACAAATCGGCGCGGGGACCAATGGGCTCGGGCATCTGGCGCAGGATCAGGGTGATCAGGAAAAACAACGCCAGGAAAGAAGCCGCCGCCAGGGCGGCCCAGCCCAGCAACGCCGCGCCGCCCAGCGGCTTTGGACGGGCGGTGGTCATAGGGCCTTCTTCTGGGGCGTGGGCCGCCAGCACAGTGCTTGATCTTGCATTTGCAGGATGATACAGGGCAAAACGCCCAGGAACGGCCCGCCCCTGTAACCGACCCTCCGAGAGCAGCGATAAAGACAGGTCGTTCGGAGGCTGGACGCCAGAGAGTCTCCCGGGAGCACGCTGATGCCACGGTTGACCGCAGAGGGGATGAGGGGTTTGTTCCCTCATCCCCTCTGCGGTGCTGGACGCTCAGACGGATTCCGAATGATCCGTTCCCGCCCTCTCCGTCACCGCTTTTCCTTCTCTGCGGCGCCGCTCTGCGCGTCCCTCCGGCCGGATGAACCGGAGTCCTTAGCACACGGATTCCGTCCATTTCCGGAACATCCAGCTCTTTTCTGGATGTTCCTCTCCTGCGGAGCCTTCCAGGTCCAATTCCCGGAAATCCGTACCTTTTCCCTCTCCCTCTGGTCGGAAAAATTCCGTCACCCCTGACGGAATTTTTCGGAATCCTTATTAGTTCTTGCAGCGCACGTCGGTGCCGAAGTACTTCGTGGACAGTTTGGCGTAGGTGCCGTTGCTCATGGCCTTGGCCAGCGCGGCGTTCAGTTCTTTCAGCAGGCCGGCGTTGCCCTTTTTCACGGCCATCCCGATGCGCTCGCTGAACAGCAGATCGCCCGCCACCAGTTTGCCCTTCTGGGCTTTGACGAGGTCCAGCCCTGTGAACTTGTCGCCCACCCAGGCGTCCACACGGCCGGCCATCAGCGCGGCCTGGGCGTCGGTGTCTTTGGGAAACGTCTTGACGTCCTTGACGCCGGCCACCTTGCGCACGTTCTCCAGGTAGGTGGTGCCCACCTGCACGGCCACCGTCTTGCCCTTCAGGTCAGCGGCTGTCTTGGGGCCGCCCACCTTGGAAACAATGGCGCCGCCGGTGCAGTAGTGGGGGTTGGCAAAGTCCACCGCCTTGGCACGCTCCGGGGTGATGCCGTGGCTGGCAATCACAAAGTCGTAGCGGTCCTGCTGCAGCCCAATGAGCAGGTTGTCGAAGGGCTGCGTCACCCACTGCACCTTCAGGCCCAGCTGCTTGGCCAGGGCCTCGGCCAGTTCCACTTCAAAGCCGGTCAGCTGCTTGCCCTTCAGGATGTTGAAGGGCGGGAACGCGCCTTCGGTGGCAATCTTGATGGTGCCGGACTGCTTGATGGCTTCCCAGGTGCGGGCCTGCGCACCGGAAGCGAGAAGGGTCAGGGCCGCGAGGGACAGCAGGGTCTTTTTCATGGGCACTCCTTGGTGGGGAAAAACCGTCTGGCCTGCGCGCGCGGCACAGGGGCATCTGGTCATGGGTGCGCCGATTCTAAAGCATTGCTTAGCGTGTGCGTGTTCCCCCGCCTGAAGTCACAGCCCAGCAGAGGCAGGCGCCGCCCAGAGAGCTCTCTGGGGCGGCGCCTGCCTGCGGCGTTGTGGCGCTTAGAAGGCGGTGGCGCTGACCGGGGTGGGCGCGTATTCGTAGCCCAGGCCCGGCGTGTCGGCCTGCCCCCGGGTGCCAGCGGGGGTGCCCCGGTCAATGGCGACTTCGGTGGTGGGGTCAAAGGCGTGCAGGCGGGTCTGGTCCACCACCAGCTCAATGCTGTCGCCGGGCATCACGTGGGCCTGGCCTTCCACCTTGGCGGTGATGTTCTGGCCCGCCACCTCAATGATCAGGTCGGTCTGGGCGCCCAGGGGCTCAACGACCACCACCTGCCCGCGCAGCACGTTGGCGCCGCGCGGGATATCGGTCATGCCCACCATGCCCAGGTGCTCGGGGCGAATGCCCATCAGCACGTCCTTGCCCTCATAGGGCTTGAGGCTCTGGGCGAGGCGCCCCATGGCCGAGACGCGGCTCTCGCCAATCACGAACTCGCCGTTCACGACCTTGCCCGACAGGAAGTTCATGGAGGGGCTGCCGATAAAGCCCGCCACGAACTTGTTCTGGGGGAAGTCATAGAGATTCATGGGCGTGTCCACCTGCATGATCACGCCGTCGCGCATCACCACAATGCGGTTGCCCAGCGTCATGGCTTCCACCTGGTCGTGGGTCACGTAGACAATCGTGGCGCCCAGGCGGCGGTGCAGCTGGGAAATCTGCGAGCGCATCTCCACACGCAGCTTGGCGTCCAGGTTGGAGAGCGGCTCGTCCATCAGGAACACTTTGGGCTCACGCACGATGGCGCGGCCCATCGCCACGCGCTGGCGCTGACCGCCCGAGAGTTCCTTGGGCTTGCGGCCCAGCAGGTGCTCAATCTGCAGAATCTTGGCGGCCTCGCGCACGCGCTTGTCAATTTCTGCCTTGGGGGTCTTGCGCAGCTTCAGGCCAAAGGCCATGTTCTCGTAGACGTTCATGTGGGGGTACAGCGCGTAGTTCTGAAAGACCATCGCAATATCGCGGTCCTTGGGCGGTACGTCGTTCACGACGCGGTCGCCAATCTTCAGAATGCCCTCGCTGATGTCTTCCAGGCCTGCGATCATGCGCAGGGTGGTAGACTTCCCGCAGCCGGACGGCCCCACGAACACCATGAACTCGCGGTCCTGAATGTGCAGGTTAAAGTCCTTCACCGCGTGGTGCTTGGTGCCGTAGCGCTTGTTGATGTGCTCCAGAACAACGTCTGCCATGTGTGCCTACCTTCGCCCCTGCTCTTATCCGGGAGTGGCGCCCTGCCCCCAGGAGAGGGGAGAGGACTGGTTCGGATAACCGGGGTACGTGAACGAGAATGCCCCTTGTTTCCACTGACGCCGCGCTGACACGCGCAGCTTACCACGCCCCCAAAGCCCGGCCATACGGGCAGGAACAGACAGGCCAGAGGTACAAAGAGCGCCAGCCCCAGGCCCTGAACGGAGCACCTGGAGCCGGCAAGAAGGGAATGGCGCAGACAGTTTTCGAGCGGTGCAGGGCAGCCGTTGTGAACACGTTGCCTGAGAGGTCAGCCCCGTCAACACCCTCGGCCGCGCCGCTCTGCACGTCCCATGCAAGGGAGAGGGGTAAAAACAGCGTGTTCGTCAAGCACCACCAGATAGCACTCCGAAACGGTTGTCAAATAAGGAGTTCACCAGCGGGATGGCACGCCCAAGGGCTTTTCCCACTTCCCACAACCCGCCCTTCAGTACGCCGCCCCCGCCCGCGTGACCATCAGCTTCACTTCGTGCGGGCTGGTGGCCGCCGCCAGCGCCTCGTCCATGGTGATCAGCGTGTTGCGGTACAGCTGCACCAGATGCTGGTCGAAGGTGTGCATGCCGCGAATGTTGTCCTCGATCAGGGCGTCCTTGATCAGCGGGGTCTTGTCCTCGTCCTTGATGTAGTCCTGAATCAGCGGTGTATTCAGCATGACTTCCAGGCCCAGCACGCGGCCCACGCCGTCGGCGCGGCGCAGCAGGCGCTGGCTGATGATCCCCACCAGGGACTCGGCCAGTTGCAGCCGCACCTGATCGCGCTCGTAGGGCGGGAAGAAGTCAATGATGCGGTTGACCGAGCGCACGGCGTCCTGCGTGTGCAGCGTGCTCAGCACGAGGTGGCCAGTCTGCGCCGCCGAGAGGGCCGCTTCCACCGTTTCCTTGTCGCGCATTTCCCCAATCATGATCACGTCGGGGTCCTGGCGCATGGCGTACTTCAGGGCGGTGCGGAAATCGCGGGTGTCACTGCCGACCTCGCGCTGCACCACGATGCTTTTCTTGTTCTTGTGCAGAATCTCGATGGGGTCTTCCACCGTGATGATGTTGTAGGCGTAGGTGCGGTTGATGTGGTCAATCAGGCTGGAGAGCGTGGTGGTCTTGCCGCTGCCGGTGGGCCCCGTGACCAGAATCAAGCCGCGCGGATTTTCGGCCAGCTTGCGCAGCACGTCGGCGGGCAGGCCCAGCGCCTCGAAGCCGGGGATGGCGTCCGAGACAATGCGCATAACCATACCCACCGCGCCGCGCTGCCGGAACACGTTGCAGCGGAAGCGCCCCAGGCCTGAAACGCTGTAGGCAAGGTCCAGCTCGTTGCGGTAGGTAAAGTCGTCCCACTGGTCGGGGCTCATCAGGGCCTGGGCCAGCAGCTGGGTGTCGGGGGGCATCAGGGGCTGGGTGCCGAAGGGCACGAGCTGCCCGTCAATGCGGCCCATGGGCGGGCTGCCCGCCTGCAGGTGCACGTCCGAGGCGCGGCGGGAGACCATTTCGCGCAGCAGTTCGTCCAGGGTCATGCGCCGCCCTCCCCAGCATGTAGGGGCATGTTGTCAATCAGGCGCACCCCGAACATCCGGGCCGCCACAAGCACGCGGTTCATGGGACTATTGTCCACCATTTCGCCCGCCTGCATATCACCGTCCACCACCTTCAGGTAGTCCAGGGTGACTTCTGGGTGGGCCGCCAGAACCGCGAGGCCGGCTGCCTCCAGTGCCTGGGTGCGCCGCTCGCCCCCAGCGTAAGCGGCCTGCACAGCCTTCAGGGCACGCGACAGCACGGTGGCCTCGGCGCGCTGCTCGGCCGTGAGGTAACTGTTGCGGCTGCTCAGGGCCAGCCCGGAACTTTCGCGCACGGTGGGCACGCCGCGCACCTCCACGGGCACGTTCAGGTCGGTGACCATGCGGCGAATCACCGCCAGCTGCTGCCAGTCTTTTTCGCCAAACAGCGCGTACTGCGGCTGCACCAGGTTGAAGAGTTTCAGGACCACCGTGGCGACGCCGGTAAAATGCCCCGGCCGCGCGGCGCCGTCCAGCCCCTCGCTGACGCCGCCCACCGTCACCTGGGTGGCAAAGCCCGCTGGGTACATGGTCTCGGGCGCAGGGTGAAACAGCACATCCGCCCCCGCGTCTCCGGCGATCTGCAGGTCGCGCGGCAGGTCGCGGGGGTAGCGGCCCAGGTCTTCCTGCGGGCCAAACTGCAGGGGATTCACGAACACGCTCACCACCACCTGCCCGCCGGGCACCAGCCTCCGGGCCCCCCGGATCAGGGTCGCGTGGCCCTCGTGCAGGTAGCCCATGGTGGGCACCAGCGCCACCGGGCCGCCGCTGCGGGCGGCACGCAGCTCGGCGGGGGTGGTCAGCAGGTGGGGGGGGTTACTCACGGCGCCCGTCCAGACCCAGCGCGCCCACCACGCCGTCCAGCACCCAAGAAATCACGCCCAGAATCAGCGCGCCCACCACGGCGGCCCCAAACCCCGACACGTTCAGGGCCGTGGCCGCCGCCACCAGCCACAGCACAATGCCGTTCACGACCAGGGTAAACAGGCCCAGGGTCAGCACGTTCACCGGCAGCGACAGCAGCAGCAGCACCGGGCGCACCAGGGCGTTCACCACGCCCATGACCACAGCGGCAATCAGAATGCTGACCGCATCCGCGCCGGGCACGAAACTGACCCCGCTGTACACCCGCGTGAGCAGATACAGCGCCAGCGCGCTGACCAGCAGCCGAACGAGAAAGCCCATGCGGGCAGGATACTGCGCCCGAACGAGAGCCTTAGACGGCTTCCGAAAAATTCCGTAATACGTTACGGAATTTTTCCGACCGGAAGGAGGAGGAAAAAATACGGATTTCCGGGAATTGGGCTGGCACAGCGCCGAAGGCGGGGAACATCCAGTTCTTTTCTGGATGTTACGGAAATGGACGGCAGTCCGTATTAGACGTACTTCAGCTGAGGATTGGTGCCCTTGCTGACATAGGCCACCTGCACTTCCTTGCCGCCGCCCACCTTCGTCTTGAGGTGGGTGTTCAGTTCGGCCTGCCGCTTGCCTGGGAACACATAGCAGACCTTGCTGATCTTCTCGCCGCCGTCGCCGGTGTAGCCTTTTTGCAAAATCCGCACGTAGTCGTCGTGCTGGTTGTTGTTGGTCCCGAGCGGCACCTTGGTGTAATAGAACTTGGCGTCATAGAGCGTTTGCGTCGCGCTGTCATAACTGTCCGAGGAGCGGGTCTGGTTCATCTGGCCCTGCTGGCTGACCGTCACCCGGCCCCCGCTCCCCAGCACGGTCTTGTCCACGAACGATTCGAACATGGAGCCCTTGCCTGACACACTGAACATGCCGCCGTTGGAGTGGTCGTTGCTGACCAGGGTTTCGCAGACCTCTTCCATGGCCTCGCGGGTCTGCACCATGTCGGGGATATGGTTTTTGAACAGGGCCTGGGTAAAGTGCGGGTACTGGTCGCCCTTGGCGGGCATCAGGTTCAGGACGTCCTGATCGGTCAGTGGGACCACGTTCAGCACGGCGTCCACGGCCACATGGTGCTTTTTGGTGATCAGCTTGTCCTCCATCGTGTCCACCTTGCGCTTCTTGGTTTTCAGCAGGTCAATGACCTCGTCGCAGTCGGACAGCACGGTGCCTGGATTGGCCGGCTTGATGTCCAGGGCGCCGAATTTCTGAACGTAGCGGTCATCGGCCTCCTTGAGCGCGGCGACCAGGGTGTAGGGTTTTCCCCCTTCCTTGTAAATGTCTTTGAGCAGGGTCTGGTACTGGCTGTCGTAAAAGTTGGCCGGTGCGCCCACTTTGCGCGCCGAGATGCCCAGGCGCTTATTGAACTCGGCGAGCAGCGCCACCTCTGGAAATTTCAGATACAGCTCTGAGCCCTTGCCCCTCTTCTTGATTTGCCGCTGCACCGTACCCGTCGCCGCCTGGGCTGCTGGGTGGGGTGCAGGACCCGCACCCGCGCCGCCCGGCCCGTCCATAACAGCCAGCCGCTTGCCCATCTGCTGCGCTTCCTGCTCCTTCCCAGCGTCGGGGTCCAGGCCGGGCTGAACCCGGCCCTGAGTCTGCTGCACCACATGGGTGGCCTCGTGGGCCAGAAGCTCCAGGCCAGAGGTGCTGTGCGGGTTGTACTGGTTCGCGGCGAAGTAGATGTCTGTCCCGGTGGTGAAGGCGGTGGCCTGAAGGCTGCTGGCCAGCTTCGCCGCTTCGCTGTCCGTATGCACCCGCACGCGCGAGAGGTCGGCGTTCAGGCCCGCTTCCAGGTGGCGCTGCACCGCTGCAGGCAGCGGTTCGCCCCCGCCCTGCCGCGCCTGGACCCGCTGGGTCACGGTCTGCAGATGCTGCGCGGCCTGCTGGCCCTGCAATTCGGCCAGTTCGTGCGTGCGCGCCGCGTGCTGGCCCTGCAGGGCGTGGGCTGTGACGGCCCGCTGCAGGGCGGCGTCCTGGGCCTGCACGCGCTGCACGGCCGCAGCGTAAGCCTGCGCGCCGAAAGGCTCCTGAGCGGCCTGCCGCTGCAACGCCGCCAGCAAGGTGCCCTCGTCCGCCCCCGCCTGCACATGGCGCTGCACCACGCCCAGCGCGTGCGCGGCGCGTTCGGTGGCGGGCACGTACGGCGCAAACTGCCCGTACGCCGCGCCCACCTCGCCCAGCGCCTGCCCGGTGAGGGCCGCGCGCTGCACCGGCGCCAGTTGTGCGGGCGGGGGCGGCATCAGGGGGGCAGGCTGGCGCTGCCACGCGCTCAGGCTGAGGGGCGTGACCCCGGCTTCGGCCAGGGCGGCGCCACTCTGGGCCACCTCGCCCTGGGCCCGCTGGATGGCGGCGGCCAGCCCACGCTGGGCTGCCTGATCCGCGCGCAGCAGCGAAGCCGCCTGCAAGGTGGGGGCCACCAGCGCCCGCTGCACGGCGGCCGAGGTCGCCCGGCGCGCGGGTTCGGTGGCAGGCTGGGGCGCGCTGTCCCACTCGGCGTCCTCTGGGCCCGGCAGCGCAGAGGTGGGGGCAACATGGGGCAGCAGGCGAAGGTCGGCGCGGGGTGAACGGAAGCGGGACGGGCGCTCAAACATGGGCAACCTCCGGGGTGGCGCCACCGTACCCCGCCGGGCGTTAGCGATCCGTTAAGGCCGAGACGGGTAAGAGACGGTTCCCTGGCCGTCGGCGCGGCACATGTTCACGTTCGCGCGTTCCGTGTGCTGCTTTAGGAGAGAAGAGTGGTCATCAACCGCACATCTTCTCTGGGGCTGTTTCCATTGCTGCGTGTGGGTCATCCTTGCGGCCTCACCCTTCGAGGGTCGCTGGCGCAAAATGGCTGGTCCACGATCAAGGCGCCGCTTGCCTGCCCCCAACTTCCCCCAACAGTGCAGGACCCCAGGGCCTCTCCCCGGAGTCCTATGTGGAGCCGCTGCTTTCTCTTACAACCCGAAGCGGGCGTAGATGTCGTTCACGTGGCGCAGGTACCAGTTCAGGTCAAACGCGGCGTTCAGTTCGGCGTCGGTGAGGGTGTTTTCGGGGTCGGCTTTCAGCAGGTCGCGCAGGCCCTCGCCGGTTTCCCAGGAACGCAGGGCGTTGCGCTGCACCAGCCCGTAGGCGGCTTCGCGCGACATGCCCTTCTCGTCAATCAGGGCGTGCAGCACCCGCTGGCTGTATACCAGCCCGCCCAGGTCGTTCAGGTTGCGCAGCATGCGTTCGGGGAACACCACGAGGTCACGCAGCACGCCCGTCAGGCGGCGGGTGGCGTAGCTGGCGCTGGCCGTGGCGTCGGGCAGAATCACGCGCTCGGCGCTGGAATGGCTGATGTCGCGCTCGTGCCACAGCGCCACGTTTTCCAGCCCGGTGGCCAGAAAGCCGCGCAGCAGCCGCGCAAAGCCGGTCACGTTCTCGGTCAGGATGGGGTTTTTCTTGTGCGGCATGGACGAACTGCCGGTCTGCCCCTTGCCGAACGGCTCCATGGCCTCGCGCACCTCGCTGCGCTGCAGGTGGCGGATTTCCACGGCAATGCGCTCCAGGGTGGTGCCCAGAATCGCCAGGGCGGAGAGCACCTCGGCGTGGCGGTCGCGGGCCAGGGTCTGGTTGGTCACGGGGGCGGGCTGCCAGCCCCAGCCGTGGGCCACTTCCTCCTCCACGCGCGGCGAGACGTGCGCGTAGGTGCCCACCGAGCCCGAGAGCATCACCACCTGCACGCGCTTGCGGGCGGCGTGCAGCCGTTCCAGGTCGCGGTCCAGGGTGGCCATCCAGTTCAGGAACTTCAGGCCAAAGGTCATGGGCTCGGCATGAATGCCGTGGGTGCGGCCCACCGTGGGCGTGTGCTTGTGGGCCACCGCCTGGGTGCGGCAGACCTCGCGCAGCGCCTCGACATCGGTGATGATCAGGCCCAGGGCCTCGTCCAGCAGCAGGTTCTGGGCGGTATCCACCACATCGGTGCTGGTCAGGCCGTGGTGGATAAAGCGCGCCTCTTCGCCGTACCGGTCGGTCAGCGCGCGGGTAAAGGCCACGATGTCGTGGCGGGTGACCGCTTCAATCTCGGCCACCTTCTGGGCAAAGGCGTCGTCCAGGGGGTCGGCCTTGCTGCGTTCGGTGAGGGCCTCGAACGCTTCTTTGGGCACCTCGCCGTGCCGGGCCTGCGCCTCCATGGCCGCCAGTTCCACGCGCAGCCACGCGCGGTACTTGCTGGCCTCGCTCCACAGCGCCTTCATTTCCGGGGTCAGGTAACGGTCAATCACGTGCCCGAGGCTAACACGCGCTGGCGCATGGCCCTGGGCCAGTGGTGGGCCGTCTGTGCAGGCGACTTCATGTGGAGACAGAAAGCCGTCAGCCGCCCGTGGCACTGTACGGGCCTCACGACATCGCCCACACCATCAGCTCAAGGCCGGGCGAGATCGGTTCATCTTCAGGAGGTATTGCCATGTCTAAACGCATTGCTCTGCTCGTGACTGCCGCGCTGACCTTGACGCCTGCGCTGGCCCAGACCACCCCAGCGCCCGCCCCCACCACCAGCACCGTGACCCTGCCCGGTCAGGTGCCTGCCCAGCTGAAAGACGCCTGGGCCAGCTTCCTGGCTTCGGGCGGCACCGCCAGCCTGCTGGACAGCAGCGGCGCCGTGATGGGCACCGTGAACGCCGACGGCACGGTCACCCTGAACGCGGGCAAGACGCTGGCCGATGTGAAGGCCGTGCGCCTGCAGCCCAAGACGGGCACGGCGACCACGGTGAACGTGACCCGTGACCTCACCCGTCCTGGCACCATCAAGATCGAGTGGATGGGCCAGGGCGGCAAGATGCAGTCCCTGCCCCTGCCAGCCGTGGTGAACCGCACCCTGCGCGCCGAGCCCCCGGCGCCGCCCGCTACCACGCCCGATGACAGCAAGAGCAAGGACGACGACAAGAACAAGTCCGACAAGGGCAAGCCCGATACCAACCCAGGCAAGGGCAAAGGCAAGTCCTAAGCCGCCCAGCAGGCCAGCGCCACTCCGAAAGGGGTGGCGCTGTTGCTGTGGTGAAAGTGAGGGACTTTAAGTCCTCGGCTTTGCCTTAAAGCCGGCAAGGTATGTTGTCGAAGATCAAGAGCTCTGCCCGGCCGCTTCCGACCTCGGGCAAAGGAGCATTGGGGAAACACGGCGCGTTGACCAATGCTCTTAACTGAGGTCACCGTGATCTAAATGCTGCTCTGCCTTCAAGGCATCCCTGGGCCCTGGGGCAGCACGCCGGCGCCTATGCCCGCCCACAGGAGGGTGTTGCCAGGGGCGTTCAGGGCCCCCAGCGGCAGATAGGCGCGCCAGATCGGGTCGTAGGGCACGGCCTCGGGTAGCCCCATCGCCCGCTGCAGCGCGTTCTGGTAAGTGGCGCAGTCAAAGGCGTTCTCTTGCCCCCCCAGCAGGTACGGCGCCCCCTGCAGCCGCGCGATTTCCGCATTCATGGCCGCCCAGTGCTGGGGCCGCACGCCGCTGTCAATCACCAAGATCAGGTCGCGCGAGTTCAGGCTCTCCAGGGGCCGCAGCTGTGCCCCGATGCCGATGGGCCCGGTTTCCTCGCTCAGCGCCGCCTCGCTGACCTTGCGGGTGATGTGGGTGCATTCGCCGTACACGGCCCGCACGCGCTGGCAGCCCACGATCAGGCTGCCCACGGGGGCCCGGCGGGCGGCGTCCTCTAGCGGCAGCACCCGGCTGGCCGGCAGCGCCGACTGGGTCAGCAGGTCTAAGGGTTGCCACGCCGCGTCGGGCACGGTGCGCAGGTTGTCCATGCGCGGCCCGGTGGTGGCCGGCAGGCAGCTGCTCAGCAGGCCAGCGGTGAGCATCGGAACCAGCAGGGCAGGGCGGGACAGAGGCTTCACGGTGCCTCCACTATGCCGCTACAGTGCGGGGCATGAGGGTGCCCAGGTTGCTCTTTTGGCCCCGTGCGGGCGGCCCATGATCGTGGGCCTGCTGATTCTGGTGCTGCTCAGCGTGAACCTGGGCGGGCTGGCCAGTCTGGTGTTGCAGGTGGGGCGCGGCGAGTGGCTGGCCGCCGCCGGAACGGCCGTGATGCTGACGGTGCTGAACGTGCTGGGCTTTGCCCTGCTGCGGGACCTGCGCCAGCGATAAGCGAGATATGGACACTTGCTCCAGGTGCCTCTTTGCGCTCCTGGCGTCGCTCCTCAGTTTGGCTGGAGGACGGCACAGGTCGCCGCATCTCACCGTCCAGGCACCTTTGCTTTCAAGTAGGGCGGCCGGTCATGGACCCTGGCCTCACTCCTCTCCTCACGACCCAGGCAAACGCAGGATGCCTTCCAGCGCGGCGTAGGCATCGGGGCGGGCCAGGAACACCAGCTCGTCGTTGGGGGTCAGGCGCAGCTGGGGGCGCGGCAGGCGCACGGTGCCGTCGCGCACCACGCCCACAATTTCCACCCCGGGGGGCAGGCTGACCACCTGCATGCGGGCGCCGTGCCAGCTGGGGGGCACCGCGCGGCGGTACAGTTCGCGTTCGCTGGACGGCGGGGGCAGCAGGTCGGCTTCCTGCAGGGTGCTTTCGGGGGCGTCGTAGGGAACGGGCGCGCTGGGGGCCGCCACTGGCACGCGGCGGGGGCGCAGGCGCACGGTATCGGGCAGCCACGCCGGGCCCCCGGCATGGACCGGGCTGTCGCGCCGGGCGCCCAGCTGCGTGGGCACCAGCCCACTGGTGCCGCTGAGGGTGTGGGCCAGCCCACTGGCCACCAGCGCCAGGGGCAGCAGCGTTTCGCCGCCCCAGGTCACGGCCAGCAGGCCCGCCGCCAGCGGCACGTTCAGCGTGACGGTCAAAAAGGCCACCGCGCCCACCATGCAGGCCACGGCGGTGTCAATGCCCAGCAGGCTGCCCATGCCGGTGCCGATCAGACCGCCGACCGCCACCGAGGGCAGCACACCCCCGCCCAGCGCAATGCGCGCGCCAATGGCGAGCAGCAGCCAGCGCCACGCGCCCTGTCCAGCGGCCTCCGGGCCCAGGAAACCGGCGGCGCCCAGCTGCAGCCAGCCGCTGCCGTCGCCCAGCACGGCGGGGGTGCTGAAAGCGGCAATGGCGGCGGTCAAGCCCCCGAACACCGCGCCCACCACCAGCCGCAGCGGGCCGTCAGCGGTCCAGCGTTCCGGCAGCACCTGACAGGCCAGCAGCGACAGCCAGCCCATCGCGGTGGCCACCAGCGCCACCAGTAAAAAGGCGGGGAGCTGCGGCGCGGCCGGCACCTGTACGTCGGGCATGCTCAGCAGCGGCGTAAAGCCAAAGGCCAGTCCGTAGACCGCCGTGCCCGCCACCGCCGCCAGCACGCAGGGCATGACCACCTCGAACTCGAATTCAAAGCGGCGGTAGAGCACCTCGGCCACCAGCACTGCCGCCGCCAGGGGCGCGTGCAGCACGGCGCCCAGCGCGGCGGCCCCGCCGGCCAGGGTCAGGGTGCGCAGTTCCACGCCGTCCAGTCGGGTCACGCGCTGCATCAGGCGGGCGCCCAGTTGCCCGGTCATGGTAAAGGCCGAGTCGCGGCCCACCATCAGCCCCGATCCGTAGCCCAGCAGGGTGCCGCCCAGTGTACGCAGCTGCGCGATCAGGGGCGGCCACTGGCCCCGGGCGTGGTAGCCCCCCACCAGTTGCGTGAGGGGATCGCCGTGGCTGGACGGAATCAGCCACGCGCACGCCGCGCCGATCAGGGGCAGGGCCAGCAGTCCCCAGGGCTGGGCGGTGCCAAAGGCCATCATCAGGCCGCCCTCGCCGGTGGTGCCGGGCGGCGAGAAATCGGTGAGGCGGCGGCCCAGCCCCAGCAGCAGGTCCAGCGTCAGGCGCAAGACGATGCTCAGGCCCCCCACCAGGGCGCCCAGCAGCACGCTGAGCACCACCAGCCGCCCGGTTTCGAGGCGGTTGAGCACAGCGCGGGGCAACGGAGAACGCATCGGCGCCCATGCTAAGGCATTTGGCGCGGCGCGCGGTGGCACGGGGCGCAGGGCCGCAACATGAAGCTCAGCTTAACCGCGCGGGGCCTCACCTCATCTGCACGCGGCGCGTAAGATACTGGCCGGTTGTCCGGCTGCAAGCGCGAGCGCCGTGCCGCGCCTTGCCCCCCGGCCGGGATTGAAAAGGAGCACCATCATGGCCTACGAACTGCCCAAGCTGCCCTACGCCTACGACGCCCTGGAACCCCACATTGACGCCCGCACCATGGAGATTCACCACACCAAGCACCACCAGACCTACGTGGACAACGCGAACAAGGCGCTGGAAGGCTCTGAGCTGGCCAGCCTGCCCGTCGAAGACCTGATCCAGAAGCTTGATCAGGTGCCCAGCGACAAAAAGAACGCCCTGCGCAACAACGCGGGCGGCCACGCCAACCACAGCCTGTTCTGGCAGGTCATGGGCCCCCAGGGTGCCGGGCAGCCGAGCGGCGAACTGATGGACGCCATCACGGCTGCTTTCGGGTCCTACGACGCCTTCAAGGAAAAGTTTGAAGACGCCGCCAAGACCCGCTTTGGCTCCGGCTGGGCGTGGCTGGTCGTGCAGAACGGGCAGCTGGCCGTGGTGAGCACCGCCAACCAGGACAACCCCCTGATGGGCGAGGCCGTGGCCGGCGTGAGCGGCACCCCCATTCTGGGCGTGGACGTGTGGGAACACGCCTACTACCTGAACTACCAGAACAAGCGCCCGGACTACCTGAAGGCCTTCTGGAACGTGGTGAACTGGGACGAAGTGGCGCGCCGGTACGCCGCGGCGAAGTAAAGACACAGGGCCATGAGCCGTGGGCTCTGGGCCATGAGGGAAAGGGCAGCGGCGCGGCTGGGGTGACCAGCGGCGCCGCTCTCTGTTGGGGGCTTAGGCTTTGCGGCGCCGGGCGCGCCATTTCAGCACCTGCGGCACCACCAGCGCGGCCAGCACCGCCACCAGCAGGAAGGCCGAGAGCGGCTGGCGCAGGAAGACGGTGAAATCGCCGCTGCTGGCCTGCACTGCCGTGCGGAACTGGCTTTCGGCGGCGGGCCCCAGAATCACGCCGATGATGGCGGGCGTGACCGGAAAATCGAAGCGGCGCATGCCGTAGCCGATCAGGCCAAACAGGGCCAGCAGGTACAGGTCAAACACCGAGTTGTTCAGCGAGTACACGCCCACCGTGGAAAACACCAGAATCGCGGCGTACAGAAAGGGCCGGGGAATGAGCAGCAGCCGCGCCCAGACCGGCGCCAGCGGCAGGTTCAGGGCCAGCAGCATCACGTTGCCGATGTACAGGCTGGCAATCAGCCCCCACACGAGGTCGCCGTTGGTGACGAACAGCAGCGGCCCCGGCTGCAGGCCGTAGCCCTGAAAAGCGGCCAGCAGCATGGCGGCCGTGGCGCTGGTGGGCAGGCCCAGGGTCAGCAGCGGTACCAGCACGCCCGCCGCCGAGGCGTTGTTGGCGGCTTCGGGGCCGGCAACCCCCTCAATGGCGCCCTTGCCAAATTCCTCGGGGTGGTTGCTGAGCTTGCGTTCCAGGGTGTAGGACAAAAAAGTGGGAATCTCGGCGCCGCCAGCGGGCACCGCCCCAAAGGGAAAGCCCAGGGCCGTGCCGCGCAGCCAGGGTTTCCACGACCGGCGCCAGTCCTCACGGTTCATGCGGGCGTTGCCGGCCAGTTTGATCACGTTAGCCCCGCCCTGACGCAGGCGGCTGGCCACGTACAGCGTCTCGCCCACGGCAAACAGGCCGATCACCACCGTCACGAAATCAATGCCGTCCAGCAGCTCCGGGACGCCCAGGGTGAAGCGGGCCTGTCCACTTTGCAGGTCGGTGCCCACGAGGCCAATTGCCAGCCCGAAAAACAGGCTGACCAGCCCGCGCAGGGGCGAGCCCCCAAAGGTGGCGCTGATGGTGACAAAGGCCAGCAGCATCAGCGCAAATTTGGCGCTGGGGGGAATCTGCACCGCCACCTCGGCAATGGCGGGGGCCGCGAAGGTGAGCAGCACCGTGCCGATGGTGCCGGCCACAAAGGACCCGATGGCGGCGGTGGCCAGCGCGGCGGCGGCGCGGCCCTTCCGGGCCATCTTGTTGCCTTCCAGCGCGGTGATGATGGAACTGCTTTCGCCCGGGGTGTTCAGCAGAATGCTGGTGGTGCTGCCCCCGAACATCCCGCCGTAGTAAATCCCGGCAAACATGATGAACGCGCTGACGGGCGGCAGCTTGGCGGTCACGGGCAGCAGCAGCGCCACCGTCAGGGCCGGCCCAATCCCGGGCAGCACGCCCACCAGGGTGCCCAGCGTGACGCCCACCAGGGCCCACAGCAGGTTCAGGGGCGTCAGGGCCGTTTCAAAGCCGGTCAGCAGCGACGACAGGGCCTCCATCACAGCACCCCGTTCAGCAGGCCAGCAGGCAGGCTCAGGCCCAGGCCACGGGTAAAGGCGAGGTAGGTGATCAGGGCCACGGCCAGCGCCACGCCGGTTAACAGGAAGAGGCGGCGCTCACCGTAGGCGTAGCCCACGCTGGTGTACATCAGGGCCGTGCCCAGCACAAAGCCCAGGGGCTGCAGCAGCGCCGCGCCCAGCAAAAAACCCCCCAGAATCAGGGCGGCGGGGCGCAGGTCGGCGGGTTGGGTGGGGTCGGTGTCTTCTTCAACGGCCGGTTCGGCGCGGTGGCCCTGCAGGGCCGAGACCAGCAGCGCCAGCCCCAGCAGCAGCGTGCCGGCCGACACGATCAGGGGAAAGGCGCGCGGGCCCACCACGGCGCTGATGCCAAACGGAATCTGCAGGGTGCCCGCCAGGAGCAGGCCGCCCAGCAGCAGCACGCCCAGCGCCACCAGCAGGTCGGGAACACTGGGGCGTGGGCGGTGGGCGGGGGCAACGGAAGGATCAGTCATAGGAACCTCGGCAGGCACAGGGCGCCCACGGCAGCGCCGGGCCCGAGGCGCGCCATTGGGCGCCTCTGCCCGGCTGGGGGTGTGGGCTCAGAGCAGGGGAGAGGGCGAGGCGCCGCCGCGCTTATTTCACCAGCCCAATGTCCTTCAGAATCTCGCGGGTGCGGTTGGCTTCCAGTTTCAGGAACACGTCGAACTTGCTGCCGCTCATGTACAGGTCCGTCCAGTTGCGGGCTTTCAGGGTGTCTTTCCACGCCTTGCTGGCGTGCAGTTTGTCCATGGCCGCCACCAGCGTCGCCTTTTCGCTGCCGCTGAGGCCCGGGGGCGCCACGATGCCGCGCCAGTTGGCCAGTTCCACGTTGTAGCCCTGGGACTTCATGGTGGGCACCGGAATCCCGGCCTGGGCCTTGGGCGCACTGAGACCCAGGGCGCGCAGCTTGCCGGCCTTGATCTGCGCCTCGAATTCGCCGTAGCCCGCCACGCCCGCGGCCACCTGATTGCCCAGCAGGGCCGCCAGCGTTTCGCCACCGCCGCTGAAGGGCACGTAGTTCATCTTTCTGGGGTCCACGCCCGCCGCCTTGGCAAACAGGCCCACCAGCATGTGGTCGGTGCCGCCCGCGCTGCCGCCCGCAAAGGCGAGGCTGGGGTTGGCCTTCCAGGCGGCGGCCAGGTCGTCCAGCGTCTTGTGGGGGCTGCTGGCGGGCACCACGATCACCTCGTACTCGCCGGTCAGGCGGGCAATGGGGGTCACGCGGCTGAGGTCCACCTTGGAGCTGTTGGTCTGAATGGCGCCCACCATCACGAGCCCCATGGTCATCAGGAGGTTGCCGTCGCCCTTGCTGTTGTACAGCTGCGCCAGCCCAATGGTGCCGCCCGCGCCGGGCACGTTGAACACCTGCACGCCCCGGGCAATGCCCTCGCCCTGCAGCACGCTCTGAATGGCGCGGCTGGTCTGGTCCCAGCCGCCCCCCGGGCTGGCGGGCGCCATGATGCGCAGGCCGCTGAGGCCCTGGGCGGAAACAGAAGTGGTCAGCAGCAGGGCCGACAGCACAAGGGCAGCAGGTTTGAATGGTGCAGGCTTGAAGGTCATAGGGGTGCCTCCGGAAATAGGCAGAACAGAAAGCGGTGTCGGGCCCGCAGCTGGGCACAGGGGGCGCTGGGTTGTGGTTGCCCTACCACGCTACGCCCGCGCCCCCGCCGGAACAAGATGTTTTTTGCGTGCTGCACGCACAGTTCGCTGCACGCAATGCACGGCGGTGAACGCAGTGAACAAAACCCCGGCGCAGTGCCTCCCAGCCCGTACACTTCAGCCAACGATCATGCCCCGCTCTTCCCGCCGCCCGAACCTGCAGGGCCGCCTGGTGCGCCTGCACCTGCTGGTGCTGTGCGGCATGACGGTGCTGCTGGTGCTGGTGCAGACCGCGCAGCTGTACCGCGAGGCCCGCGAGCGCCTGGGCGAGCGCGCCCTGACCGCCAGCCGGCTGGTGGCGCAGCTGCCGCTGGTGGTGCAGGGCGCCCAGGCCGGCACCCAGAACCCGGCCCTGAACGTGCAGGTCAACCGCCTGCGCGAACAGGCCGAGGCCGATTTCATCGTGGTGGGCAACCGCGCGGGGATTCGGCTGGCGCACCCGCTGCCAGAGCGCCTGGGCCGCCCCATGGAGGGGGGCGACAACGCCGCGCCGCTGTCCGGGCAGGAGGTGGTGAGCGTGGCGCGCGGCAGTCTGGGCCTCAGTGTGCGCGGCAAGGTGCCGGTGTGGCGCGGCGGCGTGCCGGGAAGTCAGGTGGTGGGCGTGGTGAGCACCGGCTACCTGATGCCGCAGGTGTGGCACCTGGTGCAGGGCGCCCTGGTGAGCCTGCTGCCCTGGTTCGTGCTGGCGCTGGCGCTGGGCAGTGCGGGGGCGGTGTGGGCCGCGCGGCGCCTGCGCGCCGAGATTCTGAACCTGGAACCCGAACAGATTGCCGCGCTGGCCCAGCAGCAGCGCGCGGTGCTGGCCGCCCTGCGTGAAGGCGTGCTGGCCGTGAACGCGGCCGGAGAGGTGACCCTGAGCAGCGCCCGCGCCGTGGCCCTGCTGGAGGGCGGCGCGGCCCCGGCGCCCCTGGCGACCCTGTGGCCGGAACTGGCGGCCCTGACCGCCCCTCACCCCCCGGCGCGCGTGCAGAACCTGGAGGTGCCCCTGCGCGGCCAGCCCGTGCTGGTGAACCTGGAACCGCTGGAGGGCGGCGGTTTTGTGGCGGGCTTCCGTGACCGTGCCGAGGCCCTGGCCCTGGCCGAGGAACTCACCCACGCCCGGGGGTTTGTGGACGTGCTGCGCGCCCAGACGCACGAATACCAGAACCGCCTGCATGTGCTCTCGGGCCTGCTGCAACTGGGGCGCAGTGAAGAGGCGCTGCGGGTGCTGAACGCCGAGATTCACGCCGACGCCCAGTTCCGGCAACTGCTGCGCGACGTGCAGGTGCCCCGGCTGGTGGCCCTGCTGGCGGGCAAGCGCGAGCGGGCCCAGGAATTGGGCATTGAGTTCCGGGTGGCCGAGGGCAGCGCCCTGAGCCCCGTCTGGGAGCGCCACGCCGATACGCTGGTGAGCGCGGTGGGCAACCTTACCGAGAACGCCTTTGAGGCCCTGGCCGGCGCGCCGGGGCAGGTCACGGTGCTGATCGGGGAAGACCCGGACGGCATGCAGATTGAGGTGGAAGACACCGGCCCCGGAGTGCCGGCGGCCCTGAGCGAGGCGCTGTACACCCAGGGCACCAGCAGCAAGGGCGAGGGCCGGGGCTACGGCCTGCACGGCGTGCTGACGCGGGTGGCGGCGCTGGGCGGCCAGCTGCGCCACACCCGGCGCGGCGCCCGCACCGTGTTTCAGCTGAGCCTGCCCGCGCCGCATCTGCCCGCGCCGCGCCCGGTGGTCCACGGGGGGCCACCGTGACGCCCCCGGCGGCCGGGCAGGTGCGGGTGCTGCTGGTCGAGGACGACCTGCGGGTGGCCCGCGTGAACCGCGACCTGCTGGAGCGCGACCCCGAGGTACATGTGGTGGGCAGCGCGGCCACCTGCGCCCAGGGCGACGCGCTGGCCCAGGCCCTGCACCCGGACCTGATTCTGCTGGACGTGCACCTGCCCGACGGCAGTGGTCTGGGGTTGCTGCGCCACTGGCGCACACAGGGCCGCACCACCGACGTGGCCCTGATCACGGCGGCCGACGACGAAGCCAGCGTGCGCCTGGCGCTGGCCCACGGGGCGTTCGATTACCTGATCAAGCCCTTTACGGGCGCCCGGCTGGCCGAACTGATCGCCCGGCACCGCGCCCGCCGCCTGCCCGGTTCGGCCGGGGCCGCGCGGCTGGACCAGGGCCGCCTGGACCGGCTGCTGGGCCTGAACCAGGCGGCCCCCGGACCGCTGCCGCGCGGCATTGACCCCCACACCCTGGACCGCGTGGCCCAGGCCCTGGGCACCAGCCCCCGCGCCGTGACCGCCGAGGAAGTGGGCGAACTGGTGGGCCTCAGCCGGGTCACGGCGTGGCGCTATCTGGAACATCTGGTGCGCAGCGGTCAGGCGGTGTTGGACCACCAGTACGGGCAGGCCGGGCGCCCGGTGAAGCTCTACCGCGCGGCTGTAGAGCAGGGGAATGGCGACTGAGAGGGGGGCGGTGCTCCGGCTGGTCTAACCAACTGCCCTTTCGTTGCGTTGCTGCCTCCGACAGACACCCACTTCGTTGAACCCGGCAATGGGCTGGACAGTTTCAAATCCCATTGTCGGAAAATTCAAGAACCATGACGTTTTTTCAGGGCGCGAACAGTTTCAACATTCCAGCTGGAACGAATCGCTAAACCCGAGGTTCTTGTCCTCTTTGTGGGGAACGGATAGAGCTGCTCGGCGCAGGCTGGGAGGGGAGAGCGCCATGGTCGTCCCAAACAAAGTTGTTTTGTCTCCTGCTCGTTCCATCTGGACAAGGGTTTGCGCCGTTGTCCATTACAGTCGAGCGAATCTGTCTCCATTGGGCGCAGGCGGACCCACCCCACCCTGATGCCTCGCCCAGTTGGTGGCTGACGTTTTGCCTACACTGGGCGGGCCATGCGTGCTCCCCGTGCTCTCGCCTTCTCGCTTCTGGCGCTGCTGATGTGCAGCTGTGCGCCGCGCCTGACCGTCCGCCCCGCGCAGACCCCTGCTCTAAATTTGGCGGGCCCCGCGCCGGATGTGGTGCTGTTCAGTGTGTCCGGGCGCTGCGGCGTGCCCTGCGAGGCGCCGCACGACAACTGGGACTACCTGACCTCGCGCGGCACCGTGGACCGGGTGGCGCAGGCGCTGAGCACCCAGGGGCTGCGGGTGCAGGTGGCGGGGTACGCCAGCCATCCGCTGGCCCGCCACAGCTCGGGGCTGGTGCCGGCCCCCCAGCGGGGCTTTGCGGCGCTGCAGGCCGATCTGGACACGCTGGCCGCCACCTGGCTGCGTGGCCCCCAGCCGCCCCGGCTGGTGCTGCTGGGGCACTCACAGGGTTCGGCGTGGCTGCACCACCTCGCGCGGGTGAACCCACAGGTCACCTTTGACGTGCAGATTGATCTGGACGGCATCTGTCTGGCCTGGAACACGGATTTTGGCCGCCTGGTCCGTGACCTTCCCCCGGGGACCGTCTCGCCGCTGGAAGCCTGCGAAACCTTCCGGGTGGTGGGCCAGAAGGTCAGCGGCAAGGACGTGGTCTGGCCCAACGTGCGCGTGAATCTGGAGGTCCAGAGCCAGCGCCTACCCACCCTGGAGGCCCAGGGCTTCCCGGTGAACTACCTCTTTGAACTGGCGCCCAACGTGCGTCTGGACGGGACCCGCAGCGGTATTGAGCGCTACGTCTCGCCCCGCGAGGACCACAGCGCCGTCACCCGCCCCGGCAGCGAGGCCCTGGCCTGGGTGACCGCCCGGCTCGCGGCCCTGGCTGGAGACTGGAGCCGCGCCGCGCCGTAGGGGTGGGTGCCTGGCCGACGTGCTTCCAGATCGAAAACAAGCGGGTTCGTTATCGCCAGGGCCGTCTGAGCCCTGTCTCCTGCTCCGAAGGCTGTCGGTTTGACGGGCAATTCAGTCGCTTCTCGAATCCCCCGCGACCTGGGCCAGCCAGACCTGCGCAGCCTCGGCGTCCAGCACCTGCGCCCCGCGTTCGGGGGGAAACCAGGCCAACAGGGCGTGAAGCCCCTGCGGCACCTCGTCGGCCGCGCCAAAAATCACCTTGTGGTCGCCGTCGTGCAGGTGCAGCAGGCCACTGGGCACGGCCAGAACCTCCTCGCCAGCGGGGCGGGGCGCCCCCAGCCACACCGCGTCCACCTCGGCGCCGTCGGCTGGGTTCAGGGTGCCGGGCAGGCAGCCGTAGTTGACCGGGGCGGCCAGGGGCTCGGTGCGCAGGCGCTCCAGGCCCCCCCCGCGCCACACAAAGCGCTCGCGGGTGCCCGCTGTCCACTCCACCACCCCGCGCCACGCCCGGGGCGCGCTCAAGGCTCGACCTCGTACAGTTCCACCTGCCGCAGCACGGTGCCGCCGAACGAGAGCACCGCGCGGTAGGCACCTTTCTCGGGGGCGCGAAGCGAGAAGGCGGCCCGGCGCTGCGCCGCGTCCAGATACACGCTGTCGGTACCAATGGGCGCCGAGCCGTTGAACCACGCCACGCTGAGGTAGCCGGGCTCAAAGCGGCCGTCCACCTGCGCCTGCAGCCGCAGGGTCTCGCCGTCGCGGGTCAGCGTGGCCTGGGTCACGCGAGCGGGCAGCTCCGGCTCGATCTGCGGCGGAATCAGGGGCACGAAGTTGTAGCGGCACGCGCTCAGGGCCGGCGCGAGCAGCACACACAGAACAAGGGCGCGCATGGGGGCAACTCTAGCGTCAGCGCAGGCGCCGGGCCTCGATAAAGTCCAGCGTGGCCTTTCGGGTCCCGCCCAGGAAGGTCAGCGGGCGGGCCAGCGCCGCGATCACCGTGATGTGGTTCACCCGGGGCAGCACCGTGCGCGTGACCGGCACCCCGGCACGCTTCAGGGCCGCTTCCATGTTCAGGGCGTTTTGCGGATACACCGTGGTGTCGTTCTCGGCCACCAGCAGCAGATGGGGCGGCGCGTCCGGGCGAACGTGGCGGTCGGGCATCACCTCGTCGGGGGTGGCGCCTTCCGGGAAGGCACGGGCACTGGCAAACTGCCGGAAATCGTAGGAGTAGGGCCCGGCCACCCCGATCACGCCGCGAATGCTGCTCACGGGCACGCCCGCCTCGCGCAGCCAGCGCTCGTTGTCCACCACCTCCACCGCGTTAAAGGCCCCGGCCGAATGGCCCATCACAAACAGGTTGTCGGCGTTGCCGCCGAAGGTCTTGGCCTGCTCGCGCAGCACTTTCAGGGCCTGCGCGGCGTCCTGAATGTAGGAGGGGTAGCGGTTTTGCGGCGCCAGACGGTAGTTCATCACGGCCGTCACGTACCCGGCGCGCGCCAGCGACTCGCCCACGAAGGTGTGGCCTTCCTTATCGCCGCCCTCCCAGGAGCCGCCGTGAATGAACAGCACCACCGGGGCATTGGCGGCGTTCTCCGGGGCGTAAATGTCCATCAGGTTGCGGGTGTCCGGGCCGTAGCGCACATCACGGGTCACGTTCAGGCCCGACAGCGGCACCGAGCGGTTCAGGGTGCCCTGCAGGTTCTGGGTGGAACAGGCGCTCAGCAGCAGCCCAGCGCCAAGGAGGCCGGCAGCCAGCAGGCCAGTGCGCCGGGAGGGGGAGGGTCGGGTCATAGGCGGCAGCCTAAAGCGGCAGGCGGCGCGGCGGCAGGAACGCGGGGCACACTCCGTCTTTAGGCTTTGCCCACGCTTGCCCCTGGCGTGCGCGGGCACACTCGGGGGCGGCAGCTGGGCAGTACCCTGCCGGGGATGTTCCGCGCGCCCCCGTTCCAGACCGATGTGCTGCTGATTGGGGGCGGCCCGGCGGCCCTGGCGCTGGCGGCGGCGCTGGCCCCTCACCGCGTCCAGGTGCGGGTGGTGGCTCCGCACCCCCCCCGCCCCCCGGCGCCCACCTACGGCGCGTGGCTGGACGACCTGCCCCCCTGGGCCCAGGCCTGCGCCGCGCAGGTGTGGAGTGACGTGCGGGTGTACACCGGCCCGCAGCCCACGCCGCTGCTGCGCCCCTATGCCCTGCTGGACAACGCGCGGCTGCTGCAGGCCCTGCTGGCACGCGCGCAGGGCGCCCTGACCTGGACGGTGGGCGAGGTGCAGGGGGCGCGGCCAGACGGCCACGGCTGGACGGTACAGGGGCGCGGCGGCGAGCACTGGCACGCGCGGGTGGTGGTGGACGCCAGCGGCCACGCCCCCGCGCTGCGCCGGGCCCAGCACCCCGGTGGGGCGGCCCTGCAAACCGCGTTCGGCGTGGTGGGCCGCTTTGCGCGCCCGCCCTGCGCGCCCGGCAGCATGGTCTGGATGGATTACCGGGCCCCCCACGGCCCGGCGCCAGAGGCCACCTTTCTGTACGCCATGCACCTGGGCGGCGACCGCTATTTCGTGGAAGAAACCAGCCTGATCGCGCGCCCGGCCCCAAGCCGCGCGTGGCTGCGCGCCCGCCTGCATGCCCGCCTGCACGCGCAGGGCACGCCGCTGACCCACACCGAATCCGAGGAATGGGTGGCCTTTCCCATGAACGCGGCGGCCCCCCCGGCCACGGGCGCGCTGGCGTACGGGGCGGCGGGCGGGCTGGTGCATCCCATCAGCGGGTTTCAGGTGGCTGGGGCGCTGCACATGGCCCCGGCGGTGGCCCAGGCCCTGGCCGGGGCACTGCAGGCCGGCACCGACCCCCACGCGGCGGGCTGGGCGGCCCTGTGGTCTCCGGAACGTCGAGCGGCGCGGGCGGTGCACCTGCTGGGCGTGCAGGCCCTGCTGAACCTGCCGCCCACCACCCTCCCTGCCTTTTTCGAGGCATTCTTTGCCCTGCCCCCGGCGCAGTGGCGCGCGTTTCTGGACCCCGCCACCCCGGCCGGGCCACTGGCGCGCACCATGCTGCTCCTCTTCGCGGCCCTGCCGGCCCCGGTGCGGCTGCCGCTGGCCCGCGCCGCGCTGGCCCAGCCGGGCACCAGCGTGCAGGCCCTGGCCGCGTCTCTGAAGAGGTCTTCTGGGCCTTCCCATCCGCAGGCCGGCTGGAGACGCGACCCTGGGCCCATGACCAACCCCGACCACGCCGAGAACGCTGTGCGCCGCCACGAAGACACCGACCAGCACGAGGTGATCGAGGACGGCATGCAGGGCACCACCGGCAGCACCGATGCCAACGGCCTGGACCAGAGCGCCGACCTGGGCCAGAAGCTGGAAGAACTGCGCGAAAACCTGGGCGGCACGGCGGAGTAAGGCAGCTGGGGCGCGAGGGTCAACCCAGCGCCCGGACCAGGAAACCACCAGTTCGACAGCCGTGTTCGCCTCGTGAGGCCCCTTCGGCCGCTTTGCCGGCAAGGGGCCTCGCGTGCTGTTGCTCTCTCGAACGGCCCACCTTCCCCCGCCTATACTCGCCGCATGTCCCTTCTCGACATGATTGGCCCCGTCATGATCGGGCCCAGCAGCAGCCACACGGCGGGCGCGTGCCGCCTGGGGCTGGTGGCCCACCACCTGCTGGGAGAGACCCCCCGGCAGGCCCGGATTGGGCTGCACGCCTCGTTTGCCAAGACCGGGCGCGGGCACGGCACGCACCTCGCGCTGATTGCCGGGCTGCTGGGCTACCGCCCCGACGACGAGCGGCTGCCCCAGGCGTTCGAGCAGGCGCGATCGGCCGGGCTGGCCTTCGAGTTCCACGACGCCGACCTGGGGGACGTGCACCCCAACACCGCCCTGCTGGAGGTGCAGGGGGAACACGAGGCCGTCAGCGTGCAGGGCAGCTCGACGGGCGGCGGCGTGATTCAGGTCACGCAGGTGCAGGGCCTGGGCGTGAATTTCAGCGGCGCCAGTCCCACCGTGCTGCTGCGCTACCCGGACACGGTGGGCATGATCGCCCGCGTGGCCAGCACGGTGGCGGCCGATGGGGTGAACATCGCCGCCCTGACCTGTACCCGGCAGACGCGCGGCGGTCAGGCGCTGCTGGCCATTGAACTGGACCAGCCCCTGAGCCCCGAGGCCCTGGCCTTCCTGCGCCGCTGGCCGGACATGCACTGGGTCCGGCTGCTGCCCAAGCTGATGGACGGTTAAAGAACGCGGGGTGTGAGGATTCTGTGGTAGGCGGCGCCCTATGGTGGCCGCAGCGTGGCCCTGGCTGCGCCTGCCCCCGCCATGACCAACCCCGCCCTGCCCCCCCCAAGCGACCTGCCCCCGCCCGCCGCGGCGCGCGGTGTGCCCCCCAGCGCTGACCTGCGCGAGCGGCTGCGCGCCCTGGAAGAAGGCATGTACCGCACCCCCGAGCACTCGGGCGTGGCGGTGCGCGGCCTGCTGGCCGAAGCGCAGGCCACCGGCGACACCTGGGCGCAGGGCTTTGCGCTGGTGCTGCTCAGCGGCTGCGCCTTTTACCTGGGCGACCCGCGCGAGACCATCGCGCTGGCCCACGAAGGGCTGGCCCTGGCCCGCCGGGTGGGCGCCCTGGACCTGGAATGCCGCCTGATCAACGGGCTGGCCTTGGCCCACCACCGCCTGGGCGAATACGACCGCGCCTTTGACTGCTTTCTGCAGACCCTGCGCCTTGCCCAGCAACTGGGCGACGATCCGGGGCGGTTCCGGGCGCTGAACAATCTGGCCAGCCTGTACACCGACACCGGCAACCTGCAGCAGGCCCTGGACGCCGTGCGCGAGGCCCTGAGCATCGCCCAGACCCTCAGCCCCACCTTTCGCGGCGCGGCCATGACGCACCTGATCGCCATTCATACGCGCCTGGGCGAGTACGAGCAGACCCTGGCGCTGGCCCAGGCGCACCTGCCGCTGATTCTGGAGCACTGCCCGCCGCGCTGGCTGGGCACCATTCAGCGCGACGTGGCGCGCGCCCTGCTGGCCCAGGGCCGCCCCGAGGAATCGCTGGCCGCCGCCCAGGAGGGCCTGGAGGAAGCGCACCGCCGCCAGGACCAGGAAAACATTGGGCAGCTGACGCTGGGTGTGGTGAGCGCCCTGCTGGCCCTGGGCCGTCTGGGCGAGGCCCGCCCCCTGCTGGACGAGGCCCTGGTCCTGAGCCGCGACATGGGCAGCCGTCCCCTGGAAACGGAAGCCCTGGCCCTGATGGCGACCCTCTGCGAGCAGGAGGGCGACCACCACGCCGCCCTGGGCTACACCCGCGCGCACTTTGAGCTGGAACGCCAGATTCATGCCAGCGAGGTCGAAAGCCGCTCGCAGCTGCTGACCGCCCAGATTCGCCTGGAACTGCTGCAGCGCGAGGCCGAAATCGAGCGCCTGCGCAACGTGGAGCTGGCGCAGGCCAACTCGAAGCTGCAGCAGACCCAGCAGGTGCTGCTGCACCGCGCCACCCACGACCCCCTCACCGGCGTGGCCAACCGCGCCCACTTTGGGCACAGCACCCAGCAGGCGCTCGATTCGCTGCAGGGCGGCGAGTACCTGGGCCTGATCTTTATTGACCTGGACAAGTTCAAACAGGTGAATGACACCCTGGGCCACCACGCGGGCGACCAGTTGCTGCAGGAGGTGGCCCGGCGCCTGAAGGGCGTGGTGCGCGCCTCTGACCTCGTGGGGCGCATTGGCGGCGACGAGTTCACGGTGCTGCTGCGCCGCGTGTCGGCGGTGCAGGACGCGCGCGCCGTGGCGGCCAAGCTGCTGAGCGTGCTGGCCGAGCCCTTCCGGATTGAGGGCCAGACGGTGCAGATCACGGCCTCGGTGGGCTGCGCGGTGGCCCCCACCGACGGCCAGGACGCCGAGGCCCTGCAGCGCCACGCCGACACCGCCATGTACCGCGTGAAGCACGCGGGCGGCAATCAGGTGCTGCACTTTGAGGCTGATATGGGCGAACCCGCCGAGCGCCGCGCCCTGGAACGCGACCTGCGCGGCGCCCACGAACGCGGCGAACTGCGCCTGCACTACCAGGGCCGCTTTGCGCTGGGCGGCCCCCGGCTGGTGGGCTTTGAGGCCCTGATCCGCTGGCAGCATCCCACACGCGGCCTGATCTCGCCGGCCGTCTTTATCCCGATGGCCGAGGAATCGCGCGCCATTCTGACCATTGGCGCCTGGGTGCTGCGCGAGGCCTGCGCCCAGGCGGTGCGCTGGCGTTTTGCTGAGCGCGGCCTGTGTATGTCGGTGAATGTCTCGCCCATGCAGTTTGAGCAGCCCACCTTTGTGGCCGATGTGCAGTCCACCCTGCGCGCCACCGGGCTTCCGGCGCGGCAACTGGTGCTGGAACTCACCGAGAGCCTGGTGATGCGCGACCTCGCCCTGGCGCAGCGGCACATTGAGGAGCTGCGCGCCCTGGGGGTGCAGGTGGCCATTGACGACTTTGGCACCGGCTACTCCAGCCTCAGCGTGCTGCAGGCGCTGCCCTTTGACCAGCTGAAAATTGACCGCTCCTTTACCAGCCACCTCACGACCTCGGCCAGCCAGCGGGTGACGGCCCTGCTGAGCGCCATCATTCAGCTGGCCCACAGCCTGGACATGACGGTGACGGTTGAGGGCGTGGAGGACGACACGCAGCGCCGCCTGCTCACGGGTCTGGGGTGTGACCATGTGCAGGGCTTTCTGCTGGCGCGCCCCCTTCCGGAAGCACAGGCCCAGGCCCTGCTGCCCGGCGAGGCCCCGGCGCCTGGCCCCGGAACCCCAGCGCCCAACTGACCTCATCGGCGGCGTCGCGCAGGGCGCGCAGCAGGGTGTCGCGTTCGCGCAATCGTGCGCTGGGCAGGCTGACGCCCAGTGCTGCCAGCACCGCGCCCCCCTCGCCCCGGATGGGCACGGCGAGGCTGCCGGTGCCGGGCGCCCACTCGTCCTGCGTCTGGGCAAAGGCGGCAGCGCGAATGTCGGCGGCCTCCCGGGTCCAGGCGTCTGGGGCGGTCACGGTCTGCGGGGTAAAGGCGGCGGCCTGGGGCGGCAGGGGGCGCCCCGCCAGGGCCAGCAGCAATTTACCGCTGGCGGTGGCGTGGGCAGGGAGTTCAAAGTCCAGTTCTCCCGCTACAGGGGGGCCGCCCCGGCCCTGCACGCTGCGGGCCACGCACAGCACCCGCTCGCCTTCGCGCACGCACAGAAAGGCCAGGCAGTGGGTGCGCCGCGCCACGCGCTCCATCGCGTCGTGCGCCGGGGCGTACCAGGGCAGGCTGCCGTACAGGGCGCTGGAGAGCTTCAGCAGCCGCCAGCCCAGGCGGTAGCGGCCCCGGCCCACGCGCTGCAGCAGGCCCACGGCCGCCAGGGTGGACAGGGCTTCGTGGACGGTGGAGGTGGGCTGGTTCAGGTGGCGGGCCAGGGCGGAGAGGGTCCATTCCGTGTGGTCGGCGTCGAACCGTTCCAGGAGGTGGACGGCGCTTTCCACGGTGGAGAGGGTTCGGGGCACGGGGGGTATGGTAGCGAGGTTTGGTGGAGGTTTCTGCCGGCTTGCCCCACCCCCCCAGCCCCCCTACCCCAGAGGGGCAGGGGGGAGCGGCGCTGCGCTGGCAAACGTTGACTGACGGTGTGGGGTGGCCCGGCTTCGCCCCGCGTTGTACGCCGTCGCCTTGCTCCGCCCATCGTCGGACGCCCGCGCGCTTCGCGCACGACGGCTTCGTCTGGACCTGGGCGGTATGGGGGCAGGAAGGCTTGGTGCGGCCCAGAAGGTTCTACTTTTAAAAACCACCGCGCTGAGGGTAGGTGGCGGACCGTTTCAACGGCTCAGCCAGAGAGACTTCAATGAACACGGCGCTTTTCTCCTCCCCCCTTGTGGGGGAGGTCGGGAGGGGGGCAAACGGGCCCAGCGTCCCACACAATCTTTCCGTCACCACCTCTCCCATACACTCGAAAGCAGACCCCATCAAGGCTCTGGCTCGCCCGGCCTTCTCTATGGCGGCCGTAGTACAAGGTGTGCAGTCAAGGACGCTATGTATGGCTGCCTCGCCTCTTTGATTGCCCCATCTCTCTGTGCTTCCTGGCCGTCAGCGGTGGCCCAGGGTCTGGGCATAGCCTTCGATCAGGCGGATGGCTTCGGCCACGCCGTCTTCGGTGCGGATACGCCGGCCCAGGTCGGCGGCGCGCTCGCGCAGGGCGGGGGTCTGGGTCTGGCGCAGGGCGTCGGCCAGGCGGCGGGCGGTCAGGCGGCGCTGGGGGATGGGGGCGGGGCCTGCGCCCAGGGCGCGCACGCGCTCGCCCCAGAAGGGTTGATCGCCAAAAAAGGGTGTGATCACGCTGGGAACCCCCGCGCGCAGGCCAGCGGCGGTGGTACCCGCGCCGCCGTGGTGGACCACGGCCGAGACCCGGGGAAACAGCCAGCTGTGCGGCAGGGGTGAGGCGGCGAACACATGGTCGGGCAGGTCGCCAGCGGCCAGGCCACCCCAGCCGCTCAGCAGCACGGCGCGCTGCCCGGTCTGGGCCAGGGCGTCCAGCACCAGCGCGGTGGTGTCGGCCGGGTCGCGCAGGCCCATGCTGCCGAAGCCGATGGACACGGGCGCAGGCCCCGCCGCCAGAAAGGCCTCCAGGTCGGCCGGTGGGGTCCAGGGGCCCTGCGGCAGAAACCACGCGCCGGTCAGGTGCGCGTGGGCGGGCCAGTCGCTGGGGCGCGGCACCACCGAGGGGCTCACGCCGTACAGCAGCGGCGCGGGGGGCAGGCCCGGGGTGGGGCGAGGCTGATCGGGCAGGGCCAGGGCCCGGCGCAGCGTCTGGGTGCCCCCGCGCATCCCCAGGGCCAGCGCCTGCCGGGCCAGCGCATAAGAGGCCAGATTCGCCGCGCCGCCCAGGCGGGCCACGCCAGCGGGCAGCAGGGGCGCGGGAAAGGCGCGGGTGGGGGTCAGCGGGACCACGGGCGCCTCCACCAGCGGCAGGCGCAGCTTCTCGGCGGCGGCCTGCGCGGCGCTCTGACCCCCCAGGCCAGTCACGATCAGGTCGGCGCCCTGGGCTGCGGCAAGGCCCTGCGCCGCCCAGTGGCCGGCCGCCTCCTGCGCAGCGGCGGCAGTGTAGCGCTGCAGGGCCAGAAAGTTGCCCCGGCGCAGCAGGGCCTGCATCTCGGTCCC
Organism: Deinococcus multiflagellatus; assembly: GCF_020166415.1. NCBI lineage: Bacteria > Thermotogati > Deinococcota > Deinococci > Deinococcales > Deinococcaceae > Deinococcus > Deinococcus multiflagellatus. The sequence continues at coordinate 43,098 of NZ_JAIQXV010000001.1, forward strand.
CGCCATCAGGGCCTGCGTGTTGCCGTGCATGGGCCAGAACGCCAGCCCCGCGCCGCGCGCCGCCGCCTCGAAATTCTCGTGGCTGGCAATGGCCACCGTGTGCCCCGCCTGCTTCAGGCCGGCCCCCAGCGCCAGATACGGCTGCACGTCCCCCTGCGAGCCCAGGGCAAACAGAGTGATCTTCATGCGGTCCCCCCGGCGCGCGGGGTGCGCCGCCAGCGGGCCACAGCACCCACCAGCACCAGGGGAAAGAGTGCCAGCACCCCGGCCAGCAGGGGAGAGCCCTGGGCCAGTTGCCGCAGCAGCGTCACGCCAAACAGGGTCTGGGCGCTCCACAGGGCGCTGCCCACCACCGTGATCAGGAGGTACTGGCCCCAGCGGTAGCCGCCCAGCACGAAAAAGGCTTCCAGCGCCGCGCCGCTGCCCAGGGCCAGCCGGGCCAGCAGGCCGCTCAGCACCGGGCGGCGCGCGACCCCGGCCGCCAGCCGCTGCAGCCACGCCGGTCCGTCCTGGCGGCTGGCGTGGCCCAGGCGAAACAGGGCGGCCCCCGTCAGCACGCTGCCCAGCGTGGTGCCGGCCCAGGTGAGCGCCCAGGCCAGAGGCAACGGGAACGACACCGTGGACAGCGCGCCCAGCAGGCCGTTCAGGTGCAGCGGCGCCCCCACCACGCACAGCAGCAGGTACAGCGCCGGGGCCAGGGCGCCGCTGTCGGTCACGGCGGCCTGAAGTGGGCCGGTCAGCCAGGGGGGGCGGGTCACGGCCAGCACCACGCCCAGCAGCGTCAGGGCGGCGGTGCCAGCGGCCAGCGCCCCGGTGCGGCGCGCGGAGTTACGCATGGTCAGGTCCCAGGGTGCGCAGCAGGGTGTCGGTCAGCTCGTCGGGCAGGTGGGCCCAGGCGTCGCCGGGGGGCTCGTGGCTCAGGGCCTGTTCCAGCACGCGGCCCAGGACCAGGGTCAGGCCGGTGTGCAGCAGCGGGGTGTCCGCCCCCGTGCGCGCTGCGAGGGCCTGGGCGCCCAGCTGCGCGGTCTGGGCCAGCCCCGCCGCAAATTGCCGCCCCAGCTCCGGCCGCACCAGGGCTTCGGAGACGATGACGCGGAACAGCGCAAAGTTCTCGCTCGCCAGGGCCCCCAACGGCGCGGCCAGCAGCGTGCGCAGGAAGGTGCGCAGGTCGGCGCCGGCCAGGGCCTGGGGGTCCAGTGCCGCGCGGGTCTGCTCGCCCAGCGCGTCAAAGAGGCCCAGCAGCAGCGCGTCCTTGCTCTGAAAATGGTTGTAGAGGGTGCCTTCGGCCAGCCCGGCCGCCCGCGCCACATCGCGCATGGTGGTGCGGTGAAACCCCTTCTGGGCGAAGGCTTCCCGGGCCGCTGCCAGAATCGCCGCGCGCCGCTCGGGGTCGGCCGGGGGCCGGGGCGCCGCGCGGGTGGGTCGGCGCTCCCTCCTCTCCTCTTCTGAGTGAGTGCTCATTCATTCATTGTGGAGGTCGAAACATGAAGCGTCAAGCCGAGCCTTTTCCGCGTTATGCGGAAAGCACTCTTGCCGGCCGTGCCATTGGGGGGGACGATACGCGCAGACCTCAACTGCTGTTCTTAGGAGAAGCCATGACCCAGACCGCCGAGCCTGCCCCCGTCATTCGCGCGCCCCGTGGGCCCCAGAAAACCGCCAAAGGCTGGATTCAGGAAGCCGCCAAGCGCATGCTGATGAACAACCTGGACCCCGAAGTGGCCGAGCACCCCGACACGCTGGTGGTCTACGGCGGGCGCGGCAAGGCGGCGCGCAACTGGCCGGCCTTTCACAAGATCGTGGAGACGCTGGACCGCCTGGAGAACGACGAAACGCTGCTGATTCAGTCCGGCAAACCCGTGGCGGTGCTGAAAACCCACGAGTGGGCGCCGCGCGTGCTGCTGGCGAACTCCAACCTTGTGCCGCACTGGGCGAACTGGGAAACGTTCGACCAGCTGGATCAGGCTGGCCTGACCATGTACGGCCAGATGACGGCGGGCAGCTGGATTTACATTGGCACCCAGGGCATCCTGCAGGGCACCTACGAAACCTTTGCGGCGGCGGCCCGCAAGCACTTTGGCGGCAGCCTGAAGGGCACCATCACCGTGACCGCCGGCCTGGGCGGCATGGGCGGCGCGCAGCCGCTGGCGGTGAAGCTGGCGGGCGGCGTGAGCATCAACATCGAGATTGACCCCACCCGCATGCAGAAACGCCTGGACACCCGTTACCTGGACGAGGTGGCCGACAACCTGGACGACGCCATTCGCCGCGCCGAAGGGTACAAGGCGCAGGGGGTGGCCCGCTCCATCGGCGTGCGCGGCAACGCTGCCGAACTGGTGCCGCAACTGGTGGCGATGAACTGGACCCCGGACCTGATCACCGACCAGACCAGCGCCCACGACCCCATGTGGGGCTACATTCCTCCCGTGAGCGCCGACGAGGACGCGGGCAAACTGCGCAGCGAACAGCCTGAGGAATACCGCCAGCGCGCTTACGCCGCGATGGCCGCGCATGTCCGCGCCATTCTGGAGCTTCAGCGGCGCGGCGCCATTGCCTTTGACTACGGCAACAACCTGCGCCAGCGCGCCTTTGAGGCCGGGGTGGACAACGCCTTCGATTACCCCGGCTTCGTGCCCGCGTTCATCCGCGATTCCTTCTGCGAGGGCCGGGGGCCCTTCCGCTGGGTGGCCCTGTCCGGCGACCCCGAGGACATTTACGCCACCGACCGCGCGCTGCTGGAGCTGTTCCCGGACGACGAGCGCCTGCAATCCTGGCTGACCTACGCCGCCGACCAGATCGCCTTCCAGGGCCTGCCCGCGCGCATCTGCTGGCTGGGGTACAAGGAACGTGACCAGGCCGCGCTGCTGTTTAACCAGATGGTGGCCGACGGCCGCCTGAAGGCCCCGATCATCATTGGCCGCGACCACCTGGACGCGGGCAGCGTGGCCAGCCCCTACCGCGAAACTGAAGCGATGAAAGACGGCAGCGACGCCATTTCCGACTGGCCGCTGCTGAACTTTGGTGTGGGGATCGCCTCCGGCGCGGCCTGGATGAGCTTTCACCACGGCGGCGGCGTGGGCCTGGGCTTCTCGCAGCACAGCGGGCTGGTGGCCCTGGCCGACGGCACCGAGGACGCCGCCCAGCGCCTCTCGCGCTGCCTGACCAACGACCCCGGCATGGGCGTTATCCGCCACGCCGACGCGGGCTATGACCTCGCGCTGGACGTGGCGCGCGAGCGGGGGCTGGATCTGCCCAGCCTGGGCATTGAGGACAGGAAGTAAGCGGATGGCGGATGGCAGATGGCGGATGGCCACAGGCTTATGGCTCATGGCTCATGGCTCATGGCCCATAGCTCAAAGCTCAGGGCTCGATCACGCCGGCGTAGAGGTCGTCCAGGGTCAACGCCAGGCCCAGGCACGGCACGGGGATGGGCTGCGGGCCGGTGAACTCGCTGAGGGTCCACTCCTCGCCCTGACGCCCGTAGGCGTAAACCCGGCGCTCACTCTGTTCCACGATCAGGTAGGTCTGCAGGGTGGGAATGCCGGTGTACATGGCATATTTGCCCACGCGGTCGTTGGCGGCGGTGCTGGGCGACAGGACTTCCACCAGCAGGCAGGGCGCGGTTTCGTACAGGGCGTGGGGGGCGTCGGCGCCGCAGACCAGCATCACGTCGGGGTAGAACAGGGCCGCGCCCACCTGCAGGCGCATGTCGGCCATGTGCAGCCGGCAGCCCTGACGCCGCGCGTGGGGAAAGAGGGTGCCGAAAATGTTGCCCGCAATCAGCGAGTGCCGCTGACTGACCCCTGCCTGGGCGTGCAAGGGGTAGACGAAGCCAGCCACGTATTCCCTCTTGTAAGGACTGAGTTCTTCCGAGCGCAGGTACTCCTCCACGCTCATGGATTGAAACGCGGGGTCGGTCATGGGTTTATGGTACGCGCCTGGGGGCGGGCCGCATGAGTGCCCCCACCCACCTGCCCTACGGCGGCATTGCCACCTTTGCGCGCGCGCCCTTGGTGGAACCCGGCGGCGACTGGCACGCCGATGTGGCGGCCCTAGGTATTCCCTTTGATATTGCCCTGGGCTTCCGGCCCGGCGCCCGCTTTGCCCCGCGCGCGCTGCGGGAAGCCAGCCTGCGCAGCGTGCCGCCCTTTACCGGCCTGGACGGCGTGACCCGGCTGGCCGGGGTCACCTTTGCCGACGCGGGCGACGTGGTGTTGCCCAGTCTGGAACCCGAACTGGCCCGCGAGCGCATCACGCAGGCGGCGCGGCTCCTTCGGGGGCGCTGCCGCGTGCCCGTCTTCCTGGGCGGCGACCACAGCGTAAGCTTCCCGCTGCTGAGCGCGTTTGATGATGTGCCGGCCCTCCATGTGGTGCAGCTGGACGCCCACCTGGACTTCACCGACACCCGCAATGACACGCGCTACAGCAACTCCAGCCCTTTTCGCCGGGCCGCCGAAGCGCTCCCCAACCTCGTGCATATCACCACCGTGGGCCTGCGCGGCCTGCGCTTCGACCCTGAAGCGGTGGCGGCGGCCCGGGCCCGGGGCCACGCTCTGGTGCCCATGACCGACGTGCAGGTCGACCTGAATGCGGTGCTGGAACGGCTGCCGCACGGCCAGAACGTGTACTTGAGCGTGGATGTGGACGGCTTTGACCCCAGCGTGGTGCCCGGGACCAGCAGCCCGGAGCCCGACGGCTTCACCTACGCGCAGGGGATGGCCGTGCTGGCCGCTGCCGCACGGCACAACACGGTGGTGGGCCTGGACCTCGTAGAACTGGCCCCGAACCTGGACCCCACAGGCCGCAGCGAACTCCTGATGGCCCGCCTAATCATGGAAACGCTGTGCGAGGTGTTCTCGTGAGCGAGGTGCTGTTTACCAACATGGCCCAGCTCGTCACCCCAGGGGCTGGTCTGCAGCGCGGCGCGGCCATGCGCGAGCTGACCGTGATTCCCGACGCGGCCCTGCTGGTGTCCGGCGGCGTGATCCGCTGGGTGGGGGAGAGGGCCCAGGCGCCGTCGGCGGCACGCGAACACGATCTGGGCGGCGCCGCAGTGGTGCCGGGCCTGGTGGACCCCCACACCCACGCGGTCTGGGCCGGGGACCGCCTGGCCGACTTTGAAGCGCGGGTGCAGGGCGTGCCGTACGAGGACATCCTGGCGCGGGGCGGCGGTATTCGCAGTTCCATGCGGGCCACCGGCGCGGTCAGCGTCGAGGAACTGGTGCGCCTGGCCCGGCCCCGCCTGCAGGCCCTGCAGGCTTCCGGCGCGACGACCATCGAGGTCAAGAGCGGCTACGGCCTGGACTTCGCCGCCGAGCGGCGCATGTTGGAAGCCATTCGGATTCTGCAGGCTGAATTTCCCCTGGTGCCCACGCTGCTCATCCATGTCCCGCCCACCGAGGGCCGCGCCGAGTACGTGCAAGCCGTCTGCGAGGATTTGATTCCCGAGGTGGCCCAGGCGGGGCTCGCTGCCGCCGTGGACGTGTTCTGCGAGAAGGAAGCGTTCACGGTCGAGGAAACCCGCGCGATCTTGCAGGCGGCCCGGGCCTATGGCCTTCAACTGAAACTGCACGCCGACCAGTTCCATGCCATCGGCGGCACCGAACTGGCGTGCGGGCTGGGGGCGCTCAGCGTGGACCATCTGGAAGCCAGTGGCCCGGCGCAGATTGCCGCGCTGGCGGGCTCTGAAACGGTGGCGACGATTCTCCCGGGCGTGACCCTGCACCTGGGCCTGCCGGCTGCGCCGGGCCGCGCCCTGATTGACGCGGGCGCGGCGGTGGCGGTGGGCACCGATCTGAATCCAGGCTCATCCCCCGTGTTCAGCACGGGGCTGGCCCTGGCCCTGGCCGTGCGCCTGTGCCGCCTGACCCCCGCCGAAGCCCTGACCGCCGCCACTGTGAACGCCGCCGCCGCCCTCGGCCTGCCTGACCGGGGTGCGCTGGCCGTGGGGCAACGTGCCGATTTCCTGGCTTTGCACAGCAGGGACTGGCGCGATCTGCCCTACACCCTGGGCACCAGCCCCGTGCGCGACGTGTGGGTGGGAGGTGTGTGTGCCTGAGTTGCCGTATGAGTTGACAGATGACCTACGTTTGAAGCTGTTGGCTCTTGGCTGGTCTGATGATCGCAGAGTTGACCTAGACCATGTTGTAAAGAAAGTTCAGGCAGTGGGTTGGCACCTTTTCCCGGTGGCCGAGGCCTTCGTCAGTGTGTTTGATGGTCTTGGGACTTGGGCAGGGTACATTTTTGATCTTGAAGATGCAGGGACAAACTGGCCATTTTCTGAGTTCTATCAGTTTGTTCGGCCAGATGTGAGCGAAAGAATTTTTCCTGTAGGCGAATACAACGGTTGGTCCCCACTTTTTATTTCGGAAAGTGGTCGCCTGTTGGAATTTGTTGGCAAAGACATGCATTGGTTGGGCGACACGCCGCAACAGTCTTTTGAAGCACTCATTGATCGAATGTCGCGTGAGTGTGGGAATTAGGAGCAGCCATGATTCTTGACCAGCACCTCAATCTTGATCAGTTTCTCTCTGTAGTTCGGGGCGGCGAACAGGTAGAACTCGCCCCGGCCGCCCGTGAGCGCATTGCCCGCGCCCGCGCGGTCATTGAGCGCATTGTGGATGGCGACGCCCCCGTGTACGGCGTGAACACCGGCTTCGGCAAGTTTGCCAATGTGCAGGTGGCCCGCAGCGGCCTGGAACAGCTTCAGCACAACCTCATCATCTCGCACGCCATTGGGGTGGGCGAGGCCCTGCCCACCGAAGTCGTGCGGGGCATGCTGCTGCTGCGGGCACAGTCGCTGGCACTGGGCCATTCCGGCGTGCGGGTGGAGGTCGTGGAGCTGCTGCTGGCCTTCCTGAACATGGGCGTGCACCCGGTGATCCCCGCGCAGGGCAGCGTGGGCGCCTCGGGCGATCTGGCCCCACTGGCGCACCTGGCGCTGGCGCTGATTGGCCTGGGCGAGGTGGAGTACGGCGGCGCCGTGCGGCCCAGCGCGGACGTGCTGGCCGAACTGAACCTGCGCCCCGTGCAGTTGCAGGCCAAAGAAGGTCTGGCCCTGATCAACGGCACGCAGCTGATGGGCAGCCTGCTGGCGCTGGCGGTGGCGGACACCCGCACGCTGCTGGGCACGGCGAATCTGGCGGCGGCCCTGACGGTGGAGGCCATGTACGGCTCGCACCGCCCCTTTCAGGCCGACGTGGTGGGCCTGCGCCCGCACCCCGGCGCCGTGGCGGTGGCCGGGGAGGTGCGCACCTTCCTGCGCGAGTCCGAGATTGCGCCGTCGCACTTGGTGGGCGACGGCAAGGTGCAGGACGCCTACTCGCTGCGCGCCGTTCCCCAGGTGCACGGCGCCAGCCTGGACGCCCTGGACCACGCCGCGCGGGTGCTGGCCGTGGAATTCGCCTCGGTCACTGACAACCCGCTGATTTTCCCGGAGACCGGCGAGGTGGTGTCTGGCGGGAACTTTCATGGGCAGCCGCTGGCCGTCACCATCGACGCGCTGAAAGTGGCGGTGGCGGAACTGGGCAGCATCAGTGAACGGCGCTGCGAGCAGTTGCTCAATCCCTCGCTCTCGGGCCTCCCCGGTTTTCTCACGCCGCAGGGTGGGCTGAACAGCGGCTTCATGATCGCGCAGTACACGGCGGCCGCCCTGGTCAGCGAGAACAAGGTGCTGGCCCACCCCGCCAGCGTGGACACCATTCCCACCAGCGCCAACCAGGAAGACCACGTGAGCATGGGTGCCCACGGCGCGCGGCAGCTGCGGGCCATCCTGGAAAACGTGCAGAACGTCGTCGCCATTGAACTGATGTGCGCGGCCCAGGCGCTGGATTTCCAGCAGCTGCGCGCCGGGCGCGGGGCCCAGGCCGCCTGGGAACACATCCGCGCGCAGATTCCCAACATGACCAGCGACCGCTACTACCGCCCCGACTTGTTGAAGATCGTGGCGATGGTCCGCAGCGGCGAACTGCTGCGCGTGGCGCGGGAGGCGTAAAGGCCGGCCTGGGCCGGCGGGCACCGTTCAGTGCCGTACCCATTCGGCGGGCAGGTGGTCCACCCGGTTGAGCCAGTGCAGGGCGCTGGGTCGGCCACCCTCTGGAACCTCCAGCAGGGTGGTGGAGAGGTGCGCCAGCCGGAAGATGGGCGGCGTTCCGGTGCCAGCCCACCCCAGGGCCGCGCGAATCAGCGCCCCCGCGAAGTCGTGGTGGGTGATCAGCGCCAGGCTGTCGCTGTCCCCATGCGCCGCGCGCAGTCCGGTCAGCACCCCCTGGGCCCGGCGTTCAAACACCGCCTCCTCCCAGGCCTCCGCGCCGCCGTCCCAGGGCTGGCCGGTCAGCTCCTGCGGCCACACCAGTGCCGGACAGTCGCCCTGCAGCGCGGCGTGGTCGCGCCCCAGGACGGGCGCGAAGTGGCCTGCTGGGCCAGTGGTCAGCCCTCCGTATTCGTAGGCGGCGGCCAGCCCGTGGGCCGGCAAGCCCAGGATCTGCGCGAAGGGGGCAGCCGTCTGCACCGCGCGGGTCATCAGACTGGTGTACAGGTGGGTGACGCCGTGGGCCTGGGCCGCCAGGTGCGCCGCTGTGTGCCGTGCCTGCTGTAGCCCCAGCGGGGTCAGCGGTGGGTCGGGCAGGCGCCGCTGGGCGTAGCCGGACCCGTGTTCAGCGAGGTTGTTCTCGGACTGGCCGTGGCGGATGAGCAGCAGCCTCATGGGTCAACCTAGCGCGGCCTGCCCCAGTCGGCCCGCCGCATATGACTGCGCCCCCTGCCTGGCCGTCCACACGCTCTGGACGTCTTCACCCAACCCGAATTCAGCTAGACAGGGCGCGGCGTACCATAAGAGCCCATTTTCCCGCTCTGTTTCCCCGCCCGCCCTGTTTTGCCCACAAGGACGCCATGACGACGCTTGACGACATTCTGAATGCCCCCGCCCCGGCTTCGGCCTGGATTCTGGCCCAGGACTGCCAGGAAACCGGCCTGAACCCCGACGACATCCGTGCCGAGATGCTGCGCCGCATCCGCGAAATGCGCGCCAGCATTGAGCGTGGGCTGCAGAGCGATGCCAAAAGTATTACCGGCATGGTGGGCTGGAATGCCAAGGGCCTGTGGGACGCCCCGGACGTGCTGGGCGCGCCGCTGCTGAGGCGGGTGCAGGCCTACGCCATGGCGGTGAACGAGGAAAACGCCCGCATGGGCCGCATTGTCGCGGCGCCCACGGCGGGCAGCGCGGGCACCATTCCCGGCGCCCTGATCGGCGTGGCCGACCACCTGGGCCTGGAAGACGAGCGGCTGGTGGCCCCCATGATTCTGGCGGCCGGCATTGGCAAGGCGATCAGCAAGCGCATGTTTATTTCCGGGGCGGCGGGGGGCTGTCAGGCGGAAATCGGCTCCAGCGCAGCAATGGCGGCGGCGGCGGTGGTGGAACTGCTGGGCGGCACCTCCCGCGCGGCGGTCCACGCGGCCAGTCTCGCCCTGATGAACACCATTGGGCTGGTGTGCGACCCGGTGGGCGGCTATGTGGAGGTGCCCTGCGTGAGCCGCAACGCCTTCTACGCTGTGCACGCCGTGAGCGCCGCACAACTGGCGCTGGCTCAGCTGGAATCCTTTATTCCCCCCGACGAGGTGCTGGGCGCGATGGCCTCGGTGGGCCGGATGATGCCGGCCGCCCTGCGCGAAACGGCCGACGGTGGCCTGGCCCAGACGCCTACCGGTCTGGCGGTGACGGCCCGCATGGAGGGCCGAGACAAAGAGGGCCCCGGCGGCATGATCGAACTGCCGCTGGCGTAAGTGGCAGGCAAAAAGCGGCGCCCGGACGAAGCAGGTCCGGGCGCTCCTCTCGCGGGGGGCTTACCGGGCCGCAGCCTGCCGGCGCTGGGCCCACGTCTGCGTCAGCCCCGCCCCCAGGGCCGCCAGCACCGCCAGGGCAAAGACGTCGTTGTTGTCAAAGGCGGGCGAGTTGGGCGCGCCCAGTGGTCCATTGGAGAAGGCCTGCAAGCCCACCACGAACAGCCAAGCGCCCGGCAGAAAAGCCAGCGCGCCGGCCCCGGCCTCCAGGGGGCCAAAGCGCCAGCGGCCCAGGCCGAAGCCCAGCGCAAAGGCCACCCCCAGCACGCCGGGCCACAGCTGATCCGGCAGGCTGTCGCCTTGGGCGCGAAACACCAGGGAAAGAAGGAGTTCCTGGGCGGCCCCCAGCAGGGCAAACACCACGGCGGCGCTGAGGGCCTGTCGCCAGCCAAAGCGGTTGGCTGCCAGCCTCGTTTCTATTGCCCAGCGCGAATCTTGAACCGATGCCGCTTCGTTTTCCATGCCTTGCCTCCACTCTTCGGGGGTCATGCGCGGCTCCGATGCAGTGCGCGGCGGAGGCGGTGCCCAACGAGGGCACAAAATCCGATGAGCAGGGTGCCCATGACTAGCCGCTCTGGGGAAAAGCCGCCGGCATAGCCCGCCAGATTCACCGTTTGGGTGCCGCTCAACGTGGGGTAAGAGAGAACCTCGTGTGTAGACGTGTAAAGCCACGCACCGACGCCCATAGGGAGAAAGGCTAAACCGCCCAGTACAGCCAGGAGGCCAGGCGTAAAACGCAACAGCGCCATCATCCCGGCCAGCAGGGCAGGAATAAACAGTTGGCCCAGTTCAAACAACCGGGTATAGCCCAGGTGGGTCATGACCCATTCGCCCACAGGGTTGAAGTCGCGCAATACCGAGAAGCGGATGGCATGGTCGGTCAGAATGGTCAGGGCATAGCCCAGTCCGGCCAGCAGCAGGCCATAGATTCCCACCTGCAGGCTCCAGGCCACCGGTTGCAAGGCAGCCCTGCGCGTTGCCCGGCTCCACGCTGCGTCCTGCACGCTGCTCGCCTCATTCTCCATCCCCTGTCGCCACTCTTCGGGGGTCATGCGCGGGCCCGGCGCCCCGAAAAGGGCAGCCCCAGCACAATCCCCAGCGCCGCGACGCCCAGGGCCACCGCCAGGGGATAGGCCGGAAAGCCCATGAAGTCAGGCAGGACCAGATTGCCCAGGGTCGTGGTGGTCAGCACCGCAGCCCCCGTGCCCAGCAGGATAACCCAGTGCGGCACCCGCAGACGGGCGGCCACATTGGCCAGCACCAGCAGGGCCAGCAGCAACCCCGCCACGGGCAGTTGAGAGTCGCCGCTGCTGGTGATCGTCTGCACCGACTGCGGGTTGCCCAGGATGTTCCACTTCAGAAAGGTCAGGGTATCCACACCGTTGCGGGCCGCTTCGCGCACCATCACCGGCCACTGGGTCCCCAGGGTGACAGCGGCACTGGTCGCCACACCGAGGCTCAGGCCCACGCCGCCCTGCAACGCCTGACGGCCCAGAGCCGCGCGGCGCAGGTGGGCGCGCGTCTCCCTGGCCCACGCGGCGTCTGGGGCGGTGTGTGCTTCATTCTCGATGCCGGCCTTCCATTCGTCGGGGCTCATGTCAGGGCGCCTTTGGTGCGGGTGCGGGGGGCTGGGTCTTCGGCCTGACGCTGCCGGGCCAGTTCCAGCCCTGTCTGCGTCAGGCGGTAGATGTGCCGGGGGGGCTTGCCGGGATGTGGTGAGTCTTCCCACTGCGCGTCCAGATACCCCTGGTCGTGCAGGCGCTGCAGGATGGGGTACAGCGTGCCACTTTTCAGGCAGGTGCCCTTACTCAGGTCGTAGCCGTAGGTGTGCGCCGGGTACGCGCTCTGCAGGGCCGCCAGCACGGCGCGGGTGGGAGGACTGCTGTTGGGCAATGGAGGCATGTCCCATTAACAACATATGTAGACTTTGAAGTCAAGCGGTTTGTCGGGGAGAGGGGAGAGCAGAAAGAAGAGGGGCCAAAGCAGCCCCCCTCGCAGTGCCAGCGCCGTGCTACGGCGAGGGAACCAGCAGCCCCAGAGCCGCCTGTAACTCGGCATGTGCGTGCAGCACCCGGGCCACGCCCAGTTCGCGCAGCCGCGCCTCGTCGTCGGGCAGGATGTGACTGCCCGCCAGCAGCGCCCACACGGTCATGCCCGCTGCCAGCCCGGCCTGGGCCCCCGGCGCACTGTCTTCCACGACCAGGCAGCGCCCCGGCTCGGCGCCCAGTGCGGCGGCGGCGTAGCGGTACAGCGCCGGGTCCGGCTTGCCCACGCCGCCCACGCAGGCCGGGTCAAAAGCCCGCCCGGCCAGCAGGGTGTCCAGCCCGGCCCCACGCAGTTTCAGGCCCAGGCGGTGGCGCTCACTGTTGCTCGCCACCGCAAAGGGAACGCCCGCCGCGTCCAGCGCGCGCAGGGTGTCGGCGGCCCCAGTTACAGGGGGCACATGGTCAAAAGCCGCGTTAAAGCGGGTGTTCAGCAGTGGCAGAAAGTCTTCGGGGGCCCGCCAGCCCCGGCCCTCTTCCAGGGCGCGCACCACGCCTTCAAAGCGCTGCCCGGCCGTCAGGCGGGTGATCTCGGCCGCGCTGAGGTCCAGGCCCTGGCCCCGGAAAATCTCGGCCCACAGCCCGGTGATCAGGGCCTCGGTGTCCACCAGCACGCCGTCAAGGTCGAACAGCACGGCGGCAAAGGACGTGGGCATCAGGTGTCGCTGTCTGGCCCGTTCTCCCAGCCGGCCAGCACATGAATGTGGGTGTGGAACACCACCTGCCCGCCCCCGGCGCCGCAGTTCACCACCAGCCGGTAATCCTGGGCGTGCTGGCGGGCCACCTTCACGGCCGTCAGCCACAGCTCGCCCATCTCGGCGGCGCCCGTAATCTCGTCCACGCGCGCCGTCACCTTTTTGGGAATGACCAGCAGGTGAATGGGCGCTTTCGGGGCAATGTCGCGGATGGCAATAAATCGCTCGTCCTCGTACACGATCTCGCTGGGCAGCTCGCGCGCAATGATGCGCTCAAACAGGGTGCGTTCGGCCATGCGCCCACTGTAGCGGGCGCGGCGGCCGGAGGAGGGCCCGCCTTAAGCCAATCTTGAACTTGCGCGGGGCAGTCATCCACTTGCCGGACTCTGGCATACAGCCAGATGTCCAGCGCGCGTGCCTGCTTCGGCCTGGCCGCGCATCCCCCTTCTTTCTGTCACCAGTTTGAACCCGCCTGCGTGCGGCGTTCAGCGGTGCCCTCTGGCCCAAGGAGGCCCCCTCATGTCCGATTCCAATTTGCCTGCCGTTGTCACGTCCGACCCTGCCCTGAACCGCCGCGCTGCCCTGGGGTTGCTGGGCAAGGTGGGCCTGGGCGCCGCCGCCTTTGGCCTCAGCGGCGTCGCCCGTGCCGCGCCCGCCAAGAACATTGACGCCGACGTGCTGAATTTCGCCCTGAATCTCGAATACCTGGAAGCGGCCTTCTACCTCGCAGCGGTGGGCCGCGTGGACGAATTGCGCCGCATTGGCGGTGGCGCCGAGATCCGCCTGCCCGCTGGCCTGGACCAGAGCCGGGGCATGACCTTCAAGGACAGCGCCGTGCAGGCCCTGGCCCGCGACATCGCTGAGGATGAACTGCAGCATGTGAAGTTCCTGTACGGCGCGCTGGGCAAGGCGGCGGCTCCCCGGCCCGTGCTGGACCTGAACGGCGCGTTTCGCGCGGCGGGGCAGGCGGCATCTGGCGGCAAGATCACCGGCTTCAACCCGTACCTGAATGATCTGTTTTTCCTGCACGGCGCCTTTATTTTCGAGGACGTGGGCGTGACCGCCTACAACGGGGCCGCCACCCTGATCACCAATCCGGCCTACCTGCAGGCGGCGGCGGGCATTCTGGCCGTGGAGGCCTATCACGGCGGCGCCATCCGCACCATGCTCTACCAGCAGCGGCAGGTCACGGCGGCGGCCGGGCTGTACGTGGGACAGGTGGTGCAGGCCATCAGCACCCTGCGCGGCAAGGTGGGCGGCATGAAAGACATGGGCCTCACCGACAGCCGGGGCATGGCGGTTTTTGCCCCCGCCGACAGCAACGGCGTGGCCTACCCGCGCACCACGCGCGAGGTGCTGAATATCGTGTATCTGGCCCCCGGTGCGGCGAAGGGCGGCTTCTACCCCAACGGCCTGAACGGCACGATCAAGTAACACCGACGCCGATGAACAGCGGTATGCCGTTCCGTTGAGGGTAGGAAAGGCCCCCCTCAACGCCACGCCAACCGCTGTCTGTCGCGGTCACTTGATCTGCTCGCCCCACATGACCTGTGGGGTTTACCTTCAGCTCATGTGGTGACCGCTCTGGGGCGCTTGCAGAAGCTACTCAATCCAAAGAGAACAAGCGGGCTTTCAGGCGTGGAACCGACCAACCGGCTCTGTCCGGGTTGGTCAGCGAAACAGATGGCATCCGTGAAAGAGCGCAGCGGAGGGAGGCAACCGTTCCATCTCTGTTCCGCACGGTCCGGGGCGGGTGGGGGAGACCCGGCCTGCCCCGGGTTGCTGGCCACGCCTTCATGCTGAGCCCGCGCCCGGCCGCGCCTCCGCCCTCTGCTAGCCTGCGCCCCATGACCATCACGCCCTCGGCGGTGCGGGCCGCCGCGTTTCGCACGCTGGCGCCGCAGTCCAGCCTTCAGGCCGCGCTGGACACGCTGGGCTTCGTGCAGGCCGATCCCATCCGCGCGCCCGCCCGCGCCCAGGACCTCACCCTGATGGCCCGTCTTGCGGGCTACCGCGCCGGCGATCTGGAAGCGGCCTACCCCACCCTGGACGCCGAGGAAGACATGCTGCCCAACTACGGGTTCGTGCCCCGGCGCGTGCAGGCCCTGCTGCACCCCCGCGAGGTCGAGCCGGGGGTGTTGCAGACCCACCCGGAGCTGGTCAGCGCGGTGCGCGCCCTGCTGCACGAGGCCGGTGAGCTGCACCCCCGGCAGGCGGCGGGCCAGCTGGGGCGCGGCGGAGTGGTCAACGCCTGGGGCGGACAATCCAGCGCCACCACCCGCGTGCTGGACGCCCTGCACCGCCGGGGCGAGGCGCGGGTGGTGCGCCGGGAGCGGGGCGTGCGCGTGTACGGCCCGGCGCCCCATCTGGCCGCGCTGCGCGCCGCGCCTTTGCCCGAAGCCGAACGGCTGCGCGGCGCGGTTCACCTGCTGGCCGGGCTGTATGGCCCTCTGCCCGAAGCCAGCCTGGGGTATCTGGTGGGGCTGTCTCACTACGGCTTTCCGCACCTGCACGGGGCGCTGCGCGCCGCTTTTCGCACGGCCGTGCGGGAAGAACTGGCAGGCGCGGTGGTGGACGGCGTGCGCTACGTGTGGCCCGCTGGCTGCTCCCCAGAGGCCGACGCGCCCCGTGGCGTGCGGGTGGTGGGCCCCTTTGATCCGCTGGTGTGGGACCGGCGCCGCTTCGCCCACCTGCACGGCTGGACCTACCGTTTCGAGGCCTACACCCCGGCCGCCAAACGCCAGTTGGGCTATTACGCGCTGCCCGTCTTTCAGGCCGAGCGGGCGGTGGGCTGGGCCAACCTGCAGCTGCAGGGCTCTGTGCTGGAGGCCCGGGTGGGGCTGGTGCCGGGCGTCCGCCGCACTGCCGCCTTTAACCGCAGCCTGAACGTAGAACTGGACCGCTACCGAGCCTTTCTGGGCCCGGCTGAGGTGCAGGTGGCTGAACCCTAGGCCGGGGGCTTCACTCCCACCACGCCTCCACAGCAGCGGCCAGGGCCTGCTGAACCCCGCTGCTTTCGCGGCGCTGCGCCTGCCGGGCCGTGGACAGCAGGTTCAGGGCCAGCCCCGCGCGCTCCTGGGCGGCCAGTTCCGCCGCTGACAGGGACAGGCCCTGCTCGGCCAGGGCCGCCTGATAGGCCGCGCGCAGGGCAGGCCCCAGGCGGGCCCGCTCGGCAGCGTTCAGCCGCAGCGCCAGCAGGTGCGCCAGGTCCTCGCCGGGCACACTGGGATGCACCTGCCCGTAGTCAATGAGTTCGGGGGGCCCGCCGTCTCTGGGCCACAGCACCTGCCCGGCGTGAATGTCACCGTGCACCAGCGTCCACACGGGCGCGTGGGCCAGCAGGGCCGGCAACGCCTGTGCGGCAGCCAACAGGGCTTCGGCCGCGCTCGGCACATCCGGCGGCGCGGCAGGGGCCACCGCCGCCGCACGGGCCAGCACCTCGCCGGGCTGCCAGCGCCAGCGCCCCCGCAACAGGGGCTGGCCCGGCCCCGCCCAGAAAGCGTGCAGCCCGGCCAGCAGGCGCACCACGTCCAGCAGGGCCGCCTCGCGCTGGGGGTCGGTGGCAAAGGCGCCCCAGCCCCAGGTGGCCTCGGTCCGGTCCACGGTTAGCAGGTGGGCCAGGGGCGGGCCTTGCTGCGCGGCGCTGTGCAGATAGCGGGCGTGGGGCACCGGGGCGTGCGGCGCCAGGTCGCGCAGGTAGGTGCTTTCGCGGTGCAGGCGCTCGGCCGCGCGGGGGTCACGCCAGCCAGCGGGCAGGTATTTCAGGAACAGCGGGCCGGCGGGGCTGCGGTAGCGCGCAAAGGCGGCCCCCTCGCCGGTCCAGGTTTCCACCACACGCGCCCCCGGGAAGGCGGCGCGCAGCGCTGGGGGCCACACCCAGGGCCCACTGGCGGGGGCGTGGCCGCGTAAAGTGGCCGCCCAGTCTCCCAGGCGGCGCGGCACAAATGGGCGGCTCAGGGCGGCGGGCGCTCCGCTCAGGTCAGCAGCGAGACGAGGCCCGCCACCGACCCCCCGGCGGCCAGCGCCGCAAACACGAAGGCCCCCAGGCACCCCGAGGACCGCTTCACCGTGCGGTAGTGGCCGCTGTGGCCGTAGCCGTGGCGCTTGTGGCTGCTGTGGCTGCCGTGCCCCAGAAAGCCGCCCTTGTGGCCGCTGCGACTGAACGAAAAGGACCCTGCCGAAAATCCGCTCATGCCCTACGGTACGCAATCGCGCGCCCCAGGGTTGCGCTTCTTTAACCCGGTTCAATGTTGGGCATCAGGAGTGACGCACTCGCAGGCGTATCATGCGGCAGATCATGAGCGAACGGAAGTATTTCGGAACGGACGGCGTGCGCGCGGTCGCGGGCGCCCATCCCCTCACGGCTGCTTGGGTCATGGACCTGGGCGCGGCGGCCGGGGAGATTCTCAAGGCGGGGCGCGACCACGCCAGCGTGGTTATCGGCAAGGACACCCGCCAGAGCGGCGACATGCTGGAAGCGGCGCTGGCGGCGGGCCTGACCAGCCGGGGCGTGAATGTCATTCATGTGGGGGTGCTGCCCACCCCGGGCGTCAGCTACCTCACCCGCTACCTGGGCGCCGATGCCGGCGTGGTCATCAGCGCCTCGCACAACCCCTACCAGGACAACGGCATCAAGTTCTTCGGCGCCGATGGCCAGAAGCTCAGCGACGCCACCGAGCACCAGATCGAGGCGGCGCTGGACGCCCTGGCGGACCTGCCGCCCGTCACCGGGGTCAACCTGGGCGGCGTAACCAACTACTCCGAGGCCGAGCGGCTGTACGTGGGCTACCTGCGCGGCCACGCCCCGGACCTGAGCGGGCTGCGCATCGCCATGGACTGTGCCAACGGGGCCGCCTACCGCGTGGGGCCCAAGGTCTTTCAGGCGGCGGGCGCCGACGTGTTTGCGGTGTACACCACCCCGGACGGCCGCAACATCAACCGCGACTGCGGCAGCACCCACCTTGACCACCTGCAGCGCATTGTGCGCGAGGGCAACTACGACCTCGGCGTGGCCTTTGACGGCGACGCCGACCGCGCGCTGTTCGTGGACAGCCGGGGCAACGTGGTGCACGGCGACCACATGCTGCTGCTCAACGCCCGCGCGCGCGGCGAGCAGGGCGTGGTGACCACCATCATGGCGAACATGGCCCTGGAGGTGAAGCTGCAGGAAGCCGGCATTCCCCTGGAGCGCACAGCGGTGGGCGACCGCTACGTGCACGAGCGCCTGCACGAGCGGCACCTGAACCTGGGCGGCGAACAGAGCGGGCACGTCCTGTTTCTGGATATCTCGCCCACCGGCGACGGCGTGCTGAGCGCCCTGCTGACCCTGAAAAGCATGAAGGCCCTGGGCACCACCCTGGACGCCCTGTTTGACGATCTGGTGATGTACCCGCAGACCCTGGTGAACGTGCGCGTGGCCGACAAGAAGGCCATTGCCGCCGACGGCGAGGTCATGGCGGCCGTGGCCCGCGCCGAGGAACAGCTGCGCGGCAAGGGCCGGGTGAACCTGCGCCCCAGCGGCACCGAGAACCTGATCCGCGTGATGGTCGAGGGCCAGGACGCCACCGAGATTCACGAGATTGCGCGCGTGCTGGCCGGTGTGGTGCAGTCGCGCGGCGCCCAGGCCTGAGTGTCCCCCGCTGGGGGCATTCCCACGCCCCTCATGGCGCGCTGGGGTAAAACAGCGGCAGTGCGCCCGGCGCGCTCCCCACTCCCCATCAGACTGGGGTCAAGCGTGGGGTGTGCAATGGGCCCAGTTCCTGCCTTTGGAGGTTGCATCATGAAACAGAACGTCCTTTCTGCGGTGGCGCTGCTCAGCGGCCTGTCGCTGGCCGTGGCCCAGGGTGTGCCCTCGCCCGTGAAACTCACCTCGACCACCTCGGTGGTGACGCAGACCACGCAAAACGGCAAGACGGTGGAAACCCTGACCGATGCCAGCAAGGTGGCCGTGGTCCCCGGCACCCTGCTGGACATGGCCCACACGTGGCAGAGCGTGAGCAAAAGCGACCTGCGCAACATGAAGCTGGACATGAAGGTGGACCCCGCCACCACCTTCCGCAGCGCCGCGTGCACCGTGAGCGGCGTGACCACCCTGTTCAGCGCCGACGGCGGCAAGACCTTCGGCCTGGCCCCGCTGAAAAAGACCGTGACCGTGACCGAAAACGGCCGGCAGGTGCAGCGTCAGGTGGAGGTCAAGCCCAGCGAGTACACCAATGTGCGCTGGCAGCTGCCCGTGGTGAAGGCTGGCAGCGAGGGCCGCTGCGCCATCCGCGCGGTGGTGAAGTAAGCGCGAGCCCAGTGGTGAAGCGCCCCCAGCCGGGTTCGGCGGGGGCGCTGTTTTCTGGAAGTGGTGGTGTGGGCAGGCTTTGCCGGCCAGCGAGAAAGGTTCGCCACGCCCTTGAACCAGCAGTGCGGACAGTGTTCAACCATCGAGGAGCCCACGGGAGAAACGTCGTCTGGGACGCTTACGCCCATCTACTGCGCCGCTTTTCAAGCTCCGACCGCTGCCCCGCAGCTCTGCGAGTTCCCCACAAGGGGCGGGAAAACAGCGTGTTTGTCGGGCTGTCCTCTGCAGAATGCTGCACCTGTCCGCTGTTAAAAGCGCGCGCTGGGGCCTAGACCCCAGCGCGCGCTCCTTCCTGCTTTCCTTAGCCCTGCTGCGCGGCCTTGGCGCGGTTGATCGCCTTGGCCAGACGGCTCTTCTTGCGGGCGGCGGCGTTCTTGTGCAGGGTGCTGCCCTTGGCGGCCTTGTCAATCAGGCTCTCGGCGCGGCTCTGCAGCGTGGCCAGGTCCTCGGCGCCGGTCTGGGCGGCGGCCACGGCCTTTTTGGTGAAGGTCTTGATGGTGCTCTTGCGGCTGCGGTTCAGCAGGCGGCGCTTGAGGCTCTGGCGGTGACGTTTCTGGGCGGACTTGTGACGCAGGGCCATGTGGATTCTCCTTGTTCTCCCGCCGCCGGTCTGGCGGTGCGGGGCGGTTCCTGCCCGCAGGCGGGAACGCGAGCGTCCGAGGGGCCCCGTAAAGCAGGGGCGGCTTCGGCGCGCCGGGGCAGCGGGGCTGCTGGCCGGGCCACCCACCCCAAGCAGGCAGTGGGCAACCTCGTGACTATACCTGCCTTTGGCTGGAGGGGCAAGCGGCATACTGCAGCACATGACGGGCCGATACCGCAGGGCACAGGGGCGCCGGGCGCCGGCACCCGGCACAGAGGGCGACGACGCCGCGCCGCGCGCCCCCCGCCGCCCCTCCACCCCCGAAGAGCAGCGCGACGCCCTGCTGGCCTACGCCTTTCGCGCCCTGGGCCAGCGCGCCCTGAGCGCCCAGGAACTGCGCGCCCGCCTGGAGAAACGCAGCGACGACCCCGAACTGGTCGCCCTGGTGCTGGCCCGGGTGCAGGAACTGGGCTACCAGGACGACACCCAGGTGGCCCGCGCCGAGAACACCCGCCGGGGCGTGGGCGCCATGCGGGTGCGCCAGACCCTCAAGCGCCGGGGCCTGGACGACGACCTGATTCAGGACACCCTGCAGACCCGCGACTCTGCGCGTGAAGCCGAGGAAGTGGCGGCCCTGCTGGAGCGCCGCTGGTCCTCGTTTGCCCGGAAGCGCGACCCCCAGGCCAGCGCCTTTGCCTTTCTGGCCCGGCGCGGGTATCCCGGCAGCGTGATCTGGCCCGCTATCCGCGCCTTCGTGGCCAATCAGGGCGAGGAGCCCGAGTGGAACGGGGAAGAGGACGAGGGCTGAAGATCTGGAAGAGGGAAGTCGGCCAGCCGTCCGGGCACGGCGCGGTGGTGGGCATTGGCAGGAGAGTAAAGCTTGCTGGAATGCGCTGCCCATGTCTTTCCTGCGTCGCTCCCTGAGTCCTCTTCGGTCGCGGCGCAGACCTGCCAGAAAAAGGGCATCGCTCTGAGCATGGTCTCCCGCCGGCCGCCTCAAGTGCCCGGACCTTCACTCAACAGGACCGCCAAAACAGGATTTTCCCAATGTCGTACGGAACTTAGAGCAGTTGACATGAAGATGATGTTGGTTCTCGACCCTCGCCCCTCGTGGGACTCGCAGAGCTGCGCCGCAGAGAGGGCCTCGCGCAGCGAGGGGTGAGGGGGTTCTTTGGTCAATCGCTCTAGTGCATGACCACAAGCATGAGAATAGCTATTCTTGAGTGGGGTAATGCCGCCGGAGCTTTTGTCGCGCTGAAGTCGTCGAGAACTGCCAGTCGACCTTGATCGACCGGGCGTTGCGGTCGGTTTCCCACGCGTGCAGTTCACGCGCCACGGCTTCTTTGCTGGGCAGGCGTTGGCCCAGACACTGTCGCTGCAGCGCCGACCACTCGAGTTCGGCCATGTTGAGCCAACTGGCGTGTTTGGGCGTGTAGATCCACTCGAATCGTCGGGTCAGGCGGCGCGCTTCTTCCGCTGGCAGGTGCTGATACAGCGCCGCCGGCGTATGGGTCGAGAGTTGATCGAGCACCAGACGGATCTGTGCAGCGTTTGGATAGCGCAGCTCCAGTGCCTGGAGCTGCGCCGCGAAGTCGGCGTTCCCCCTGCGGTCAGTGACCGTCACCGTACGTTGACCTGTCAGCGGTTCGAACGCCACGAAGAAATTCACCGTGCCACAGCGCTTGTATTCATGATCAACCCGTGCCGGGGTCCCCGGCACGGGTGGCAATGGATCGCGCACATGGTCGAGCAGCTGGTAGGACTTTTCGTCGAAGCAGATCACCGGCCGATCAGCGTCATATGGCTGAGCATAAGTATCCAGGACAGCTTCCATGCGCCAGACAAAGTCGGCGCCTACCTGGGCGACACACCCACTCTGAACCTGCCACGGTTTGAGCGCGTTTTTTTCAGCGTGCGCCGCACGGTTTCGTCACTGATGCGGTCTACGACGCCCAGTGTCACGAGGCGGTCGGCGAGAAGCTGCATGGTCCACGTCTCGCGTCCCTCCGGTTTTGAGCACACCTCGGCGATCAGGATGGCCGTCTGCTGGGCGTCCAGTTTCGGGGGTTGTTTGGGTCTTGCTTTCTCGTACAGGGCGGCCTGGAGGCCGCCTTCAACGTATTTCTTGCGGATGGACGCGACGGTGGCAGGCCTGACGCCCTGTCGCTGAGCGACTTCACGATCTAGGAACCCCTGATCGCTCAGCAAGAGCAATCGTGCGCGGGTCATAACCCGCGCACTGTGCACGCCTTTTCGGGTCATGTCGGTCAACTGTTGCCGCTCGTCCTCGCTCAGCTGCACGACCCACTGCTTGATGCGTCCCATTCCTCATGTTAACGCCCCTCATGCCTGTGGTCATGCACTAGGTGAGCGAAGGCAAGGGGTGAGCGGCCTCGCAGAAGCTGCAACACAGCGCGAACAAGAGGAAAGGTGGGGCGACGGCGATGAAAAAGCACCCGCGCGCTCTCCCCAAACCGCTTTGAGATCAGCGTCGTCCTGCATCGGCGGTAAGCCCCCTGCATCCTGCCTCTGAGCCATCTGCCATCTGCTCCCCGCCCTCCACCCTTTGCTTGACACCCCCCCAGGGCGCGCGTAGACTACCCCCTGCCCTGCCGCCTGCGGCGCGGGTGTTGGTCGGACTTTCGGGGCGTAGCGCAGCCTGGTAGCGCACTTCGTTCGGGACGAAGGGGTCGGAGGTTCGAATCCTCTCGCCCCGACCAGCTTAGGACCACGGCCCTCCCCAGCGCGGGAGGGTTTTTCTGTACCGGAGCCCCTGTATGCGCGTATACGCCATTGCCGACCTGCACCTGGCCTTTGTGACACCCAAACCCATGACGGTGTTTGGGCCGCAGTGGGCCGGGCATCCGCAGGCGATTTTTGACCACTGGCGCGAGGTGGTGCGCCCACAGGATCTGGTGCTGCTGCCGGGCGACCTGTCGTGGGCCATGCGGCTGCCCGAAGCGATGCAGGACCTCGCGCCCGTGGCGGCGCTGCCGGGCACCAAGGTGCTGCTGCGCGGCAACCACGATTACTGGTGGCCCACGGCCAGCAAGCTGCGCGCCGCCCTGCCCCCGGGCATGCTGGCCGTGGTGAACGACGCCGTGCGCGTGGGCAACGTGGTGGTGTGCGGCACGCGCGGCTGGCTGACCCCCGGCCACGAGCCCTTGCCCGCCGATGACGTGCGGCTGCTGGAGCGCGAGGCCGAGCGCCTGACCCTGAGTGTGAAGGCCGCCCAGGCCCTGCGCCAGCCCGGCGACCACCTGCTGCTGATGCTGCACTACCCGCCCGCCACGCCGCCCTACCTGCCCAACCCGCTGACCCGGGTGATTGAGGCGGCGCAGCCCGAACTGATCGTGTACGGCCACCTGCACGGCGTGCCCCCCGAACGGGTCATGCGCCATGTGGGCGGCATTCCCGCGCATCTGGTGGCCGCCGACGGCCTGAAATTCGTGCCCAGGCTGCTGCTGGACACAGCCGCCGAGCCGCTGCTCTAAACGGGCGCGCGCAGGCCATTCATCCCCTTAGATTCAGAACTCTGTGAGAGGGTGCCCCCTATCTTCAGCCTCTCAGACCCATCCATACGCGGTGTGCAGAAGGGTCTCCTCCGGAGGTGAAGGTCAATGTCGCTGCAGACGTCTTCTTTCCGCCCTGGGCCTGCGGCGTGCCTGGAGGTGGACCGCCTGAACGATGAGGCCGACGCTGTGCTGATGCTCTCCATGCAGCGGGCCCAGGACCTGGCGGCCCAGGCCCTGACCCTGGCCGAGCGCAGCGGCTATGAAGCCGGCGTGGCCCGCGCGCGCATGCTGATTGGCTACGGCCACTTTTACCTCGCCAACTACGCCGAAGCCTGCGCGGCCTTTCAGGAGAGTGCGGCGCTGGCGGCCCGGCTGGGCCTGACCGCCATTGAGGCGCGCAACCTCAACGGGCTGGCGATCACCCTGGTGAAAACCGGGCAACTGGGCGAGGCCCTGGAATACCACCTGCGCTGCCTGCAGATGGTGCAGGGCATTGGCGACCGGGTGGGGCAGGGGCGCACGCTGAACAACATTGGCAACCTGTACCTGGACCTGCGCGATTACGCCACGGCGCTGCCCTACCACCTTGAGGCCCTGCACTTGGCCCGGCAGATTGACCACCCCATCCTGATCTCTAGCGCCTCTATCAACGCGGCGCTGGATTACCACGAACTGGGGCGCTTTGAGGAGGCCCTGGCCCTCAACGAAGCCACCCTGGCCCGCGCCCGCGAGGCGGGGTACCGGCAGCACGAGTTTCTGCTGCTGGCCAACATGGCCGCCAATCTGCTGGCCCTGGGCCGCCTGGACGAGGCCATGACCCACGCCGAGGCCGCCACGCGGGGCTCTGATGAACTGGGGGACCGCGAGAATCTGTGTGACGTGCTGGTCACCCAGGGCCGCGTGCTGGCGCGCCGGGGCGAACTGGACAGCGCGCGGGCGGTGCTGGAACGGGCCCTGGCCCTGGCCGACGAGTTGCGGCTGACCCTACGGCAGGCCGAGGCCAACCTGCACCTGTCTGGGGTCCTTGAAGCCCAGGGCCTGTACCGCGAGGCCCTGCACCACGCCCGCCGCGCCGCCACTGCCGAGCAGGCCCTGATGGCCGATGTGCTCAGCCGCCGCACCCAGGTGCTGGCCACGCAGCTGAAGGTGGAGCGCCTGGAACACCGCGCCGCACAGGAACAACTGCGCAACCAGGAACTGTCCAGCGCCAATGCCGCGCTGCAGCAGGCCCAGGAGCGGCTGGCCTACCAGGCCCAGCACGACGCGCTGACCGGGCTGCTGAACCGCGCGGCCTTTGAAAGTCACCTGCAGGAAGCGGTGCAGGGCGGTCAGCCGCTGGGCGTGCTGTTCATTGACCTGGACCACTTCAAGCAGGTGAACGACACCCTGGGGCACGCGGTGGGCGACCAGCTGCTCATTCAGGTGGCCGAGCGGCTGCGGCGCTCCGTGCGCGAGGGCGATCTGGTGGCGCGGCAGGGCGGCGACGAATTCACCGTGCTGCTGCGCCGGGTGCGGGCCCACGAGGAAGCCGAGTCGGCCGCCGGGCGCATTCTGGCGGCCCTCAGTCAGCCCATGGTGCTGGCTGGGCGCGAACTGACGGTCACGGCGTCCATTGGGGTGGCCCTGTCGCCCGAAGACGGCACCGACGTGACCACCCTGCAGAAAAACGCCGACCTCGCCATGTACCTCGCCAAGCGCGAGCGCCACGCGGTGCGCCGCTTTCAGGCGGATCTGGGTGCGGCGGCTCTGGAGCGGCTGGAACTGGAACAGGCCCTGCGCGTGGGCATTGACCGGGATGAACTGCGGCTGCACTACCAGCCCATCGTGGAGGCGGGGTCGCTGCGGCTGGTGGCGCTCGAAGCCCTGGTGCGCTGGCAGCACCCGGCTCTGGGGTTGCTGCCGCCGGGGCGCTTCATTCCGGTGGCCGAGGCCAGCGACCTGATCGTGCGCCTAGGCGAGTGGGTGCTGCGCGAGGCCTGCCGCCAGCTGCGCGAGTGGCGCGCGGCGTGGCCGGAGTTGTGCCTGAGCGTGAACGTGGCCCCGCGCCAGTTTGCCCAGCCGGGCTTTGCCGCTGGCGTGTGCGCCCTGCTGGCCGAATATGGCCTGAGCCAGGAGGCCCTGATTCTGGAAGTCACGGAAGGCGCTGTGATGGACGAGGCCGGCACCCCCCACGAGGCGGCCATGAGTGGCACCGGGCTGAACCTCGCGCTGGACGATTTTGGCACCGGCTATTCCAGCATCAGCCGGCTGCACCGCCTGCCCGCGCAGTGGCTCAAGATGGACCGCTCGCTGATTCAGGACCAGGGTGAAACACCGGGGGGGCGCTCTTCACGGCCCATCGTGCGCGCGCTGATCACCTTTGCCCACGAAGCGGGCCTGAAAGTGGTGGCCGAGGGGGTCGAAACCGCCGAGCAGCTGCACGAACTGCAAGCCTGGGGCTGTGACCTGATCCAGGGGTATCTGATCGCCCGCCCCACGCCGCCGGACGCCCTGGACCTGCACGCTTTGTTTCACCCGGCGCCCCCTACACGCTGAGCAGCCCCAGCGCCACGCCCCGGGCCACCGCCCCGGCGCGGCTTTGCACGCCCAGCTTGCCAAAAACTGCCTGCACATGGAACTTCACGGTGCTCTCGCTGACCCCCAGTTCGCGGGCGGCGCGCTTGTTGCTGTAGCCCTCGGCCAGCAGGGCCAGCACGTCGTGTTCGCGCGGGGTCAGGGTGACGTCGGCGGGCAGGGGGTCGTCGTCTGCCGCTTCCGGGTGCAGGGTGCCGGGCGGCGCCACCACCAGCCCCGCCGCCGCGCCCAGCACGCCCGCCACCAGTTCGCCCGGCGTGGCGTCCAGGGGCAGGGCCGCCCAGCCGCCGCTCAGCACCTCGTGCAGCGTGCCCGCCCACGCGCGCGAGCCCAGCGCCACCACCGCCTGCCCGGCCAGCGCAGCGGCGTCGGGCAGCCAGCGGTCATCCACGATCAGCACGTCGGGGCCTTCGTCGCCAGCCGGCGGGTGCAGGCCGGCGCCCGCCAGAATGGCCTGCACGCCCGCCGCCAGCACGGCCGATTCCAGGGCCACCCCCACGGTGGGCAGGCCGAGCACCCCGAGCGGTGTCATGCCCGATGGTAGCCCGCCCGCCTGGCGCGCAGGTGGCTGGGGCGACCTGGGGGGGACAGGGGCGGCCCCCCTCAGGTCACGCGGCGCTTTGATCAGCGTTCTCCCACCGTCACGGTCACGTCCTGTTCCTCGCCGGCGCGCAGCACCCTCAGGGTGACCGGCTGGCCCGCGCGGCCCCGTACCCGGCCCAGCAGTTCGCGCGGGTGGCGCATGGCCTCGCCGTCCAGGGCCAGCAGCACGTCGCCCACCCGCAGGCCCGCCGCCTCACCGGGGCTGCCCGCTTCCACCTGCACCACCGTCAGGCCCAGGCGCCCGGCGCGGCGCGCCCAACCGCGTTCCCACGGGCCGCGCTCCCACGGGCCCCGGCCCCAGGGTCCCCGGGGCCCCCCACGCCCGCCCCGCTGCGGGCCGCTGGCGGGGGGGGCACCCTCACGCGGCGCCTCCTCGGGCCCCGGAAAATGCACCGGCTGGGTGGCCAGCCCCAGGTAACCGCGCGGCACGCGGCCGGTGCTGGCCAGCAGCGCGGCCACCTCCAGCGCGCGCTGGGCCGGCACCGCCAGCAGTTCGCCGCGCGAGACGCCCGCGTTCAGCACGCCTGCCAGCCCCCCGCCCGCCCCCAACAGCGCCCCACCACTAACGCCCCGGAAGGGCGCGGCGCCCGTGGGCAGCCAGCCTCCCCCGGGCTGGGGCAGGCGTTCCATGAAGCCCAGGGTGGCCTGCAGGCCGCTGCTGGGGCGGCCCACGGCCAGCAACAATTCGCCCACCCGCACCTCGGCGCCTGGGGCCAGGGCCGGGGCGTCCAGGCCCTCCACCCGCAGCAGCGCGAGGTCGGTGGAGGGGTCGCGGCCCGCCACCACCGCGCTCCGGCTCTGGCCGTCGGCGCCAAGTATGGTCACGTCGTCGGTGTGCAGCAGGTGGGCCACGGTCAGCACCTGCCCGGAGGCCACCACGGTTCCACTGACGGGGCGGGCGGCCAGCACGGTCACCAGACTGGGGGCGGCGGCCTGAACAGCGTCGGCCAGGGCACTGGAAAGATCAGTCAGTAAGGTCATGTTGCTATGGTGCGCCGCGCGCCGCGAGAAAGCGCCCTCCGAGCGGCCAGCCCGGTCCCCTGGCCGAATGGGGGGGCCGAATGGAGGGGGGCACGGGCCCCCTGCACTGTGCTCCCCCTATGCTGCCCGTGTGTCTCAGACCCTGCTGACCCTGCCCGGCGAATACGCCGTTTCGCAACTGCTCCCTGGCGCGGCGGTGCCCACCTGGGCCACCACGGGCGAGGTCTGGTGCGTGATGTCGGCCCCCGATGAACTGTCGGTGGTGTGCGCCGCTGCCCAGGTGCCGGACGGCGTCCGCACCCAGCGCGGCTGGCGGGTGCTGAAACTGGTGGGCCCCTTCGAGTTCACCCTGACCGGCATTCTGGCCAGTGTGCTGAACCCCCTGCGCGACGCGGACGTGGGGATTTTCGCCCTCTCTACCTACAACACCGATTACGTGCTGGTCGCAGCGGCGGACCTGCCCCGCGCCGAGGCCGCCCTGCGCGCCGCTGGTCACGAAGTGCGCCCGGGGTGATCTGGGTGACGCCCACAGGCAGGAAGAGACGCGGCCTGCCAGCTCCAGGTTGAAGGCCCTTTCTCTCCTCCAGTTGGCTTGAATCGCCTGGGCCAGTCACGGGTTGGCTCGGGAGGCGGAGGCTCTGCAGAGGGGTCATCCAGCTGCTGACCCCACGCCCTCTGGGACCGGCCGCGCGCAGGCCGACACGACTCTGCGTGCCCTTTGACGCCCCAGGACAGCGGGAAAAAAGCGGGTCCTCAGTCAAGGCGTGGGCCAGCCACTGCGGGTCCGGGGGCTGGGCCCGCCGACAGAAGCCGGCCGCCCTGTACCCTGCGGGGCGTGAACCCGCCGCACCCCTTCCGGGCCCACACCGCGTTCCGGCGCGCGGCCTACGCGGGGCAGAGCGCGCCGCGCCGCCAGTTTCTGCCGCGCGAGTTTCTGGTGACCCTGCTGGAACAGGCCGCCGCCCGCCTGCCCCTGCACGACGCCCCGGACCTCGACTGGGCCCTGGCCGAGCGGGTGCACGACCCGGCCTACCTGCGCCGCTGGCGCGAGGGGCAGGTGACCCGCGCCGAGGAGCGCGCCCTGGGTTTTCCCTGGACGCCGGCCGTGACCGCGCGTGGCCTGGGCAGCAGCGGCGCCACCCTGGCCGCCACGCGCGACGCCCTGGCCCTGGGGTGGGGGCTGAACCTGGGCGGCGGCACCCATCACGCCTACGCCGACCACGCCGAGGGCTTTTCCTTTTTGAACGACGTGGCGATCAGCGCCCGCTGGCTGCTGGACACTGCCCAGGCCGCGCGGGTGCTGGTGCTGGACCTGGACGTGCACCAGGGCAACGGCACCGCCGCCCTCTTTGCCAATGAACCGCGCGTACTGACGGTCAGCGTGCACGCCGAGCACAATTACCCTTTTCGCAAGGAGCGCAGTGGGCTGGATGTGGCCCTGCCCGACGGCACCGGGGACGCCGAGTATCTGGCCGCCCTGGACCAGCAGGTGGCGCCCGTGGTGGCTGCCTTTGACCCGGATTTTGCCTTCTATCTGGCCGGGGCCGACGTGCTGGCTGGCGATCAGCTGGGCCGCCTTGCCCTGAGCCTCGCGGGGGTGCGGGCGCGGGACCGCCGCGTCTTTCGCTGGGCCGCCCGCACGCAGACCCCCCTGGTCACGGTGATGGCAGGCGGCTACCACCGCGACCCCGCCACCTTAATTCAGGCGCGGCTGAACACCCTGGATGAGGGGCTGGCGTCGTTTGCGGCCCCCTCTTCCTGAAGCGAAAAGGGGCGCAGCCTCAGGCCGCCCCCGTGTCCTGCAGGCCACCGAGGTTCGCGGCCTCTGCCAGGTTCATACGGCCTGAACAGGACTGGCTTCCCCTCTGATCGCTTGCCGTGTTGCCCTCTCCCCTGGTGGGAGAGGGAAGGAGGAGCGGAGCGACGGAAGGGTGAGGGGGCCACCGCGTGGCTCGGACGTGTGTGGCATCACTTGAGTCCCGTATCACACGGCTTCCGACCGGAGCGACCTGCAGAGCGGCGCAGCAGAGAGGGAAAACGACAAATCTCCGGGAATGAACGGCAAGCCGCCTCAGTCAGGTAGGGCGCTGGGCAGCTGACCGCCCAGCGGCGCCACGGCCCATCCCCTGGCCTCACTTAAACCAGGGCCAGTTCTGTTCCTTGAAGGTGACGTCGCTCCATTTGGGGTGAAAGCCCTGCGTTTCCTGCAGTTGCGTCAGTTTGGACAGGGCGCACTTCTGGTAGTTCAGCAGAGCGGCGCGCCGCTCTGGCGTCTTGAAATCACGCGTGACCAGCAGGCGCTGCACGGCGTAGGTGGTCACGCCCTCGCCCAGGCCGGGGTAGCGCAGGGTGGCGGGGCGGTAAAAGCCGTTCACGCGCGCCGGGGCAATGTTCAGCGGCACCAAGCGGTAGGCGGCGGGGTTCAGGGCCTTAATCCAGTCCGCCGGCTGCCCGGCCACGGCCAGCACGGCGTCCACCTGGCCCGCGTTCAGGGCGGCCATCGCCTCGTCACGGCCCCGGTACTCCTGAATGGTCATGGGCACGCCGGCCTTGGCACTCAGCACCCGGGCGGTAATCACGCTGCCGCCCCAGGCACCCAGTTTGCGCCCCTGCAGGTCGCTGAAGGCCTGAATGCCGCGCACGCTGGTCCGGCCCAGCAGGTTGGTGGTGGTGACGGCCGGGCGCGCAATGAGGTGCACCTCGTCGAAGTTCAGGGGCAGCAGCGTTTTCAGGGCGCGCACGCGTGGGTCCTGGTCAATCTGGTCGCGCGCCTTGAGCACGTCCAGCTGCACAAAGGCCAGCGACACCTGATTGTTCAGCAGCAGTTCCAGGTTTTCCACACTGCCCGAGGTCTGGCGCTGGCGCAGGAACGACGTGCCCGTGCACACCTGCCCCAGATCGCGGAACATGTCGGCAGCGGTGCTGCCCTTGGGGCTGGTCGCCACATCCAGATAGGCGGGGGTGGCGGCCAGGGCCGGGGAACAAAGCAGCAACAGGGCAAGGGTCTGTCGGATCATCGTCAGGTCTCCTGTGGGGCGGGGGGGCTTCGTCCCGCCACCATCACAGCAGCCGGCTTTCAGCCGCATGTCAGCTGCCGGGCTGAGGCAGGCACGGGCTGTCAGCGCAGGTTCAGCGGCGCATGCACAGCGGCGTCCTGTTCCGCCTTGTGGCCGGAGCCCCTCATACGGGCTGGCGTCCATCTCCGTCACAGCCAGCGAAGAGCTCGATGGCCCTCTCCTGGAAAGCCGCCCGCGTTCAATGCCCGGACATCTGTCTGTTTTCCCTCGCTGCCGCGCCGCTCTGCGAGTCCCTCCAGCCGGAACTCTCCCGGAACACGTTACGGAATTGGTAATTGCTCAGCACGGCAGGTCGCTCCCGTGCTGAGCAGTTATGCTTGAATAACCTGTGGGTCAGTAGATAATTCATGTGGTCATGGATCCATTTCCTTATGCAGAAACTCAACACACACAGAAACATAGGTGTTCTGATGTGAATGAAGTTGAGTTGTAGTCAGGGTGCCAAACTTAATCTATTACATAATTTAAATATGGCAAAACGCCATCTAGTGTTTATGTCTTATCTAAAACTGTGTTATCGGTGCTAACTCAATAATCTTTTATGCCAGAGAAGGAAGGTGATTCCACAACATAAAGGCTCACTTGAATGCGGACATATAGCATGAGACTAATACAAGATGCCTTCAAATGAATTGGCGAAAAAGCAGCCGCGATCGGCATGCACGAAAATTTTTATAGCTGAGGGCCTTCTCCTAAGAGAATCAATTTCATATACCTTAATATTTTCAGAATCACTCTCGACTTCACAGAAATTTAAGAGGGAATAACTCTTTTCAGTATAGGTGTAGACAATAGTTACAAGTCCCTTGGATTTCATGAATTCTCTGTCCAATACAATCTCGCCTCTGCCAGTAATTTTGCATAATGCTCCCCTATACATATTCTTGCAAGTAATATTCGAGAGATCGGTCGCAAACAGAGGCCGTATCTGACTTTGGTATTTGCTGCTGTTGCCGCAGCTAGTAACTCCAATCGATATGCACAGTAAAATGTAAAATACTTTTACGTTTTTCAAAAAAACTGATGATCTAACTTCCATATTTAGAAAAGTCACTTTCCACCTCTAGTAACCACAGTATTTGTATACTTCACCGTATAATACAGGTCACCACTTAGCACGCGGCGGGCTGTCGTGCTAAGTGGTTATCGGAATGGTTCGGAAACCGTGTCAGGCCCAGCACCGCCGCTGGCGGCCACCGGGCCCCTTCTGGCTCAGCGTTCCGGCCTCAAGAGGTGGTCCCCCTCACCCTTACTGCACCACGAAATCAATCTCCACCACGGCCGTCACGTCCTTTTCCAGGCTGCTGGTGTCGTAGCTGCCACTGTCCTCCACGCTGGTTTCAAAGCGCGGCGTGATCTGAAAGACGCCCATGCGGGCCGTTTTCACGGCGCCCACCTCGTTGCCGGCACTCTGGGCAATGGCCTGGGCGCGGCGCTGGGCGTCCTGGCTGGCTTCTTTCAGCAGGGCGAGGCGCACGTCGGCCAGTTTGGTGTACAGGTAATTGACCTCGCCGCTGGCCACCGTCACGCCGCCCGTGCTGGCCTCTACAAAGGCCGAGGTCGCCGCACCCACCGCCGACTGCACCCGCTCAATCTCGCCGGACTGCACCCGGTAGGCTTGACTGACCACGTAGCGCGTGCGCTGCACTTCCTCGTTCTCGCCGCCGATGGTTTCAATCACGCTGTAGGTTTCGGGCCCGGCACTCACGGGTTCGCGCCGCAGTTCGCCGGGGGCAAAGCCCTGTGCCTTCACGTAAGCGTCCAGCGCGGGCTGTGCGGCCCGGAACTGGGCGTAGGCGCTCTGCAGGCTGCTGTCGCTGGCACTGCGCACGGTAAAGGTCCACACCGCCAGATCCGAGGTAATGGAGCGCCGCGCGCTGCCAGTCACGTTGATCACGTCGCTGGCGTTTTTCAGGTCCGCCAGCCCGCGCACCACCACGAAACCGGTGGCCAGAAAGGCAGCGGAGGCAATGGCTGTGGCCAGCACGGCGCTCAGGCCAGCGCGGGAAGCAGGGGTCATGCCCTTCAGCGTACGGGATTGGGGAAGGGAACTGTGCGGCCGGTCAGCCCTGCGGCCCGCGCCCGCGTGGCGCCCCAGGCCCCGGGCCGCTATCATGGGCGGCATGACGGCACTCCTCACGCCCCCCTAGCGCGAGTCGAGGCCGCGCTTTTTTCACCCCACCCGCAGCCGGGCCGCGCCTCTTCAGGCCCCCGCAGGAGCACCCATGACCATGCCCGAACAGCCCACGGCGGCGCTTGCCAGCGAAATCGCCCGCCGCCGCACCTTTGCCATCATCTCGCACCCGGACGCCGGGAAAACCACCATCACCGAAAAACTGCTGCTGTACGGCGGCGCCATTCAGGAAGCGGGCAGCGTGACCGCCAAGGAAGGCCGCAGCCACACCAAATCCGACTGGATGAGCATTGAGCAGCAGCGCGGTATCTCGATTTCCAGCTCGGCGCTGACCTTTGAATACGGGGGCCGGCACATCAACCTGCTGGACACCCCGGGCCACCAGGATTTCAGCGAGGACACCTACCGCACCCTGACCGCCGCCGACTCCGCGCTGATGGTGCTGGACGCCGCGCGTGGCGTGCAGGCGCAGACCGAGAAGCTGTTCGCCGTGTGCCGCAACCGGGGCATTCCCATCCTGACCTTCGTGAACAAGATGGACCGCCCCGCCCAGGACCCCTTTGAGCTGATTGCCCAGGTGGAAGGCACCCTGAAAATCACCGCCGTGCCCCTGACGTGGCCCATTGGCGACGGCCCGGACTTCAAGGGCGTGTACGACCTGCAGACCGCGCAGGTGCTGGCCTTCGAGCGTACCTCGGGCGGCAAGCACCGCGCGCCCGTGCAGACAGCCGGTCTGCATGACCCCCAGCTGGACGAGCTGGTGGGCGCCGACCTCGCCGCCAAGCTGCGCGAGGACGTGGAACTCATTCAGGGCGCCATGCCAGAATTCGACCCGGCCGGCTTCCTGAACGGCGAGCTGACCCCGGTGTTCTTTGGCAGCGCCATGAACAACTTCGGCGTGGAGCACTTCCTGCAGAACTTTGTGGACCTTGCCCCGCCCCCTGGCCCTGTGGAAACCAATCTGGGCGAGCGCCAGCCCGACGCTGGTTTCGCGGGCTTCATCTTCAAGCTGCAGGCCAACATGAGCAAGCAGCACCGCGACCGCACGGCCTACATGCGCGTCATGAGCGGCCATTTCGAGCGCGGTATGGACGTGACCCACACCCGCACCGGGCGCAAGCTGCGGCTCTCGCAGGCCCACACCCTGTTCGCCCAGGACCGCGAGAAGGTGGAAGAGGCGTACCCCGGCGACATCGTGGGCCTCGTGAACCCGGGCGTGTTCCAGATTGGCGACGTGGTGAGCGTGGACGGCAAAGTGACCCTGCCCGGCTTTCCCCGCTTTACCCCCGAAACCTTTGCCACGATCAGCCTGCGCGATGTGGGCAAGCGCAAGGCCTTTATGAAGGGCCTGACCCAGCTGGCCGAAGAAGGCGTGGTGCAGGTCTTTTACCCCACCGACGGCGCGCGTGACCCCTACCTGGGCGCCGTGGGCCCGCTGCAGTTCGAGGTCTTTCAGGCCCGTCTGCAGGAGGAATACAGCGTGGACGTGGAACTGAATGTGACCGGTTACCAGCTGGTGCGCTGGCTGGCTGGCGACCCCAGCAACGTGGCCCGCTTTGCCCGCCATGTGGAAGACGACCAGGGCCGCCCGGTGATGCTGTTCCGCAGCCGCTACGACCTGGAATACACCGCCGAGCAGCACCCAGAGATCGAGTTCCTGCCCCTGCCGAAGGACCTGACGAGGGTGTAAAGAGGGGTGTGGGCTGCCGGGTGTGGGAACAGCTGTTTCTACCCCCTGCAACCCACCCCCCACACCCCCCTGAAAGGTTCCCGTGATGGGCCGCGTGCGATCTTTGCCCGGATGCGCGCGGCTTTTGCAGTGGTGTTCGGTGGAATGGTTCTGGCTTCGGCGCAGGCGGCCCCGCCGCCCGGCTACGTGTTGCAGGGCATGCCGCTGGTGCGCCAGACCTACAACGCCTGCGGCCCGGCCAGCCTGACCCAGGTGCTGGCCTACTACGGCCTGAAGATGGACATGGCCGAGGTGAGCCGCCAGACCCGCCCTTCAGAGCGCTCGTACATGAGCGCGCAGGCCATCGTGAAGTTTGCGCCCACGGTGGGCCTGGAAGCGCGGCTGTACACAGGTGGCAGCCTGAACACCGTGAAAGCGGCGATTCGCAGCGGTATTCCGGTGATTGCGCTGCAGTCGCATATCACGGCGGCCGGGCAGGTGATTCCGCACTGGCGCGTGCTGGTGGGCTACAACGACGCCTCCGGGCAGGTGTACATCATGGATCCGCTGCTGGGCTACGTGGCCATGCGCTACAGCGATATGGCGCGGGTGTGGGCCGACCAGCGCGGCCAGTTCGCTCTGATGTACCCACCGAAGCTCTCGGCCACCGTCCGGAAAGTGGTGGGGTAGGGAAGACCAAGGACAGCCGGTCATCGGATGGCAGAGGGAAGTTCTCGCCCGCCCTGATCTCTGGGTATTACAAGCCGGGCCCAGCGCCGGGGTCGGCTGAGAAGAACACTTCAACGCCGCAGAGGCGGTCGAGCAGGTCGGCTTTGAGGTGGGCGACCACCACGGCCACAGCAGCCTCCGGTGTTCCTGAGCTCAGGTTCCGGTCCACCCACTCCACGGCTACGACCTCTCTGTGGCGGTGGCGGTGCGGTGCCGGAAATCCCGAAAGCCAGTCACCGGTCCTGACGGTTCCCTGGAGGTCAGCCAGCTCAAGCGCCACGCCACGCCCCGTCACCTGAAAAACGGCTGTGACCCTGGCAGAAGCATGTGGCGGGTTCATGTTCATTCCAGCGCTTGTTTCTAGAAGCGCGTCCGTCTCAGGTCAGCAAGGACGGACGCGCTGATCCCTTTTTTGACATCTTCTGCCGGTACATGCGCTGGTCCGCCTCCTCGAAGGTGCTGATCTTGGGGGCGTTCCCGGTGTGGGCCACGCCAAAGCTCACGCCGGAGGTGGGGTACTCGGCCTGCATGTCCTGCTCAATCTCGCGCAGGCGCATCACCAGCGGCTTTTCCAGGTGGGGCGGGGCCAGCACGGCGTATTCGTCGCCGCCCAGGCGGTAGGTGGTCACGCCTTCCTCGTCTTCCAGGCTCTGCAGGTGGCGGGCAAAGGTGCGCAGCAGTTCGTCGCCCTTCAGGTGGCCCTGCTTGTCGTTGATCCCCTTCAGGCCGTCGAGGTCCATCACGATCAGCAGGCGGTCGCCGGGTTCGTTAAAGGCCTGCTCGAAGGCGTAGCGGTTGTGCAGCCCGGTCAGGGTGTCGGTGCGGGCCAGCGTCAGGGCGCGCTGCAGCTGCACAATCGACGCCTGATTCTGGCGGCTGAGCAGCCGGATCAGGTCGGCCAGCGCGAAGGCCAGCAGCAGGCCGTCCAGGGTGCCGCCCAGCAGGGTAAACAGTTCGGAATTAAAGGGCACGTCCGGCGTGAGGCCCACGTTCCCGGGCAGGATAATCACCGCCGGCACAAACAGCGCCAGCAGCCCCAGCACGAAAAAGCGCGCCGGCTCGAAGCCCTGGCGCCAGCTGAGCACCCCGCAGATCAGCGCCAGCACCAGCCACAGCGCGATCACGCCCGTGGCCAGCACATGGGCGTAGGGCAGCAGCAGGAACGAGGTGGGCAGCAGCGCCAGCGACAGCCCAATCACGCCCCGGCTCAGGCGGGCCAGGCGCGGCAGGCGGCTGTCCAGCTGCAGGAAATGCAGGTAAAACAGCGTGTTCCACACCGGCAGCAGGAAAAACCAGACGTAGTGCAGCCGCAGGTCGCGCAGGCCGAACACGTCGGCCGGAATGTGGAAGGTAAAGGCCCACCCGGCGCAGTAGGTGAGCATGTAGGCAGCGTAGTACAGAAACGAGCGGTTGCGCGTGCCCGCGTACACGAACAGGTTGTACACCGATAGGGTAATCAGCGCGCCCAGCGCCGCCAGAATCAGGAAATTCTCGCGCGAGACCGTGCGGCGGTAGTCGGCGCGGTTGGCCACCACGAATTCGGGTTGCGAGGCGTAAAAGGGGCTACTAAAGCGCGCCACCAGCCACGCCCGTTCGCCGGGGGCCAGGGTGATATCCACCCCGTAGTGCAGCATGTAGGCGTGCTCGCTGCGGTAGCCAGTTTCGATCTTCTGGGCCGGGCGGCCCTCGCGGTACAGCCGGGCACTCACCCGCTCAATTAGCGAGCCCTGCGGCGCAAACACCCACTCGGTGTTCTGGGTGGGGTTACGCAGTTCCATGACCAGCCAGGAATCATCGCCGGTTAGGCGTACGCGCGGAACGGGGCTAAGGGTGCCCGTCCAGGCCGGCACAGCGGCCCCGCTGCCTGGAAAGGCGCCCGCCGCTGTCCCCTGG
Source organism: Deinococcus multiflagellatus (assembly GCF_020166415.1). Taxonomy (NCBI): domain Bacteria; kingdom Thermotogati; phylum Deinococcota; class Deinococci; order Deinococcales; family Deinococcaceae; genus Deinococcus; species Deinococcus multiflagellatus. The sequence continues at coordinate 79,770 of NZ_JAIQXV010000001.1, forward strand.
TACAGGGTGGACTTCACGACCAGCGAAGTGCCCGGCGCGGCGCGCCCTTGCCCGGCCAGCAACGCCAGCAGCAGGGCAAGAACCGTCAGAACAAGGCGGGGCCAGCGATCTACATTCACGAACACGTTCCTCCCAGAGAGTGACCTCAGTATAAAGTGAGGAACCTCACGCCAGGGTCTGTCAGGTGGAAAACAGTGTGGGTCAATTTGGCTCAGAACCAGCCAGAACATGAAGGCGTGGTGGGCAGCGCTGGTCAAGAAAAACGCACATGGTAAGGACGAAAACGGGGCCGGGGCATAGGGGGCCTATGGGCAGCAGATGGACTGGCCCCATCATGACCCGAACCCAGCCGCGCAGGCTTTGTGCAGTGGGTGGGTCAGCCCCCCCATTGTGTCCTCATGCTTTTTCATGAAGACTACGTGAACCCATGCCCAGACCTGATTACCTTTTCCTCCCGGGCTCTGTTCTGATGCACGCGCCGCTGGCCCTGCAAGGGGCCGACATGCGCGGCTTTTTCCTGAAAGGGGACCCCGAGAAACTGCAGGCCACCGTGGACGCGGGCCTGAACCGCGCCGCGCAGGGCCACGCCACCTTCAAGGTGCTCTCGTCATACGTCATGCTCACCTTTACCCGGGTGGGCCACGCGCACTCGGCGCACCCCAGCGACGCCGCCAAGGGCTGGATCACCGAAACCGACATCATCACCTGGATTCCGGTGGGCCAGATAGACGACCGGGGCCGACTGCAGCACCTGTATTTCTACCCGGCGCATATCTGGGTGGACGACACCATGGCCCTGATCAACGGGCGCGAACTGTACGGCTACCCCAAGTACGACTGCCAGTACGACATGCCCGATGCCGGCGAGGCCGGGGATTTCCGGCTGCGCGTGAAGGGCTTCGAGCCGTTCTCGCCCGACACCAAGATTGCGTGGCACCCGCTGCTGGAGCTCACGCCCCACGCGCGCGGCGGCCTGCTGGGCGGCCTGAAGGACCGCGCCCACCCCATCCGCTCCTTTGCCGATCTGGTCAAGGGGGCCTTTGAAGGGTTGATGCACCTGCCCGACTTCCTGATTCCCGATCTGGCGGGGTGGGAAGACCTGCTGTCGCTGCTGGCCGAACCGCGCACCGATCAGCTGTTCCTGAAGCAGTTCCCGGACGGCACGGGGGGCAAGGCGGTGTATCAAGCCGTGGTGGCCGCGCCCGCCGTGGTCAACGCGGTGCATGGGGGGCAGCTCTTCGGGCAGGAGTACAGCTGCACGCTGCACGAGGTCGCCTCGTTTCCCCTGCAGGAGACGCTGGGCATCGCCCTGGGCGAGCAGCCCGCCCACCTGCCCTTTGAGGTGCGCTTTGACTTCACCGTCACCGAGGCCACGGAGGTCACGCCCCCGGCCCGCACCGCGCCCGAGAAGATCGCCATTCTGGGCGGCGGCGTGGGCGCCATCAGCGCGGCGTACCACCTGACGCAGGAAAAGGACTGGCAGGAGAAGTACGACATCACCCTGTACCAGATGGGCTGGCGCCTGGGCGGCAAGGGGGCCAGTGGGCGCAACGCGGCTTCGGGTCAGCGCATTGAGGAGCACGGCCTGCACATCTGGTTCGGCTTTTACGAAAACGCCTTTCGCATGATTCAGGGCATCTACGGCGAACTGGGGCGCCCAGACGGCGCGCCGCTGGCGACATGGCAGGACGCCTTCAAGCCGCACGATTACATCGTGCTCAGCGAGCACATTGAGGACACATGGCGCCCCTGGCCGCTGATGTTCCCCCACCGCCCCGGCACCCCCGGCGACGGCGATGAGCACCCCATGCTGTGGGAGGCCGCCCAGGCGCTGCTGGCCCACATCAAGAAGTGGCTGGCGGACATCTGCCACCTGCACCTCCCTGAACCCGTGGCCGCCCCGCAGCAGAAAGCAGGCGAGCACGATTCCTGGCTGCACCACCTCGCCAAGGCGCTGCAGGCCGATGTGGAGCACTTGGCCATGAGCGTGGTGCATTCGGTGGAGGGGGCCTGTCAGCTGGCGGCGGCGCTGCCTAAGCGCCTGCACGGTGCCGAGGACGCCCACGGCGTGCTGGCCCACACCCTGCAGGGCATCAAGGGCTGGATTGACCATCTGCTGTGCGCGCTATTAGACCGCGACGACGAGATCCGCCGCGCCTACATCTGCCTGGACCTGGGCGTGACCACCCTGCTGGGCTTCCTGCGCGACGGCGTACTGAAGGGCGGCTTTGACGTCATCAACGACATTGATCTGCGCGACTGGCTGATCAAGCACGGCGCCAACGAGCGCTACAGCGTGAACAGCGCGGTGATTCGCGGCTTCTACGATCTGGTCTTCGCCTACGACGGCGGCGACTACGACCGCCCCAACGCCGAGGCCGGCACCCTGCTGCGTGCCATGATGAAAATTGGCCTGAGCTACAAGGGCAGCATCATGTACAAGATGCAGGCTGGCATGGGCGACACCATCTTCTCGCCGGCGTATCAGGCGCTCAGGGCGCGCGGGGTGAAGTTCAAGTTCTTCCACAAGGTCGAGGAACTCACCCGCGACGGCGACGAGGTGGGCACCATCCGCCTGACCCGGCAGGCCACCGTGGCCAGCGGCGACGCCCACTACGATCCCTTCGTGTACGTGAAAGGCCTGGCCTGCTGGCCCAGCGCCCCGAATCTGGACCAGTTGCTGCCCGCCGAAGCCCAGGCGCTGCGGGGCAGCGGCGCCAACCTGGAATCGCACTGGAGCACGTGGCCGCAGGTGTACGAGCAGACGTTCGGCAAACCGCTGCCCGAAGTCACGTTGCGCAAAGGCGTGGACTTTGACCGGGTGATTCTGGGCGTGTCGGTGGCCTCGGTGCCGCTGGTGGCCCCGGAGCTAGTGGCGGGCAGCGAGGCGCTGAAAGCCACCACCGAGCAGGTGAAGACCATTCCCACCCAGGCCTACCAGCTGTGGTTTAACCAGACCCTCTCCGAGCTGGGCTGGACCAGCCAGCCAGACGGCCAGCAGCCGGTGCTGAGCGGCTTTACCGAGCCCTACGACACCTGGGCCCCCATGGACCAGCTGCTGTGCCGCGAGGACTGGCCGGACACGCCCGGGGCACCCAAAAACGTCTCGTACTTCTGCTCGGTGTTTCCCGACGAGGGCCTGCCGCCGCCCAGCGACACCGCCTTTCCTGTCCACTGCGCCGAGCAGGCCAAGGCCGGCGCGCTGCATCAGGTGCGCCAGCAACTGACCGCCCTGCTGCCCGCCGTGGGCCCGGCTGGCGACTTCAACTGGAACCTGCTGAGCGCCCCCGACGACACCCAGGGCGAGGCCCGCTTTGACGCCCAGTACTGGCGCGCGAACATGGACCCTTCAGAACGCTACGTGATGAGCGTGGTGGGCAGCAGCCAGTACCGCCTGCGCGCCGATGAATCCGGCTACCGCAACCTCGTGCTGACCGGCGACTGGCTGAAAACGGGCCTGAACGCCGGCTGCGTGGAAGCCGCCGTGATGGCCGGCATCCAGGCCGCGCAGGCGATTACAGGCGTGAAGGCGCCGATCCCTGGCGAACGGGACGTGTAACCGGGCGGCGCGACGGGCCGGGCCGGCGAGCAAGGGCGGCCCGGCCCGTCGGCGGTCTAGTCCTCATCGTGAACCGGGGAGAACAGGCCAGCCAGAAACGGCCGCGCCCCGGAGAGGCCCCGCAGCATTTCGTGCACCCGGATCTCCTGCCCGGGGCTCAGGGTCCGGGTGCGGGCGTAGACATCCAGGCCAGCTGGGGTAAACGGGGTGCGGGCAAAGACCGTCACCGCCCAGTCCTCCTCGGCGTGCAGCACCTGCCAGCGGCTGGGGGTCCAGCGGGTCAGGAGGCTCAGGCCGCGCCATTCCCAGCCGCCGCCCGGCAGGGGCCGGTCCAGCCCCACGATCAGGCCGAGCCGACCGCGCCGCGTGAAGCGCACCGTGTCCACCACCCGGCCGTCCGGCAGCGGGGCGTAGGTCACGCTGGGATTGTCGCGCGTGCGCCACAGCGGCAAACTCGTGCGCACCACGAACCACGTGCCAGAGAGTACAGCCCGGTCACTCACAGGGGCCACGTCAGCCCCAGGACTGCTTCCACTGTTTCGTCCAGGGTCAGCTGACTGCTGTCCACCACGGCCCAGCCGGCGGCCCGGTAGGCCTCGGGCGGCATCTGCCCATAGAGGCCGTCAATGAGGGGCACCAGACTCTGCGTGTCGTAGGTCTTGTTCGTGCGGGTCCGGTTGCGGTGGTGGGCCACCTCCAGGGTGGTGAACAGGCGCACCGGGCGCACGTCCAGCCCCGTCCACTGCGCCGCCATAGGCGCCACGTCGGCGGGCCACAGCACGTCGTCAATCGCCACGGCAAAGCCCGCTTCGGCGTACAGGCGGGCGTGGTGGGCGGCGGCCGTGCGGGCCAGGGCAAACTGCCGTACGGCCTCGGGTGGGTGGTCCAGGCTGGGGTGGGCAAGGCCCGAGACCACCAGTTCACGCAGGTCGTCAATGGGCAGGTGCAGCCCCAGCGGAAAACGCGACAGCAGCGCGCGCGAAACGCTCGTTTTGCCCGCGCCCGGACTGCCGCTGAACACCCAGATGGTCCCTGTCATGCCGGCCATGCTAACGATTGGACGGGGGAGGCGGGGGCTCAGCTGCCGGGGACAGCTCGTACAGGGCGGGATCGGTCAGCAGGGCTTCCGTAACGCTGGGCTGGGCCAGCAGGCGGCGCAGGGCCTGGGCCACCCGCAGCACCCTGAGGCTGGAGGTGGCCGGGCACGATGTGGTGGGCACCTCCAGCCTCAGGGTGCCAGCGGAGAGGGCAAACGGCTCTGATGCTGCGGGTTCGGTCAGCCCTCGCAGCACGGCGGCGTGAAATTCGCCCGGGAGCCCAGCGCGGCGATCTGGTGCGTCGCCGTAAGGCACCACGTTCAGCGGTACCGGCGCCGGCAGCACCACCACGAAGTCTCCCTCAGAGATGGGCGTGAAGCTCCCGCCCAGCAGCCCAAAACGTGGAAAGCCAGAGACGAAGTCCAGACTGACCGCCGCGCGGCGCTCCGGCCACAGCTCCGGGCGGCCCCCAGCGACACGCACTTCTGTTCCAGGCGGCAGCCGGTACCCAGCGGGCAGGTCGTCCACCCAGACATGCACCGACAGGCTGCCCGGGTGGGGCTTTCGGAGGCGGGGCCGGTATCTCGGCATTAAATCAAGAACTGGCCGTTCTCCTGCACCACCTCGCCGTCCAGGCTCAGGCGCCCGCCCGCGCGCAGGTCGGTGATCAGGTCCCAGTGCACGGCGCTGGCATTCACGCCGCCCGTTTCCGGGTAGCTCTTGCCAATGGCCAGATGCACGGTGCCGCCAATCTTCTCGTCGAACAGGATGTTGCCGGTGGGCACCTGAATGCCGCTGTTGGTGCCAATGCCCAGTTCGCCCAGGCGCCGGGCCCCAGGGTCGGTGTCCAGCGCAGCGTGCAGCACGGCCTCGCCTTCCTCGGCGGTCGCGTTCACCACCAAGCCGCCCCGGAATTCCAGCCGCGCCCCGCGCACCACCTGCCCCTGGTACTCGGCGGGCACGGTAAAGGTCACCACGCCCTCGGCGCTGTCCTCCAGGGGTCCGGTAAAGACCTCGCCGCTGGGCATGTTGCGCCGCCCGTCGCTGTTCGCCCACGCCCTCCCGCCCACGCGCAGGGTCAGGTCAGTGCCGGGCGCCTCAATCCGCACCACGTCCGCGCGGGTCAGCCGCTCGATGATCCGGGCCTGCATGGCGCGCACCTCGCCCCAGGCGCCCACCGGATCGGGGCGGTCCAGGAACATGGCGCGCATCACGAAATCCCCGAACTGTTCCGGCGTCATGCTGGCCTGCGCGGCGGCGTGCGCGGTGGGGTACAGGGTCAGGCTCCACTTCTTGCGGGCGCGCTCGGCGGCAATGGGGGCGCGGGCGGCCAGCAGGCGGGCGCGCCGGGCGGCGTCCACCGGCTGCCCCGGGGTCGGGGTGAGCACCCGCAGGCTGCCGTCCAGGGCCTGTACGTCGGCCAGATCGGCGGGATGTGCGGCGTCCAGCACGGCGTCCGTGGCCAGCTCGGCAAAGTCGTCGTCCTGGCCGGGGTAGTCCACGCGGGGCACCGGGCGCGCGCCCCGGGTCAGCAGGGCGCGGGTCAGGGCGCGGACCAGGGGCGTGGCCTCCTGCCCGCCCGCCACCAGCAGCCGCTCGCCGGCATTCGCCATCAGGCAGTAGTCGGCCAGCAGCGCCGCGTGAAGCTCCGGGTCGTAGGGGAGGAGGTTCGTCTGCACGTCCGCGAGGCTACCACTGCCGGGCCTGGGATATGCTCGCCGGATATGACGGTTCCGGCTTCCGCTGCTCCCGCGCTTGACCCCCACAACACCGCTGTTCTGACCATCACCTGCCCGGACCGGGGCGGCATCGTGGCCGCCGTGTCGCAGTTTCTGCACAACCACGGCGCCAACATCCTGCACAGCGACCAGCACAGCACCGACCCCCAGGGCGGCACGTTTTTCATGCGCATGGAGTTTCACCTCTCGGGCCTGGACCTCGCCCGCGAGCCCTTTGAACGGGCCTTTGCCACCGTGGTGGCCGCCCCGTTTGGCATGACGTGGCGCGTGACCTACACCACCGAGCCCCGGCGCATGGCGGTGCTGGTCAGCAAGTACGACCACTGCTTTCTGGACCTGCTGTGGCGCAAACGCCGGGGCGAACTGAATGTGGAGATCCCTCTGGTGATCAGCAACCACGAGGACCTGCGCCGCGACGCCGAGATGTTCGGCATTCCCTTTCATGTGGTCCCCGTGACCAAGGACAACAAGGCCGAAGCCGAGGCCCAGCAGGTGCGGCTGCTGCAGGAAGCGGGCGCCGAGTTCGCCGTGCTGGCCCGCTACATGCAGATTCTTTCCGGTGATTTCCTGAATGCGTTTGGCAAGCCGGTCATCAACATTCACCACTCGTTCCTGCCCGCCTTTGTGGGCGCCAACCCGTACCGCGCGGCCTTTCAGCGCGGCGTGAAACTGATTGGCGCCACCAGCCACTACGTCACCGAAGAACTGGACGCCGGGCCGATCATCGCCCAGGACGTGGTGCCGGTGACCCACCGCGAAACCCCGGAGACCCTGATGCGCCTGGGCCGCGATGTGGAGCGGCAGGTGCTGGCCCGCGCGGTCAAGGCCCATGTGGAAGACCGCGTGCTGGTGCACGGCAACAAGACTGTGGTGTTCTGAGCTGGGGGGCTCAGGACAGGCAGGAGCATGAATGGCTCTGGGGTCTAGAGGCCAAATCTTTGGCCGTTAGCAGCACCAGAAGTCATCGCGGATTGGCCCTCAGAGGTAGTCGAAGAAGCGCCCAAACCATGTGGCTTTTCCACGCAGCTCCTTCTTCAACCCGTCATACGTGCCGCTGACGTCCTCAGGTCGAACCACGGTGTACCCGCGATGTTGCAAAAGGTGGACCACCTCAACCGGCAACGCCTCACTCGTCCAGTCTCGAACGTTGACAGTGAACGCCAACGCCAGTCGCCCAAAGGCGGAGAACCGGACCCCGAGAGCGAACTCAACGTCGAAAAGGTCAGCGAAAAAAGACGAGTCTTGTACCTGATCATCAACGGCGAAGTTCAGGTCAAGCGTCTGCGCCGCGTTCTGCGCGAAGGCCCGGACCTCTCGGAGTGCCGTGTGAGAGTCAAAGTCTGGAGGGCATTCCCACTCGGTCGCATGATCAGCGCGCAGCAACATCTGGCGCGTTGCTTCCTTCATCTCAACACTTTAGAGCGAAGTCTTGGGTGCCAACGAGCAGAAACCCAAGCCCCCTGTCCATGCCGCTCTGTCCTTGAGCTGACCGCTCGGTAAGGGATAGGCTGGGGGCATGGAAAGCCTGTATCTGGTGCTGCTGACCCTTCACAACCTCAACCGCTGGGTGATTCTGCTCACGGGCATCTGGGCGCTGGCCGCCAGTGTGCTGGGCCGCTCGGCGGGGCGGGCGTACACGGCGGCCGACCGCCGTCCGGTGGTGGCCTTTATGGGCAGCCTGCACCTGCAGGTGGTGCTGGGCCTGCTGCTGTTCGCGTTCATGGGCATGCAGAACATTCCCGTGTTCGCCGGGGCCCCGCGCCAGAGCTTTCAGTGGGAGCACCTGGGCCTGGGCGCGCTGGCGGCGGTGTTTGCCACCCTGGCCAGCGTCCGCGCCCGCAAGGCGACCACCGATCAGGCGAAGTTTGGTGCGGCGGCGCTGTGGAGTGGCCTGTCCCTGCTGACCGTGCTGCTGGCGATTCCCTGGTGGCGCCCCCTGCTGCGCTTCTTCGGCGCGTAAGGGCTGGATTCAGACGACGAAGGGCAAGCCTTGATCGGGCTTGCCCTTTGTTGTGCGCTTCTCATAAGGATTCCGGTTGATCAGTTAGTCCATAACTGATCAACCCGACCGGAGGGAGAGGGAAAAACGGTGACGGATAGGAGTGGAAGCACCGAAGCGACGCGGAGGGGCTGTAACGGATTATCCGGAATCCGTATCAGCTGTGCAGGCGGCGCTGAGTCCCTCTGAACGTCATACGGCACGACTCTGATTCCAAAGCAGAGTGGGAAGAACACCGCTCTGCTCTTTTATCGCCGTTGTCCCGTGTGTTCTCGTGTGCGCGCTGCGAGTCCGCTCACCCCTTCAGCTCACCTGAGTTCCGTCTTACAGGTACTTCAGCACGTCCATCAGTTCGTCCACCAGTTCCTGCTCGTCGCCCCGGGTGGCGGCGGTGGCCACATGCGCTTCCAGGTGCCCGCGCAGCACCACGCTGGCGGCGCCGTCCAGGGCGCCCTGCACCGCCTTGATCTGGCGCAGCACGTCCACGCAGTACACGTGGGGGTCGTCCAGTGAGCGGCGAATACTTTCCAGGTGGCCGCGGGCAATCGCCAGCCGCCGCGCGGCGCGTTTGCGGCTCTCTTCCGGCATGCACAGGTGACCCGCGTGGGTGTGGACCTCCACCCCCTCCTCGGGGGTCGGGGGCGGGCAGTGGGCGGCCGGATGGTCGGTCATCAGGGGGTGGACAGGCGGGCGCCGTAGCCCTCTTCCTGCACGGCGGCGATCAGCTGCTCGGGCTGGGCGGCGCCCTGTACCACGGCTTTTCCGGTCTGCAGATTCACCTGCACGTCGTCCACGCCGGGCACACTCTTCAGGGTGTTGGTCACGGCGGTCTGGCAGTGGCCGCAGGTCATACCCGTCACATCCAGTTCAATCTTGGTCATAGGGTTTCCTCCTGTCCAGCGTATACCCTCCCCCTGGGGGTGTCAACGGTCGGAATCGCCTTTTGCGTCAGTGTGCGTGTTTGGCCTTTCTGGTCTTGCGAATCCCTGCCCAACCGCCTATGCTGAGGCGACTTAGTATCCCCCTAGGGGGGATTAGGCAAAGGCCCGGAAGGAGAGACGCGATGCAGAAAACCATCGAACTGGGTGTGCAGGGCATGACCTGTGCCAGTTGTGTGGGGCGGGTGGAGCGCGGATTGAAAAAGGTGGAGGGGGTGCAGGAGGCCACGGTGAATCTGGCCACCGAGCGCGCCACCGTCACCTACGACCCTGCCCTCACCAGCCCGCAGGCGCTGCTGGACCGCGTGCAGGCCGTGGGCTACGAGCCGGTCACGGCCCAGGCCGAGTTTGGAGTTCAGGGCATGACCTGCGCCAACTGCGTGGGCCGCGTGGAACGGGCGCTGAAGAAGGTGGATGGGGTGCTGGCCGCCAGCGTAAATCTGGCCACCGAGCGCGCGACCGTCACCTACCTGCCCCAGAGCGTGGCCCCGGGCGAGCTGAAGGCGGCCATCCGAGGGGCGGGGTATGAGGTGCTCGACGCCCAGGCCGGGCAGGCCCGCGAGGACCAGGAACGCGCTGCCCGCGAGCGCGAGGTGGCCGAGCTGCGCCGGCAGGTGACCTTCAGCGCCGTGTTCGCCGTGCCGCTGCTGCTGCTGGCGATGGGTCCCATGCTGATTCCCGCGCTGAACGACTGGCTGATGGGCACCTTTGGGCACGGCGTGATGACCACCCTGAACTGGGTGATGCAGGCGCTGGCGCTGCCCATTCAGTTCGGGCCTGGGCGGCGGTTTTATCGCCTGGGCTGGAAAAGCCTGCGGGGCCGCTCGCCGGACATGAACGCCCTGGTCATGATCGGCACCACGGCGGCCTTTGCCTACAGCGTGGTGGCCACCGTGGCCCCGGGCCTGTTCCCCAAAGGCACCGCCCATGTGTACTACGAGGCGGCGGGCGTGGTCATCACGCTGGTGCTGCTGGGCAAATACTTTGAGGCGCTGGCCAAGGGCCGCTCCAGCGAGGCCATGAAGACCCTGCTGGGCCTGCAGGCCCGCACCGCCCGGGTGCGGCGCGGCGACCAGGAACAGGACGTGCCCACCGACGAGGTGCGCGTGGGCGACCTGATCGTGGTGCGCCCCGGCGAGAAGATTCCCGTGGACGGCGAGGTGGTGCAGGGCGCCAGTTACGTGGACGAAAGCATGATCACGGGCGAGCCGGTGCCCGTGAGCAAGCAGCCCGGCGCGGGCGTGGTGGGCGGCACCATCAACGGCCACGGCGCCCTGACCTTCCGCGCCACTCGCGTGGGCGCCGATACGGCGCTGGCCCAGATCATCCGGCTGGTGGAAACCGCCCAGGGCAGCAAGCCGCCCATTCAGGGCCTGGCCGACCGGGTGGTGGCTGTGTTCGTGCCGGTGGTGCTGGGCATTGCCGCGCTGACCTTTGGGCTGTGGCTGCTGCTGGGGGGGCCGTCTGCCCTGAGCTTCGCGCTGGTGACCACGGTGGCGGTGCTGATCATCGCCTGCCCCTGCGCCATGGGGCTGGCGACCCCCACCAGTGTCATGGTGGGCACCGGCAAGGCCGCCGAACTGGGCGTGCTGTTCAAGAGTGGCGGCGCGCTGGAAGGGCTGCAGGCCGTGGACGTGGTGGCCCTGGACAAGACCGGCACCCTCACCCGGGGCCGCCCCGAACTGACCGACCTGTTGCCCGCCCCCGGCATGGAGCGGGGAACCGTGCTGCGCCTTGTGGCCGCCGCCGAGAGCCAGAGTGAGCACCCCATTGCCCGCGCGTTGGTGGAGGCCGCCGCCCGCGAAGGCCTGGGCGTGCCTCGCCCCGAAACGGTCGAGGCCGTACCCGGCTTCGGCCTGAGCGCCGTGATAGAGGGCCGCCGCGTGCAGGTGGGCGCCGACCGCTACATGGCGAGGCTGGGGCTGGACGTCACCCCCTTTGCGGCGCAGGCCCAGGCCCTGGGCGACGCCGGCAAGAGCCCGCTGTACGCGGCGCTGGACGGCCAGTTGGCGGCGGTGCTGGCGGTGGCCGACCCCATCAAGGAAGGCAGCCCCGAAGCGGTGCAGGCCCTGCACCGCCTGGGCCTGAAGGTCGCCATGATCACCGGGGACAACGCGCGCACCGCGCAGGCCATTGCCCGGCAACTGGGCATTGACACCGTGCTGGCCGAGGTGCTGCCCAGCGGCAAAAGTGACGCTGTCAAGGCACTGCAGGCGCAGGGGCAGCGGGTGGCCTTTGTGGGCGACGGCATCAACGACGCGCCTGCCCTGGCCCAGGCCGATGTGGGGCTGGCTATCGGCACTGGCACCGACGTGGCGGTGGAAACCGCCGACGTGATCCTGATGAGCGGGGACCTGCGCGGCGTGCCGGGCGCCCTTGCCCTGAGCCGCGCGACCCTGCGCAACATCCGCCTGAACCTGTTCTGGGCCTTTGCGTACAACATCGTGCTGATTCCGGTGGCGGCGGGCGCGCTGTACCCGGCGCTGGGCTGGCTGCTCAGCCCGGTGCTGGCGGCGGCGGCGATGGGCTTTTCCAGCGTGTTCGTTCTGAGTAACGCCCTGCGCCTGCGGGGGTTCCGGCCCCCGGTGCGTCCTGGGCCTCCGCCCCCGGTCCCGGTGCCCACAGGCACGCCCAGCCCGGCGTAAGCTGGCCAGCGACGCGGGTGGGGGCGAGTGGGCCCTCACCCCGTCGCAGTTTGGCCCGTTCAGTCAGACAGTCCACTCCGTCCCCCTTCACGCCTCTTTTTCCTGGAGACCCCCTGCAGGTTCAAACTCACCGTTGGTCCCTCTATCGCTTCGCTCAGAACAGGTCCGGCGCAGGTGCGCGACCGTCACGCCTTCCTGGCGCGCGCCCAGCTGCGCGACGAGGTGCCCAGCGTGGCGGGGGCCAGCCGCTGGTGGGCCTGGGCGGCTCGTGTGGCAAGCCCGCTTTTTTGCTGCCGTACCTGATTCGCTGGGACGAAGAGAACACCCTGGCCCTGGAAAGCGTGGCGGCCGAGTTTGACTGCTTCGTGGAATACGGCGCCTACCCCCACCTGAAACTGCACGACGCCGGGCAGGAGGTGGCGGCCGTGCAGGACTGGAGCAACATGGGCGCGGTGTTTGTGCGCCCCGGCTACGAGCGCGCCGAGGAACTGCTGCGGCGCCTGTGGGACGTCCTGGCGCCTCAGGGCTGAACCCAGGGCGGCTCCGGGGAGAGCCACGAGAGCGTCTGCGAACAACAGCGGCATGTGCGGCGTTGAGAGGCCGCTTTGAGCCCCAGAGTAGAACGGCCAGTCACGGTCAGAGTTCAGCCCAGAGTCGCCTTGCAGAGAAGCCAGGGCGGCTCTGGCAGGAATAGAGAGGGGCTGGAGTGGCGTTGAGCGGCGGCTTCCTGGCACCAGGGTGGAACAGACGGCTGTTCCCAGGGCCCTGCCTGTCAGGCCCCCTCGGCCGCTGGCAGGGTCAGGGTAAAGGTGCTGCCGCCTGGGCCAGAGGTCACCTGCAGGTCCCCGCCCATCTGATGGGCCAGCCCCCGGGCAATCGTGAGGCCCACGCCGCTGCCGTCGCCCCGGGTGCGGGCGGGGTCCACGCGGTAAAAGCGCTCGAAAATGCGCTCCAGGTGCTCGGGGGGAATGCCGCTGCCGGTATCCGTCACTTGCAGGGCCACCTGGGCGGGGTGGGCGTGCGCGCTGAGGGTCACGCGGCATCCGCCCGGCGTGGCGCGCAGGGCATTGGCCAGCAGGTTGGACAGAATCTGCAGGGTGCGCTCGAAATCGGCGTGCAGGGGCAGTGGGCTGGGTGGCAGGGGTGCCACCTCCAGGGCCACGCCCCGGGCCTCGTAGGCGTCGGCAAAGCGCTCGGCCGCCGCCTGCAACAGCTCGGCGGCGCTGAAGGTGCCGGGCTGCAGGGTCACCTGCCCTGCCTCCACCCGCGACACCAGACTCAGGTCGGCGGCGAGGCGTTCCAGGGCGCGCAGTTCGCGGGTCATGGCGGGCGCGGCCTGTTCGGAGGGCAGCACGCCGTCGCTCAGGGCCTCGGCGTAGCCGCGCAGGGCCGCCAGTGGCGCGCGCAGTTCGTGGCCTACATTGCCAATCAGGGCCACCCGGTCCTGCTCCACCCGGTCCAGCGAACCGGCCAGCACGTTGAAGTGGTGGGCCAGTTGCGCCAGTTCGTCGCGGCCCCCTTCCGGCAGGCGCCGGGCATAGTGGCCGGCCGCCAGCGCCTGACTGCCCGCCGAGAGCAGCCGCACCGAGCGCACAATGCGCTGCGAGGTCAGCAGGGCCGTGATGGCCGCCACCAGCGCGGCAAACGGCAGGGCCGCCAGCAGGGCGCTGGTGAGGGTGCCGCGCATCCCGCGTTCCAGATCCGGTTGCAGCGCCCGCCCTTCCGGGCCCAGCAACGCCACCATCTGCTCGACATGGTGGCGGTAAAAGGCCGGCGCGGTCAGTTCGGCCAGGGCCAGCAGGGCACCCAGCGCCACCACCGTCACCAGCAGGTGCCCCAGAAACAGGCGGGCAAAGAGGTTCATGCGGGCGTCCGCCGGGTGAGCGGCCCCACCGGCGCCCTCCCCGCCGCGCTCATCCGTCCTCCCGGAAGCGGTAGCCCACCCCGCGCACGGTCTCGATAAAGCGCGGCTGGTCGGGCTGCTCGCCCAGTTTGCGGCGCAGGGCGGCCATCTGCACGTCCACCACGCGCTCCACGCCCGGAAAATCCGGGCCCCACACCCGTTCCAGCAGGCGGGCGCGCGACCACACGAAGCCGGGGTGGCGCGCCAGGGTCAGCAGCAGGTCGAATTCCAGCCGGGACAGGGGCAGGTCCTGGCCGTCCAGCTGGGCGCCGCGCCGCCCCTCGTCCAGCGAAAGCCCGGCCACCGCCACGCTGGGGCCCAGGCGGGCGCGGCGCAGCAGGGCGCGCACCCGGGCCACCACCTCGCGCGGCGAAAAGGGCTTGGTCACGTAGTCGTCGGCGCCGGCGTCCAGGCCGCGCAGGCGGTCTTCTTCCTCGCCCCGGGCGGTCAGCAGCAGCAGCGGAAAGTCCGGCTGCGCGCGCCGCTGCTGCCGCGCCAGTTCCAGCCCGCTCTGGCCCGGCAGCATCCAGTCCACAATCGCCAGATCCGCGCCCGGCAGTTCGCGCTGGGCGTGCAGACCGTCGCGGGCTTCGAGCACCGTGTGGCCGTCGGCGCGCAGGTAGGCCCCCAGGATGTCCAGAATCGCGGGGTCGTCGTCAACAATCAGGATGCGGGCCATGCGTGTGTCCCCAGAGTAAGACCGGGGGTGCTCCCCCAGGCGAAAAGGCGGCGCAGGTGGGGGCCACGTGCCCACCATCCTGGCCGCCGCAGCGGGCGTCTGGCCGGAGCTCGTTTTACTTCTGGCGCAGCAGCCACACCTGAAAGGCGTACAGCTCGGCGGCCTGCGCCGTGACGATGTCGCGCGAGAGTTTCAGGATGCGGCTGTCCCCGCTTTTTTGCAGGGCGAGGCTGGCCATCTCCAGCGCCGAGGCGTGGTGGGGACGCATGCCCTGCACGAAGGCGGGGTCCGGGTTGGCGGCCGTTTTCAGGGGCGTGACCATGCTCTTCATGTGCCCGGCCATCTGGTCGCGCCGCGCGGTGTCCAGGCCGCCCAGTGGGCCAAGCCAACCGGTCATGGCAGCGATTTCCTTGCTCTGGTCGCGAATCACGGCGGCCACCCAGGCTTTCACCTGCGCGTCTTTCACCCGGCCCTGCACCGCGCGGGCCATGTCCACGGCGCCCTGGTGGTGGGCGATCATCATGGACAGGTAAGCGCGGTCAAAGGCGCGCCCGCTCAGGGAAGACAGCGCGGCGGGGCTGGGCATGCTGCCCGTCATGGCCGCGCCGCCGTGCATGCGGTGGTCGGTCTGGGCCAGGGCGGGCAGGGGCGAGAGCAGCAGGGCCAGGGTGGTCAGGGCCAGGAGCCTGTGGTTCATGGCCCCAGGCTAGAAGGGGCGTGTTCAGTTTCTGTAAAAGGGGCCAGACGGCCCCTGTGCTTAGCGCGCGCTGGCCGCCGGACGGCGACTGGCCTCCGGCGCCACGATCTGCGGCAGCACGTCCTGCAGCCGCTGCATGGACAGACCAAACACGCTTTTCGCCGGCTCGTTGGGCGCCGTGTTGCCTTCTTTCAGCATCGCGTACTGGTCGCGGGTGATGGGGGGCCTGGGCAGCACCTGCATCAGCGGCACAGCCAGATTCATCAGGGGCAGCGGCACCGGCACGAGGGGCTTGCGCTTGCCCAGCGCCTGCAGTTCCAGTTCCAGCAGTTGCCGGAAGGTGAATTCCTCGGGGCCGGTGAGCGCAAAGGTGTCGCCCAGGCCCACCTCGCTCTCGGCGGCGGTGGCAAAGGCGCGCGCCACATCGGCCACGCCCACGGGCCGGAAAGGAAACGAGCCGTCGCCAATCTGCGGCACCACGGGCGCCGTGCTCACCAGTTCGCGCAGCACCCGCCCAAAAAAGTCGTCGCCCGGCCCAAAGATCAGGCTGGGCTGAAAGATGGTCCAGCGCAGGCCGCTGGCGCGCACCAGGGCCTCGGCGCGGCCCTTGGAACTGGAATAGCCGCTGGCGCTGTCTTCGCGGGCGCCCAGGGCGCTCATGTGCACGTAGCGCGCGTGGCGTGGCGTGGCCGCCAGCACATGCCGCGTGCCCGCCACATGCACCCGCTCAAAGGTCTGCGTGCCCGTTTCGGCAATGATGCCCACCAGATGCACCACCGCCGCCGGGTCGCTGGCGCCCACCGCCCGCTCCACACTGCCCGGGTCGGTCACGTCCAGCGTCAGGCCCTGGGCGCCGGCCACCGCTTCGCCCCGGCGTGAACCCGCCCAGACCGTATGCCCACGCGCGACGAGTTCGCGCACCACCGCCTGACCCACAAAGCCGCTGGCCCCTGTGACGAGTATGTTCATGTCTCTCCTTGCGGGGCGCCGCTGCCCAGCGCCGTTCGGTGCAGGTGCGCCGCGATGGCCTGGGCGGCGTGCGGGGCGTCCGGGCCGGCGTACAGGCCGCCCAGTTCGGCCGCCAGTTCGGGGCGGGCATTGAGCAGCGCCCCGCCCAGAAACAGCGGCGCCCCCAGGCCGTCGAGGTCGTGCAGGTGCGCGCGGGTGGCCTCCAGCGCCCAGGGGCCGTTCAGGGCCAGCAGCACCGCCCTGGCCCGGCGCTGGCGGGCAAACACCGCCAGATCGCCCAGCGGCACGTTGGCGCCCAGGTACGCCACGCGCACGCCCCGGCGCCGCAGGGCCAGGGTCAGCATCATCAGGCCCAGTTCGTGGGATTCGCCCGGCGCGCAGGCCGCCACCGCCAGCGGCCCAAAGCCCTCCTGCACCCCGGCAAGGTCCATCAGGTGCGACAACCGGGCGCGCACAAAGGCGCTGGCCTGATGCTCGTGGGCCACGGTGATCTCGCCGCGCTCCCAGCGCTGCCCGATTTCCACCAGGGTGGGCGAGATCACGCCGGTCAGCACGTCTTCCACCGGCAGTTGCGCGTGAATCTGCCCCAGCAGGGCCGCCGCCTCGTCCATGTCCGAGGCCAGCAGCGCCTGGGTGAGCAGCGCGCTCCACTCTGCAGGGGTGCGGCCCAGGCGCCCGTCGGGGGGCGGAGCGGGCTCGGGGGTCAGTTCGGCGCAGGTCAGCTCGGCGGCGCGGCTGGCGGGCACACCCGCATTCAGGTGCGCCTGCATGCGCTGAATGGCCGCCACGTCTTGCGGCGAATACAGCCGGTAGCCGCTGGCGTTGCGTTCAGGGTGGGGAAAGCCGTAGCGCCGTTCCCACTGCCGCAGCGTGGTGGCCGGCACGCCGGTTTGCGCCTCGACCTCCGAGGCGGTGAACATGGCGGTCTGTGACCACCCGGCCGGTGTGCTCATCGTGCTCATTGTGCGTGGTGCTGGGCGTGCAGACCGTAAGCGGGCCCGCAAGCGGCGGCGGCTGGGGGAGGCGCGCGGGGCATCTGCCTGCCCGGGGCGCGTACCATAAGCAGCCGTGCCTGCCCGGCCTGCCCAACCCCCCACGCTGCCCCTGCGGCGGGTGCTGGTCGTGTCGCGCCCGGCGCTGTGGGTGAACACCGTGGGCACCCTGATTACTGGCACATGGCTCAGCGGGCACCTGTACAGCCTGCACCCGGGGCTGCTGGCGCTGCTGGCGTACCTCACGCTGCCCTTTAACCTGCTGATCTACGGCCTGAACGACCTTTCTGACCGCGAGGAAGACGCCCGCAGCAGCCGCAAGGGAGGCTGGCAGGGCGCCCGGCTGGCCCCGCACGAGGCCGCGCCCCTGCTGCGCGTAACCGCGTGGCTCAATCTGCCGGCCCTGGCGGCGCTGGCGCTGCTGCTGCCCCCGGCCGCCACAGGGGTGCTGCTGCTGTCGGCGGCGCTGTTCGTGGCCTACAGCCTGCCGCCCCTGCGCCTGAAGGCCCGCCCCTTTCTGGACGGCCTGAGCAACGTGGCCTACGCCCTGCCGCTGGCGCTGCCCGCGCTGGTGCTGGGCGAGGCGGTGCCCACGCTGCCCCTGCTGGCCCTGATGGCGTATTCGGTGGGCAAGCACGCCTTTGACGCCGCCCAGGACATTCCTGCCGACCAGCAGGCGGGCACCCACACTGTGGCCACCCGGCTGGGCGCGGGCGGCACCGCGCGCTACGCCCTGGCGTGGTTTGTGCTGGCCGCCGCGCTGCTGTGGCCGGTGTCCCGGCTGACGGCCGGGGCGCTGCTGCTCACCTGCGGCGGGATGAGCCTGGCGCTGGCCCTACGGCCTGGCCCGGCGCAGGCGGCGCGGCTGTATCCCCTGAGCATCGTGACCCCCTGGATCGTGGGCGCGGTGGCGGGGGTGCAACTGGTGTATCTGCTGGCGCGGGGGCTGTGGCCATGAGCGGGGGGCCTGCGGGCCGCTCGGTGGGCCTTCTGGGCGGCGGGGTGGCAGGCCTCGCCCTGGCCGCGCTGCTGGGGGGGCAGGGTCACCGCGTCACCGTGTACGAGCGCGACGAGCTGGGCGGCAAGCTGCGCCGCCTGCCGGTGGGCGGAGCCACCTTCGACACCGGGCCCAGCCTGTTCACGTTTCCGGCGGTGTGGCGCGCATATCTGACGCGGCTGGGCGAGGTGGACCCCCTGGACCTGCGCCCGCTGCCCGGCGGGCTGGGGGTGCACCACACCCCGCATGGCCCGGTGCCGCTGCCGGTGCCGCCCAGCCACCCGCTGTGGCCGCACTGGCAGCGGTACGTGGGGGCAGCGGCGCCGCTGGTACCCCACCTGTCCACACTGCTCACCACCCCGCCGCGCCTGACTGATCCCGCGTTCGTGCAGGCCAGCGCGGCGCTGCTGCGGACCACCCGGGGCCACCTCACCGCGCAGGGCTGGCTGCGGGCCCAGGGGTTGCCGCCGGCCCTGACGCACGCGGTGGCCACCCACGCCCTGAACGCCGGGCTCTCGCCCCAGGACGCCCCGGCCCTGTACGCCCTGATTCCCGCCCTGGTGGTTACCGAGGTGTACCGCCCGGCACAGGGTATGGGCACCCTGTTGGATACCCTGTGCCGCTTTGCGGCGGCGCGCGGCGCCCTTCTGCGGGAAGGGGCAGAGGTGAGGGCCGTGCGCGGCGCGGTGCTGACCCTGGCTGGGGGCGAGGAGGCCCGCCACGACCTGCTGATCAGCGCTCTGGACCCGGCGCGGCTGGCGGCGCTGCGGGGGCAGCTGGTGCGCTCACCGCCCGCCCGGCGCACCGTGAGCGGCGTGGCCCTCTACGCCGAACTGCCCCAGCCGGCGCCCCTGCCCGCCACCAGCGTGCTGCCGCCCCACGACTTTGCGGTGTTCCGGCGCTTCACGCGTGCCGGTGCCCTGCCGCCCAGCACCCTGGCCCTGGTCCACGCCGAGGGCCCGCGCCTGAGCGTGCTGCTGGCCGCGCCGGCCACCGGGGCGGCCCTGGGGACCGAGCACCCCTGGGTGCAGGCGCAGCTGCGGCAGGTGGAGGCGGCGCTGGGGGTGCCGGGCCTGTGGCGCTCGGCCCGCGCGGTGGCCGCGCTGCCCCCGGCCCACTACGCGGCGGGCGGGCACCCAGGGGGGGCGCTGTACGGCGCCGCGCTGCCGCCCTGGCGCGGGGGGCCGCTGCACCCGCAGCCGTACCGCGCCGCGCCGGGGCTGTGGCAGGTGGGTACCGGGGTGCATCCGGGTGGCGGACTCCCGGCCGTGCTGGGCGGCGTGCTGATCGTGGACACGCTGCTGCGCGCAAGGCTTCAGGCAGGATCAGCCTGAAGCGGGTAGCCTCCCCGCATGCGCACGCTGCTCACCGTCCTCCTGCTGTCCGCGCCCGCCGCTGCCGCGTCCCTGTCCTCCTCTTTTACCGTGCCGGGGCATGCCCTGGGCAGCTTCGGGCAGCCTGAATCGGCCACCGAAGAGCTGGGCGGCGGGGCCGCGTGGTCCGCTGACGGCGCGCAGGTGTACACCCTGGACACCACCCGGGTCCTGAACCACTGGCGCGTGGGGGACGGCGCCCTGCTGGGCACCCGCCGCCTCGCGCCCCCCGCCGCCTTGCCGGACGCGGGCCCGTGGCCGACCACCGCGCTGCGCCTGAACGGGACCCAGGGTGGGGCGCTGCAACTGGAAGCGCGGAGCTTTCGCCAGGGCCAGCCCGCCGCGCTGTCCTACACCCTGAAGCTGCAGGGTGGGGCCAGTGCACCGCCACCGCCCTGTCCCTCCAGCCGCCGGGTGCTCCAGGTGTGCGCCGGGGCCGCAACATTGCGCGCCGAGGGCCGCACCCTCACCTGGACGGCCGGCGGCGTCACCCGGACGCGCACCCTGCCGGCACCCGGGCGGGTCCTCGCGCTGGCCCTGAACGCTGGGGGCACGCAGGCGGCCGTGCTGGTCGTGGAACCCCAGACTGATTGGGGCCTCCACGGCCGCGCCGCCCTGCTGCTGTGGGCAGGGGATAGCCTGCGGCGCCTGAGCCTGGGCCCCGTGCTGTCGGGCACCCCCGCGCGCCTGAACTGGACCCCGGCCGGCTGGCTGCTGGCCGCCCCGCTGCATGACGACCAGACCGGCGGCGTGCAGCCCGGCGAGTGGCTGAGCCTGCACCGCCCGGACGGCGAACGCCGCTGGCAGCTGTCCCCGGACCTGGGCCTGCGCGGCCTCTGGCCCTCGCCGGATGGGCAGCGCTTTGTGACCATCCGGGGCGGCAGCGTGCCCGAGGTGCGGCGCACGGTGGACGGCACCCTGGTGCTTGGGCTGGGTGAGGCGGTGGCGGCGGCTGTGCCCTTGGCTGGGCAGCGCGCGCTGCTGGCGCTGCAGGGGGGCGGCGGCGCCGGCCGGGTGGCGCGGCTGCAGCAGGGAAGCCTGCGCACCCTTAGCCCTCTGGGAGCAACGGCCCTGGCCGCCCACCCGGATGGGGGGCGATTTGCCGCTGCCCAGGGCCCGGACGTGCGCCTGCACGGCCCCCGGGGCGAGGTGCTGCGGCGCTGGAAGGCCTCAGCGCCTGTGGTGGCCCTCGCCTTCACGCCGGATGGCCAGGCCCTGAGCGCCTGGACCCAGAGTGAGGCGCGCGGCGAGGTGCGGGCGTGGCGCCTGAACGGCACGCCGCTGCCTCTGCCGGCTGGCACCGTGTTTCCGCTGTCTAGCGTCCTTCTTACCCGCACAGCGGACCAGGGCGGCCCCCAGGCCACCCACCGCGAACGCCTGAGTGCCCAGCAGCCCGGCGGCCCGGTGCTGTGGCAAACCCCCTGGCGCCGGGGCAGCCTCTCAGCGTGGCCGGCGGCTGACGGCCGCTCGGCGGCGCTCTGGAGCCAGCACCCAAATAGCCAGAGCGACCCAGTCATCACACAGTTCTGGCGGGTGGCGCTGCATAGCGGGCAGGCGGGGCCCACTTTGAACATGGCGCCCACCACCCGCGACCCCAACAGCGGCTGGACCCTGGCGGCCCTGCGGGGCGACGGCCGCCGCGCGCTGCTGCAAGAAAGCACGGGTGACGGCTGCGGCTGGGGCCTGTACGGCTTCGCCTTGGCCGACCTGTTCACGGCCCAGCGCCTGCCCACGCCCCCGGGGCTGGCCAGTGGGTATGCCCGCCGGGGCGGCTGCGGCTTTGGCGTGCCCCTGCCCCAGACCACCTTTGACCCGGATGGCCGCCTGTTGGTGCAGGACGGCAACCGCCTGGACTGGTGGACCATTGCGCAGGGCGTGGTGCCGCGAGTGCCAGCGGGCAACAGGGGAGAGCCCTAAGCAGAGGTCGGGAGGGGCAGGGGCAACGGCGAGAGGCGACTTGGGCCGCTTGCCCAGCAGAAGGAGAGGAACTGACTCAGGGGGCTTCACTCGGAGGCAGGGCGTTTAGCCATTCTCCGTTCCTCACGACGAGCTTTGACGCCGCCCACACATCGCTGAATCCTTCAAGGCGCCACCGCCCTTTTCTGTCAATCTCACGAGCCAGGACGGGGGGTCGGGGGCTGCGCCCTCTGTCTGCCTCCCCAACAACCAGAACCCCGCCCCGGCCCGGTCAGGGGCCAGCGGCGGGGAGGGTTGTGGGCGCTTTACTGGCCGGTTATGGCCTTCAGGGGGTCCACCAGACCGAAGCCGAAGTTGTTGTCCTTGCCAGCGGTGCCCAGGTCCCTGGCGGTGCTGGTCAGCAGGTTCAGCAGGCCCGCGTTGGTCAGCGTGGGCTTGGCGGCCCAGACCACGGCGGCGGCGGCCGACACATGGGGCGTGGCCATGCTGGTGCCGTTGTACGACTCGTAATCGGCGCCCGTCACGGCGACCGTGCCCGTGGTGGGCAGCTTACCCAGCAGCGCCTGTCCGTCGGCCTGCAGGATGCCCACGACCGGAATGGTGTAGCTGTTGGTCAGGCTCAGGCCCAGCGCGCCCGCCGCGTTGTTGTAGATCATGACGGCCTTGGCGCCGCTGCCCGCCGCGTTGGCGACCTTCTCTTCAAAGGAGCAGGTGCCGCGCGAAATCAGGGCGATGTTGCCGCTCAGGGCCGCGTTGCGCACGCCCACGCCGCAGAATTCGTTGTTGGTGCCGCCCGCCGCCACCACGTTGCCGCTGAAGGTGGCCTTGGCGCTCAGGTCCGCCGACTTCACGTCGCTAAAGGTCACGCCGCCGCCCGAGGCGCTGGCGCGAGTGCCCTGGCCCAGCGGCACCGAGCTGATCACGTCCACGCCGGGGCCCACCAGATCCACCTGGGTGCCGAAGTTGCTGAAGTCGGCCTTGAGCAGGTTGCTGTCCACGGCGCCCACGCCCACCACGTTGGTGTAGGCAGCGGGGTAGGACACGGCCGCGCCGTCGTTGCCGGTGGCGGCGATGGTCAGGGCGCCCTTGTTGTACACGCTGGTGTAGGCGCGCTGCTCGGTCTGGCTGGCGCGGCCACCGCCCAGCGACAGGCTGATGACCACCTTGTTCTCGGTGCCGCCCTGGCTTTTCAGCAGGCCCGCGCACCAGTTCACGCCGTTGATGATGCCGCTTGACGACCCCGAGCCGTCGTTGCCCAGCACGCGGGCCATGTACAGGTTCACGCCCGTCGCCACGCCCACCACGCCGTTGCTGTCCATGCCGCTCTGCAGGCCAGCAGCGCCGGTGCCCGCGCCCAGCTGCGCAAAGACCGTGCCAGAGACGTGGGTGCCGTGGTGCGACACGTCGTTCAGCTGGTAGGGGTCGTTGCGGCCCGTTTCGGTGGTCACGAAGTTCTTGAAGCCCTTGAGCTTGCGGGCAAACTCGGGGTGGTTGCCGTCAATGCCGGTGTCGCCCACGCACACCGCCACGCCGGCCCCGGTGTAGTTGCTGGCGCGCAGGTTCTGCACGCGCAGGGCGTTGTCGCCCCAGGTGTACTCGCCGCTGGCGCTGTACAGGGCCTGGGCGTTCAGGGCCTGCCCGGTCACGGCCTGGGCGCTCAGGCCCGCCGAGACCTTGCTGTCCGTCACGCCGCTTTTAAAGCCCATGGCGCGGCGCACCAGATCGGGCTCCACGTACTCCACCAGGGGGTTGGCCTTCAGGCGGGCCAGGGCGGCGCTGTCCAGCTTCACGGCCGCCGCGCTGATTTCGGCCCACTGGCTGGTCAGGGTGCCGCCCGCCGCCGCAATGGCCTGCGCCTGCAGCGCCGCCTGGGCTTCCAGGGCCTGGGCACTCAGACCCTGGGCGCTCACGGCCTCCTGCTTGAACCCCACGAGGTAGGCCCCGGCAATCGCCTCGGCGGCGGGTGCGCCTGCCCCCGGGGCGGCGGCCACAGGCGTGGTCTGCTGCCCGCAGGCGGCGAGGGTCAGGGCGAGGGTGGCGGCCAGCAGGAAACGTGCGTGGGTCATGAAGGCTCCAGAAAATAGGGAAAAAATAGGGCGGTGCTCCCGGGCGAACGCGGCGCGGCACAGGTCAGGGACATGAACCGCGCCGCGCGGCCTGGGAAGCGGCAGCGGGGCAGACACCAACTCAAAGCAGAACGGAAATGTTGGAGCGGATACTAGAGTGCTGTTCACGCCCCGCCAGCAGCATGTCTAGTCTGCTCTGGCCTGGGTGTAAAACAAGCCAAAACAGAGGTATGGGTGCGCTTCCGAACCTGATCACAGGCTGACTGGGCGTTGAATTGTGGCAACGCCCCCGCGTCCGGCGGCGTACGATGAATCTTTCGAGGAAAAAGGTGGGCTGGGGGCTCAGGTTACTCCTGTGAAGAGATACGTCGGCCCCGATCATTTGGGAGCAGAACGTGATGCTCTAGCCCCTTGTGGCTGGCTTTTCCGTCGGCCGGGAGAGGTGGCTATGCTGTCACCAAAAAAACGCTGGGGGCCCGGAAGGCCGCCCAGCATCGGCAGGAAGGGTAGTTTACCAGCGCTCGGTGACGGTCTTGAGCTGCATGAAGTTCGCCAGGTAATCCGGGCCGCCCGCCTTGGAATCCGTGCCGCTCATGTTGTAGCCGCCAAACGGCTGCACCCCCACGATGGCGCCCGTGATCTTGCGGTTGAAGTACAGGTTGCCCACCTCGAACTCGGCACGGGCCTGTTCCAGCCGCTCGCGCGAGTTGCTGCACACCCCGCCGGTCAGGCCGTACTCGGTCGAGTTCGCAATAGCCAGCGCGTCCTGCCAGTCCTTGGCGCGCAGCACCGACACCACTGGCCCGAAGATTTCTTCCTGCGCCAGTCGGGCGCCGCGCTCCACGTCGCCCACAATGGTCGGCTGGATGTAGTACCCCTTCTTGCCGCCGCACTCGCCTGGGGCCTGCCCGCCCAGCAGCACCGTGCCCTCACTGGGGGCCAACTCTAGATAGCTGCTGATCTTGTCAAAGCTCATCTGGTTCACCACGGCCGTGACGTTGGCGTTCTCCTCGCCGGTGCCCACCTTCAGGGCGCGGGCGCGCTCCACGAAGGCATTCACCACCGCGTCGTACACCTCGTCCACCACGATCAGGCGGCTCATGGCGCTGCACTTCTGGCCGTTGAAGCCAAAGGCGCCCTGCACGGCGGCCGTGACCGCCACGTCCAGATCGGCGGTTTCATCCACGATCATGGCGTCTTTGCCGCCCAGTTCCATGACCACGCGCTTGATCCACTTCTGCCCAGGCTGCACCTTGGCCGCCACCTCGTTGATGTGCAGGCCCACCGCGCGGCTGCCGGTAAACGTGATGAAGCGGGTCCCCGCGTGGGTGGTGAGGTACTCGCCGATTTCCTTGCCCACACCGGGCAGGAACTGCAGCACCCCGGCGGGCAGCCCGGCTTCGAGCATGATGTCCACCATGAAGCCGGCAATCAGCCCGGCGTCCTCGGCGGGCTTGACCAGCACGCAGTTGCCCGCCACGATGGGCGCCGCCGCCATGCCAATAAAGATCGCGCAGGGGAAGTTCCAGGGGCTGATGCTGACCCCCACGCCCAGCGGAATGGACATCAGGCCGTTTTCCTCGCCTTCAAACCATGTGGTTTCGCTGCTGCCAAAGCCCGCGTACTTCATGGCCGAGCGGGCGTAATACTCCAGAAAGTCAATGGCCTCGGCCACTTCGACATCGGCCTCGGCGTAGTTCTTGCCCACCTCAATGCTCATCAGGGCGCAGGCTTCCAGGCGGCGGCGCTTGAGGATGGCGGCGGCTTTCAGCAGAATGCGGGCCCGCGCGTCCATATCCCACTTCTTCCAGCCCTCAAAGGCCTTCCAGGCGCCCTGCAGGGCCCGCTCGGCGTCCTCGATGGTGGCCTTGGCGGTGGTGCCCACCACCTCGCTGGTGTCGCAGGGGTTGAGGCTTTGCAGCTTCTCGGCGGTGTCCACCCGCTCGCCGTCAATGACCAGGGGGTAGTGCTTGCCCACCAGTTCGGCGCGCACCTTCTTCAGCGCGGTCTGATACGCGGCCACGTTTTCGGGCTGGGTAAAGTCAATGAAGCTCTGCGGGCGGTAGTCCTGAACTTTGATCATGGGGTGTCTCCTTGAAGCAGGGCGGGAAGGTCGTGGGCGAAGTCCTGCGCCGTGCGTGCCGGGCGGCCCAGCAGCTGGGGCAGGTCCTGCGAGACGTGGGCAGCGAGGCCAAAGCGGGCGGTGGCGTAGATGGCTTCCATCACCAGAATCTGTGCAGGCGGCACGCCGCGCGCCCGCAGCAGCCGGAAAAAGGCCAGGGGCGAGGGGTTGGTGTAGCGCACAGGGCGGCCCAGCGCCCCCGAGAAGACCTCAGCTAATTCGCCGTAGGTCAGCGCCTGGGGGCCCGTCAGTTCATAGGCCCGGCCCGCATGCCCGGCCTCGGTGAGGACCACGGCCGCCGCTTCCGCCACATCGCGCACGTCCACAAACGAGGTGCGGCCCTGGCCGGCGGGCACGGCCAGCTCGCCCCGGCGCAGTTCGGGCAGGTGGGTGGTGCTCAGGTTCTGCAGAAAGAAGCCGGGCCGCAGAAAGGTCCAGTCGGCGCCGGTGCCGCGCAGGTACGCTTCGAGCTGCGCGTGTGGCGTGACGGTCAGGCGGTCGGCGCCCTGCAGCGACAGCAGGGCAAAGTGCCTCACCCCGGCTCCCAGGGCCACGTCCAGCGCGGGCACCAGATCGCGCGTCACGCGGCTCAGCTGCGGCGGGCGCAGCACAAACAGCCGGTCCAGGCCCTGCAGGGCGCGGGCATAGGTGGGGCGCTCCCCGAAGGTCAGCGGGGCAAACTCCACCTGGGCCGCCACATCGGCCAGGGCCTGCCGCGCCACCTCCGGGCGGCGGGCCAGCACCCGCACCCGCGCGCCCCGGCGCAAGAGTTCCCGCACCAGCGGCGTGCCCACGTTGCCGGGCGCGCCGGTCACGCCGATCAGGTCCGGTGGGGGATGGGGGGTGGGTCGGGGGTCCGTCATGGGCTCTCCTTGGGTCAGGGCTCAGCGCCTGGGGCTGGCCGGGGCAGGCTCAGCCAGGCGGGGCTGGCGGCCCACCCCCAGCGCCTGGGCATGGCGGGTGATCTGCTCGCGCAGGGCGTTCAGGCGCGTGGCCTGTTCGGGCTCGGGCAGCTGGGCTGCGGCAAAGGCCTGCACCACGTCGTCCAGCAGGGCCTCGGTCTGGGCGGTCAGGCGGGGGAACTCGGGGCTGCTTTCGGGCACTTTGGCGAGGTCGTGCGCGGCCTGGTGGGCCAGGTCCCACAGTTCGCCCAGACGCCACTCGTCGCGGATCAGCACGTCCAGCGGCTCGGGGCGGCGTTCGGGCAGGGCATTGAGGCGGGTCAGCACCCCGGCGGGCACCTCGGCGGCCAGGTGCTCGTCCAGGGCGCGCCGTCCCACCGGCTGGCAATCGGCCACAATGGCCGCGAAGGCGCGCTGGCGTCCGCCGGTCAGGGCTTTCTGCACGGCGGGCAGCCGCAGTGGCAGCGTGAGCACAACATACGAAATCAGGAAGAACATCCCGTAAAAGCCAGTAATCAGCAGGTTTTCAAGGAATCCGCCTTCAGCAAGGGTCAGGAGGCCCAGCGCCAGCAAGGCAAACCCCCCAAGGTGCAGCCACAGCAGCGTCAGATGAAGGACGCCGTAAGCGTCCCGCGCCACCGGCAACTGCGCCAGCTGCCGCAGCGCCGCCGGGTGCAGGTACACCGTCTGCCCACCCCGCTGAAACGCCTGATACATGCCCTCGCGCTCGCTGATCTCGTGCATGGTGCCGCGCACATGGGGGTCCAGCCGGTAGGAGAACAGCGGCCGGATCTTGTCCTCCAGGTCGTCCAGGGCGGCGCCGGCCTCTTCCTCGCCGGGCTTGGTCAGCGCGCCGTCCGGGTAGACATGCAGCGTCAGCGGCGGCATGCTGTGCCCGCTGAAGGTCAGGAAGAATTCAGGCAGGTGCCGGCGCTGTTCGGGCGTCTGGTCCAGCTCCAGTTCCCGAACGGCCTGAAAGTAGTCGTGAAAGAAGTTGCGCAGGCCACTGATGGCGCGGGGATGAACAGCGGGCAGGGACATGGCCGTATTCAAGCGCGCCCTAGCCCTTGAGCATGCCGCGAATGACGAACATCGCGTTGCGCGGCGTCTCGGCAATGCGGCGGCTGAAGTAGGGGTACCAGTCGCGGCCATAGGGGATGTAGGCGCGCACGCGGTAGCCCTCCTGCACCAGGGCTTTTTGCAGGTCGCGGCGGATGCCGTACAGCATCTGGAACTCAAAGGCGTCCCTCGCAATGCCGTGCGCCAGCGCGAACATCTTGACGTCATCAATCAGCTGTTCGTCGTGGGTGGCCACGTTCACGTAGTTGCCGGCCTTCATGTGCGCGTACACCAGGCGGCGGTAGGCGGCGTCCACATCGGCCTTGTCGGGGTAGGCCACCGTCTCGGGTTCCAGATAGGCGCCCTTCACGATGCGCAGGTTGGGGCGCAGGTCGTCCAGGCCGTCACGGTCCTGTTCGCTGCGGTAGAGGTAGCTCTGCAGCACGGTGCCCACATGCCCGTGCCCAAATTCGCCCACCAGCTGCCGGAACTGGGCCAGCGTCTGGTCCACGCGGGGGTGGTCTTCCATGTCCAGGCACACGAAGCCGCCGTAGCCCCCCGCCCGCCCGATGATGCGCCGCGCGTTGCTCAGGCCCAGGTCCTCGCCGCCCACGGTTTTGCCCTGGCCCACGCTGGACAGCTTGATGCTCACGTACGGCGTGATGCCGGCCGCATACGCCGCCTCGATCATGGTGAGCACGTTGTCGGCAAAGGCGGTGCACTGCTCGGGCGATTCGATGAACTCGCCCAGCAGGTCAAGGTTGGCCAAAATGCCGTCCTTGTGCAGTTCCTGCACGGCCGAGATGGCGGTCTGGGGCGTTTCGCCCGCCACGAAGCGCTGCGCCATGCCCCAGCCCCGGGCGCGCACAAGGTCTTCAACGGTCTTCTGGCCGGCCACTGTCAGGACGGCCTTGCGGTAAATCTGGTCAATCATGGGTTCTCTCCTAGGTCACTCAGGACGAGGGCGGCGAAGGTGCGCACATGCAGCCGGGCCGCTGCCCGCGCCGCGTGGCCGTCGCGCGCCAGAATGGCGTCCAGCAGCGCGGCGTGCTGGGCATCGGTCTGCGGGTGGGCGTTGTAGGTGCGGGTCTGGTGCTTGATCAGGGCCACGCGCTGTTCCAGATCGCGGGCCAGAGGGGTCAGGGCCGCGTTGTGCGCGGCGTGCGTGATGGCCCGGTGAAAGGCGAGGTCCAGCCGGGTCTGGGCGCGGTAGTCGTCGGCGGGGGCGGCGTGCAGTTCGGCCAGGGCGGCGCGCAGGGCCACGGCGTCGGCGGGGGTATGGTGCCCGGCCGCCAGGGCCGCCGCAAGGCCGTCGAGTTCCTCGCGCACCACATAGGTATCGCGGGCCTCGGCGGCGCTGAGCAGGCGCACCCGCACGCCCTTGTTGGCCTCGGCCACCAGCAGGCCGTCCTGGGTCAGCCGCATCAGGGCCTCGCGGATGGGGGTGCGGGACACGCCCAGTTGCTGGCCCAGTTCCACCTCGCCCAGCCGCTCGCCGGGGGCGATATCGCCGTCCAGCACGGCGCGGCGCAGGTGGTCATACACACCGTCGCGCACCAGGGTGGGTCGTTCAAACGAGGTCATTGTGGATATTGTATACAATATTCAGGAGCAAAAGATGGGGAGTGGCGCACCTGCCCTTCATGGGTGGCTCTGGGGTTGGGGACGGAAAAACGTTCGTGGGCTCGGTTAGAAGTGAGGAGAACGGTGGCGCACGCAGAGTTGGGCCGCTGCCTCTGGTCCTCAAGATGAAACAGACACCTCTGCTCAGCGGTTCGCTCCTTCGGCCAGGCGATGCAGTGGGCGCAGGATGAACAGGAACAGCAGCGTGGCGCCCAGGGCAAACACGTACAGATGCAGGCCGCAGGCCACACCCACCCCGGCGGTCGCCAGTAGGCTGGCGGCGGTGGTCAGGCCCCGGGTGCGCTCGCCCTTGCCGGATGAAAAAATGGTGCCCGCGCCCAGAAAGCTCACGCCGCTGACCACGGCGGCCAGCACGCCCACCAGGTCAAAGCGCACCGCCGTATTGTCGTTGCCGAACTGCCGGATCAGGGCCTCGGCCAGCACCACGAACAGCGCCGCGCTGACGCCTACCAGCATGTGGGTGCGCAGCCCCGCCCCTGCGCGGTGGGCCTCCCGTTCCCAGCCGATCAGGCCGCTCAGCACCGCCGCCACCAGCAACCCGGTCAGTAATCCGAGTTGTTCCAGACTCTCGCGCCAGAGGGCGTCCATGTCCTGACGCTAGGGGCAGGCGCGTCCCAGGACAAGGTGAGTGGCCTTAACGTTTCCCCGCAGGCGGTCAAAAGTAATTCGGGGCACGTTTGGCCTGGGCGGTCCCCCCCTAAACTGCTCTCATAGTTTTCCTGGGTACGCACATAGAGAAGGGGCGCGCAGGCAGATTCTGAGCGTCCCGGATCGCCCTTGAAAGCTAAGGAGTGCATTATGGCAGTAGGCAAAGTAAAGTGGTTCAACGCGGAAAAGGGTTACGGCTTCATTCAGACTGAAGGCAGCCCCGACGTCTTCGCGCACTTCAGCGCCATCCAGGCCAGCGGCTTCAAGAAGCTGAACGAAGGCGACGAAGTCGAGTTTGAAATCGAAGAAGGTCAGCGCGGCAAGGGCCCCCAGGCCAAGAACATTGTCGTGACCAAGGCTGCCCCCGTGAGCGAGTACGGTGGCGCCGGCGGCGGCAACCGCCGCAACGACCGCTGGTAAGCCCCAGTCTTCTGCAGAGGCACCTCCCGCGTGGGGGTGCCTCTGACTTTGGTTGGGGCAGGCGACTGCGCCCCCAGGAGCTTTACCGCTCGTCTGGGCCAATGGGCTCGATGGGAAAAATCCGCTCGGCCAGTTTCAGCAGGCCGCGCTCGCCGGCCCGCGTCACGCAGGCGGCCGACCCCAGGCACAGCGTGACGTAGCGCGTGCGCCGCGCCGCCACATGCACGCGGTACAGGGCGGCCTCGCTGCGGCTGCGGGTGTAGTGGCACAGGTCGCAGTGCAGCGCCCGCGCGCCCTTGGGGTCCAGCGGCGTGAATTCCGCCAGCTGATCGCCGTGCACCAGGGCCAGGCGGCCGTCGGCCACCTCGTACAGGCCCAGGGTGGGGGGCTGGTGCTGGCCCGGGGCCGCGCCAAACAGTTCGCGGTGGGTGTCTGGAAACAGTTCGCGCAGCAAGTCCTGCACGCTGTGGTCTTCGGATTTCCGGCGCGGGGAGTCGCTCATTGCCCCGCAGTGTAGGGGCCGCTCCCCGGGCCGAAGGTGGACAGAGGCACAGCCCCAGCCCCAGGCGCGGCGCTAGACTGCCCGGCGTGAGGTCGCGCAGCGCCAACCGCAGTGGAATCGTGATTCGGCGCCGGGTGACCCCGGCGGGCGACATCATCGTGACCCTGCTGACCCCGCAGGGCAAACTCAAGGCCATTGCGCGCGGCGGGGTGCGCGGGCCGCTGTCCAGCCGCCTGAACCTTTTTCACCATGTGGGCGTGCAGATTTACCAGACGCCCGGCAACGATCTGGCCACGGTGCAGCAGGCGGTGCTGGAAGGCGCGCTGCCCACCCTGGCCCAGCCGGGGCGCTACGCCTTTGCCCACCTGATGGCCGAATTTGCCGACGCCCTGTTTCAGGAAGGCGAATTCAGCGAGCAGGCCTTTGAGCTGTTTGCCGGCGCCCTGCGCGGCGTGGCCCACCAGCCTGACCCCGAGTGGGTGGCGCTGGTCATGAGCTACAAATTGCTGGCCCTGGCAGGTTTTGTGCCGCAGACCGGCCGCTGTGCCCGCTGCGGCGCCCCCGAACCGGCCCACCCCGACCCCCTGGGCGGGCAGCTGCTGTGTGCACGCTGCGCCGCCCTTCCCGCCTACCCCCCCGAGGCCCTGGATTTCCTGCAGGGCGTGGTCCGGCGCACCGTGCGCGAGAGTATGGCCCACCCCCTGAGCGCCGAGCAGCGCCCGGCCCTCTGGCGCGCCCTGGAACGCTTTGTGACCGCCCAGGTGGGCAGCGTGCATTCCTGGCGCCAGCTGGTGCCGACTGCCCTGAGCGCGTAGGGCAGCCGGGGTTCAGGAAAGGCCCAGTGCCCTTTGCTGGCCCCTACTGCCCCAGCGCCGCAATGGCGCCCAGCAGCGCCACCGGGGCGGTTTCGGCGCGCAGGATGCGGGGCCCCAGGGTCACGGCGT
Organism: Deinococcus multiflagellatus; assembly: GCF_020166415.1. Taxonomy (NCBI): domain Bacteria; kingdom Thermotogati; phylum Deinococcota; class Deinococci; order Deinococcales; family Deinococcaceae; genus Deinococcus; species Deinococcus multiflagellatus. The sequence goes on from NZ_JAIQXV010000001.1 coordinate 111,521, forward strand.
GGGCGCCGCGTGCGCTCAGGGCGGTCACCTCGGCCTCGGTCAGGCCGCCTTCGGGGCCGGTGATGACGGTCAAAGGCGCGTGCCACGCCACCACCTCGGCCACGCGGGCAGCGGCGCCCGGCTGCGCCACCAGCACCTGCCCGGCCGGCTGAAAAGCAGCCAGGGGCACCGGGGCCAGTACGGGGGGCACCACCGCGCGGCGCGACTGCTTGCTGGCCTCCTGTGCCACGCGGTTTAGGCGCTCCAGTTTCTGTGGCCCAATGTCGCGCACATCGGCGCGGGCGGTGACCAGCAGTTGCACCTGTGCCACGCCCAGTTCGGTGGCGGCGCGCACCACATCTGAGAGTTTGTCGCCCTTGAGCAGCGCGGCGCCCAGCGTGAGGGGAAAGGGCGTTTCGGCCGCGCCGCTGACCGGTTCGCCCAGGGTCAGCACCGCGCGGCCCTCGTCCAGTTCGGCCAGGGTGGCGCGCGCCTCGTGGCCCTGGCCGTCAAACACCCGCACCTCGTCCCCGGGGCGCAGGCGCAGCACGTGCAGGTGCCGGGCCTCGCCCGGGCCCAGGACCATCGTGGGCGCCAGGGCGGTCACCCGCAGGCGGTGGCGGGGCAGACCCGCGCTCACGCGCCCGCGCGGGCCGTCACCAGCGCCCACTCGCCGTCCTCGCGCACCGTGACCTTGGTAAAGCCCTCGCGGTCCAGCGCCGCGCGCACCAGCGGCAGCTTGCTCAGCAGAATGCCGGTCAGGATCAGCGGGCCGCCCGGACGCAGGTGCGAGACATAGGCCCCCGCCAGCAGGTCGTGCAGTTCGGCGTACAGGTTCGCCACCAGCACGTCGTACACGCCGTCCTCGACCACGTCGCCGGGCAGATCATCGCCCAGAGTGCCTTCCATAAAGGCCGCGCGGCCCGCTGGCACCCCGTTCAGTTCGGCATTTTCAAAGGCAATCGGAATGGTGATGGGGTCAATGTCCACCCCCAGGGCGTAGCGCGCGCCCAGCAGCGCCGCCGCAATCGCCAGCACGCCGCTGCCGGTGCCCACGTCCAGCACGGTGCGGCCGTCCAGGTCCAGTTCGCCCAGCGCCTCCACGGCCAGCCGGGTGGTGGCGTGGTGGCCGGTGCCAAAGGCCATGCCCGGCTCAATGATCAGCGGCACCTGCGTGCCCGGCACCTCGGCGCGCAGCCACGGCGGCACGATGGTCACGCGGCCCGCCTGCACCGGACGCAGCCCCGCCTTGAACTCGGCCAGCCAGTCCTGGTCGGCTTCCTGGCGCCACTCGCCGTCACGCACGGCCTCAGGCAGTTCGGTTTCCTCGTCGAAGTAGGCGCGGATCACGCCCGCGCGCTCCTCCAGGCCGGTGGCGCCCGCCTGCCACAGCAGGTCCAGGTGGTCGTCTCGCGTGTCGAAGGTTCCGGGAAGGTGGTACACCAGCATCGCCCCGCAGTGTACCTGCGCCCCGCACGTCTGCACGCCGGGCCCCGGGCGGGGGATGGGCCGCACCTATACTGACCGGGATGAAGCTCGCCATTGTTGGAGTGGGAAAACTGGGTCTGGCCCTGCTGGAGGGGGTCACCGCGCGCGGCGTGCTGCCGGCTGCCGATATTGGCCTGCTGGACGCCAACGTGCCGCGTGCCCAGGAGATTGCCGCGCGCACCGGCACCCGCGTGATCGCGCCGGCCGAACTGGGGCGCGCCGAGCGCATTCTGATCAGCCTGCAGCCGCGCGTGTTTCCCGAAGCCGCCGAGTGGCTGGCGCAGGAAAACGCCGGGTACATTTCCACGATGGCCGGGGTAAATGTGGCCGCCCTGGCGCGGCGCCTGGGTACCAAGCGCGTGGTGCGGGTGATGCCCAACCTCGCCGCCACCATTGGCCTGAGCCAGACCGCCATTGCCGGCCCGCGCGAGGCCGCCGACGCCGGCGATCTGGCTTTTGCCCGCACCCTCTTCGGCGCGGTGGGCGACACCTACGACCTGCCCGAGCACCTGTTCAACACCTTTACCGGCATGAGTGCATCTGGGCCCGCCTACGCCGCTGTGGTGGCCGAGGCCCTGGCCGACGGCGGCGTGCGCATGGGCCTGCCCCGCCCGCTGGCCAACGAACTGGCCGCCAAGCTGCTGGTGGCGACCGGCGAACTGCTGCAGCGCCGCGCCCACCCGGGCCTGCTGAAAGACGAGGTGGCCAGCCCCGGCGGCACCACGATTGCCGGGCTGGCTGCCCTGGAAGCAGCGGGCGTGCGCGGCGGCCTGATTGAAGCGGTGGTGCAGGCCACCCGGCGCGGCAACGAACTGGGCCGCGATCAGGATTGAGGGCCGGGGTGGAGGGGCTGGAGACATGCAGGGCAGCCTCTGGCAAGGGTGTTGGCGCAGTGGAGTGAGCAGGGCTTCCGCAGCGCACGAAGCGAAAGAAGCTGTCCTGAGCGAATATTTGGGGCGCTGCAGTTTCGGACGCTCGGCCAGTGGGGCGCGTCGGTTGTTGAGTCTTGCCGGAGCGTCAGGGGCCCTGAGCGCGGTTTCGCAGGCAGTCGCACAGTGCGCTAGAGCGGTTGACCAAAGCACCCCCTCACCCCTATGCCCTCTGTGCGCCGCCGCTCTTCGAATCCCACGAGGGGAGAGGGTCGAAAACCAACATCATCTTTGTGTCCACTGCTCTAGAGCCGCGAAGGCACGTCGTTGGGGCGAGGAGTGAATGGGGGAGGGCGCTTCTCGCATGTGGAGCCCCCTCCCTCAGCCTTTTCCTGCTCTATCAGCACCCGCCCCTGGCCTCGGCGCGGAACAGCTTGTCCTGTTGCGCCGGCACGCTCTCCCCGCCCTCTAGCCCTAGCATCTGAAAGCGCTTTCATTTACACTGGCGTATGGATCAAGCTGCGCCAGTGCGGCCCCACTCCTGGGGGCGGCGGCCATGACCCGTGCCGTTACCCTCACCGAAGTGGCGCGCGAGGCTGGGGTGTCGCCCAGCACGGTCTCGCGCATTCTGAACGGCACCGCCCGCGTGGGCGATGACAAGGCCTCGCAGGTGCGCCGGGCCATTGAGAAACTGGGCTACACGCGCAATGCCTTTGCGCGCAGCCTCGCCACGGGCAGCTCCGGCATTATCGGGGTGCTGACGCCGGACATTGCCAGCCCCTTTTACAACGACGCCCTGAGCGGCATTGAGCGCGGTCTGATGGGCAGCGGCTACTCGCCCCTGATGATCAGCGGGCACTGGCGCACCGGCGAGGAAGAACATGCCGTGGAACTGCTGCTGGGCCGCCGGGTGGAGGGCCTGATTCTGCTGGGCGGCCAATTGCCCGACGCCGAGATTCGGGCGGTGGCCGCGCAGGTGCCCGTGGGGGTGCTGGGGCGCGTGGTGAACCTGGACGCCTGGGGCGGGGTGTCTATCGCGCTGGACCAGCGGCAGTCGGCGCGTGACCTTGTGACGTATCTGGTGGGGCGCGGGCACCGGGTGATCGGGCACATCAGCGGGCCGCCGGACCATGCCGACGCCCGGGAGCGGCTGGCCGGTTACCGCGAGGCACTGGAGGACTGCGGCCTGCGTTTTCAGCCCTCGCTGGTGGTGGCGGGCGACTTTCAGGAGTTGTCGGGGCTTATTGGGATGCAGCGGCTTTGGCAGCGCTGCCCCCGCCTGACCGCCGTGTTCTGCGCCAACGACCAGATGGCCTACGGCGCCCGGCTGGCGCTGCACCGCCTGGGCCTGCGCGTGCCCGAGGACCTGTCGCTGATCGGCTTTGACGACCTGCCGGGCTCGGCGTACACCACGCCGCCGCTGTCCTCGGTGCGCCAGCCCATGGCCGAGATGGGCCGCTGGCTGGCGCGCGCCGTGCTGGCCCGGCTGCGCGGCGAGGCCATCCCGCCCTTTACGCCGCGCCAGGAACTGATGCTGCGCGAATCCGTGGCGACCCGCCGCGTGGGACCCGACCCCGCCCACCCCCCACGCCGTCCAAAGCCGCTACCCTGAAGCCCGATGATCGCCCTGCGCCCGGCCCACCTTCTTCTGTTGCTGCTGCCCCTGCCGCTGGCGGGCGCCCTGGCGGTGGACACCAGTTACTACCCCAAGCGCCCCGGCATGCGCTGGACCTACAGCAGCGGCGAAACCCAGGTGGTGGGCGCGCCCGTGGTGCACCGGGGCGTGTCGGTCACGCCGGTCAGCCACCAGTTTGGGCAGACGGTCTTTACCCAGGACCTGCTGGAGCACCGCGCCGACGGCAGCGTGTGGCTGCGCGGCGTGAACACGGGCGGTCGCCTGACGTGGTACACCCCGCCCCTGAACATTTACCCCCCGGGGCCGCTGCGCCCGGGGCAGACCTGGACAGGCGTGACGGCGGGGCTGCGCCAGCGCTCCACCGTGGTGGGGGTGGCGCCCCTGCGCACGTCGGCGGGGGCATACAACACCCTGAAGATCCGCACCGAAACCACCGCCGCTGGCAAGCTGAGCGTGCAGACCACCTATTTCGTGCCCACCGTGGGCGTGGTGCGCTATGAAACCGCCGACGGCAGCGTGATTGATCTGGTGAAATAGGGCTGAGGCGGGCAGCGGTTCACGTCCTGGGAAACGGCTGTGGCGTGAAGACCGGGTGGGGTAGCGCGCGCGAGGGAATGAAAACGCCGTGTCCATCGAGGCTTGCCTATTGAACCGTTCAATCCGCCTGCACCAGTGCTTCAGGCAGAGTCCGAAGCCTGCGTGCGCTGGCTGAACGCGGCCAGCGCCTCTACTTTCGGCGGCGGGCACGGTAGGTCAGCAGGGCGGCGTACATCTTGGTGCGGGCCTGGGCGCCGCGCCAGAAGCCCCGCTTTTTTTCCTTGACCACCTGGGCCACATGGGGCAGTTCCACGTAGGCCCAGCGCGCGCCTGTGGCTTTCAGGTGCTGGGTGATGGCGGGTTCGGGCCAGCGTTCGGCCCCCAGGTCCGGCACGCCCAGCAGCCACGCGCGGCGGCAGGCGCGCTGGCCGCTCAGGTGCGGGGTGAGCTTGTTGCCCCAGTCGGTCACGAAGCCCCCACCCTCAAACACGCCAATGCTCATGTCCAGTTCGCCGCTCAGCACCGGGGCGCACAGCCGCTGCAGGTGGGCCAGGGTCAGGCCGGTCAGGTCGGCGTCCAGCAGCACCACCGTGTCAGCCGTGGCGGCCTGCACTGCCGCCAGCAGCGCCGCGCCCTTGCCCGCGTTCTGGGGCAGGTCCACCACCTGCGCCCCGGCCTCATGGGCCGCCTGCGCGGTGCCGTCGGTGCTGCCGTCGGACACCACGATCACCTGCGGGGTCAGTTCCAGCGCCACGCGCACCACCGTGCCCACCGTGTCGGCCTCGTTGAACGCGGGGATCAGCACAGCCAGGGCAGAGGCGGGTGGGGGGGACGCCAGCATGCCGATCATGGTAAGGGATGGGGACGCTTAGCCGTATGGCGGCCCTGGCTGCCCTCAGTGGGGCGGCGCGTGGGTGCTGGCCCCCGGCGCCAGGGTGGGCACGGCTTCATCATGGCCGGTGGCGGCGGCCAGCCACGCGCCGTGGCGCACCAGCAGCAGGTGCAGGTCCGGCACGCGCACCACCAGCAGGTCGTGCAGAATCATGGGCGCGAGGCCCGGCAGCACCACCACCAGTTCGCCCTTGTAGTCCTGGCGCAGGGTCACGGCGCGCGCGCCCGCGTCCAGCGTCACCGGGTCGTCGCCCAGGTGCACGCTCAGGAAGGGGCCAGGGCTCAGCTCAAAGCGCTCGCCGCTGCGGGGATCGGGCAGGGGTTCGGGCCGGTGCAGGGCCGCGTGCAGCGCCGCGTGCAGGCGCTCGGCCGCCAACGGGTGCAGGCCCAGCTGCGCCGCCGCCTCGGCAAAGGCTGAGGCCGCCTGCGTGGGCTCAGTGCGCTCCAGGCGCACGCACAGGGTCTCAACGCCCTTGCGGGCAAAGGCCAGCAGCACGTCTGGCGTGGCGGCGTGGTACTTGCCGGCGCTGGCGGGGCCCAGTGCCTCGGCATTCAGGGGCCCGCCGCGCAGCAACTGGGCGGCGGCCCGGGCCAGGCGCAGGTAGCCGAACGATTCCTGGCTGTCGAGCAGCAGCGACACGGCGCGCGCCAGCGAAGCGCGGCGGCCCAGTTCCACGGCGGCGTGGCTGTCCACGTGCAGCAGCAGGTACGCGCCGCTCAGAAAAAGGCGCAGTCGGGTGCCGGGCAGCGAGAGGCTTTGCGTGCGCTCCAGCGGCCCCAGCCCCGGGCGCAGCAGCGCCACCTGTCCGCCCACCTGCAGTTGCCAGTTGGGCCCAATAGGCTGCCAGCGCAGGTCCAGGCCGCGCCAGTGCGCCGCCTGGGCCCCGCGCAGATGAATGATGAGTTTATCGGCGCCGTCGTCGGGTACGCGCATGGCGTTGGCAGGGTGCTGCGCGTATAGCACGCTGCCGTGCGGCACGGCGCCCAGGGCCCGCTTGGGGGCGCTGTCCAGCAGCGGCTCCAGCTGGTCGGCCACCTCGCGCGCCGCCACGCGAATCACCGAGCGCTCGCGGGGGTCACGCGGCATGGGGTACTCGGCCTTCAGCGCCCGAATCAGGGCGTCCCTGGCTTCGGGCGACAGCGGCTCGCGCTCAGCGGCGGCAATGCGCGCGGCCAGCACGTCTTCGTCGGGGTGGCGCGGAAAGGGTTCGGCCTGCACCTGCGACAGCGCCGCGCGCACCTGCACCCGGCCCGCCTCGGTGTACAGCAGGGTGCCCAGGGCGCTGGCAATGGCCTGGTTCACCTCGGGGTCGTGCAGGTCCATCAGGGGGTCGTTGGCTTCGGGCACCGGCACCGGCTGGGCGCTGCCGGCGCGCTCGGCGTTTTCCACCACGGCGTACAGCACCCGCAGGCGCTGCAGGGTGGCGTCGCGCTGCCAGTGGGCGGCCAGTTCCTGCAGGCGCGCGGTGACGTGCTGGTGCCACAGCAGGGTCTGCAGTTCGTCCCAGGCGCGCGCCTCTTCCGAGTCGGCCGTGACCGGGGCCTCCCAGCCCGGGTGGGTCTGCGGGGCCGGGCGGCCCCGGTGCGGATTGGGCGCGCGCCCATTGGCACCGCGAAACAGCCGGTCGGTTTCCATCACCCGGCGCAGCAGCGCTGGCTCCAGCGGCGCCGAGAGCAGGGTTTCGCGCAGTTCAGTCACCGAGCGGCGCCCGCCGCGGGGGGTGCGGCCTTCAAGCACGTCCGCAATCTTGTATTCAAACAGTTCGACCAGTTCAGCCCAGTGGTTCACGGCGCCCCCCGGCCGCAGGCGGGGCCAAGAAGGGGCCGGCCCGCCGCGCAGGGCCCCGGCCACAGGCAGGGTACAGGGGAAGGTGCGCGCGCCATCTGTTTCAGTATGCCCCGCCGCCCCGCCCCTGTGCAGGGGCCCCGGGGTGCGTGCCGTGGCCAGGGCGCGCCATGTAAGTTCTGCGCAAGGGCCGCCCTGTATAACTGAAGAGGATGAAGCCGACCCTTCAACTTCCCCTGCCCGGCGGCGCGGCGTGACGTGGCTGCTGCTGGGCGCCTTGTTCATCGTGGGGCTGCTGCTCTCGGTGCGCGCGCCTGAGCGTGTGCTGGCGTTTGTGTCGGCCGGCGTGGTGGGGGTGCTGGCCCTGCTGCTCGCGGCGCTGGCGCTGGGCGGCGGGGCCCAGGGCGCGCTGAATGTTGCGGGCCTGGGCCGCGCCCAGGGCGTGCTGAGCGTGGCCGCCTTTGTGCTGGCCACCGCCGCGTTTCGCCTGGGGCGGGTGCTGACCCCCAGCCTGCACCGGGGCCCCCGCGACGCCCGGGGCCGTCCCGTGCGCGTGCAGCGCACCGCCAACCCCACCCTGGCCGCCCGGCGCAGCACCCTGACCCAGACCTCGGCGGACCTGCGCTTTCAGGACTATGAGGTGCTCGACCGCATTGGGATTGGGGGCATGGGCAGCGTGTACCGCGCCCGGCGCCGCCAGGACGGCCGCATCGTGGCCCTGAAGGTGCCGCAGGACAAGTACCTCGCCGACGCCAAGTTCGTCAAGCGCTTTTACCGCGAGGCCGAGGTGCTCAAGCGCTTTAGCCACCCCAACATCGTGCGGGTGTACGACTACCGCATGCAGGACCCCGAGCACTACATCGCCATGGAGTTTCTGGACGGCGACAGCCTCGAGTCCCTGCTGGAAAACCGCACCCTGAGCTTTACCGAAGGCACGCAGATTATCCGCGCCCTGGCCGACGCCCTGCGCCACATTCACATGCAGAACGTGGTGCACCGCGACATCAAGCCCGCCAACGTGATGATCCTGAAAAACGCCTTTACCGACAACGTGCTGCGCGAGGGCGGGGTCAAGCTGATGGACTTTGGTATCGCGGTGGGCAAGGTGCTCACCCGCCTCACCATGACCGGCGCGCGGGTGGGCACGCCCATCTACATGGCCCCCGAACAGGCCAAGGGCAACCGCGTGGACGCCCGCAGCGACGTGTACTCGCTGGGCCTGCTGGCCTACGAGATGGTGACCGGCCAGACCGCCTTCAAAGGCAGCTACGAGGCGGTGGTGCACCAGCAGGTGTTCGAGTCGCCCAAGCCGCCCAAGCAGGTGCGCCTGGAGGTGCCCGGCAAGCTCAACGACCTGATTCTGCACATGATCGAGAAAGACCCTGCCCAGCGCCCCACCCTGGACGAGGTGATTGCGCGCATTGACGCGGGCGTGCTGAGCGACGAGGCCTTTAACGACCCCGTGGCCCTGGCCCTGAGCGTGCAGGAAAAGCGCGGCACCGTGCGCCTGCTGGACCTGAAGTGCAAGCTGCGCGCCAGCCTGCGCGACCAGTCGGCGGCGACGGGGGGCATGCCCGGCGCGCCCAACGCGATGGCCAGTGACCCCCAGGGCCACCTGTACGTGACCCTGCTGGATTACCGCCAGGGCAAGGCGGGCGCGCTGGTGCGCAAACTCGACCCGGGCGGCAAGGAACTCCTGAGCTTTGGGCCCTACGGCCTGAACGACGGCGAACTGCTGCAGCCTGTGGCGATTGCCGCCACCGAATCGCAGGTGTTCGTGCTGGACGCCGAGGCCCACCACGTGGTGGTCTTCGACACCCAGGGCCGCTTCGTGCGCCGCTTCGGGGGCAAGGGGCAGGGACTGGGCCGGTTTGAGAAACCGCGCGCCATCGTGGCCTCCCCAGACGGCCACGTGTATGTGCTGGACGTGGGCACCAACGAGGTGCAGCGCTTTACCCCGCAGGGCGAGTACCTCAGCCGCTACGCTTTCCGCCTGGACCGCACCACCGACAACCTGCGCCCCCTGGAGGGCCTGGGCGTGGACAGCTTCGGCGCCGTGTACATCGTGGACGCCGTGGCTCGCAAGGTGCGCAAGATCGAGGCCGACGGCACCCCGGGCCTGACCTTTCCGCTGGATACGCTGGTGGGCGAGCCCACCGAGGCGCCGTGGCTGCTGCAGATTGGCCCCGAAGGGCAGCTGTACGCCGTGCGCCAGGGCGGGCAGGTGCTGCGCACCTACTCGGGCGCGGGCGACCTGCTGAGTTCCTGCGACATGTACGCCCCGGTGCAGGCCATGACCATCCTGGCGCGCCCCCACGCCCTGCAGCCCGCCTGAGCTGGTGATCCTGTGCCGCTGCCCCGCCTGACCCTGTACCACCGCCCTGGCTGCCACCTCTGCGAACTGGCGGCGCAGGGACTGGACGCCCTGGGCTTTGCCTACGACGCGGTAGATGTGGACGGGAACCCGGAGCTGCGTGAGCGCCACGGCGACGATGTGCCGGTCCTGGCCTGCGGTGAGCGCGTGCTGGGCAAGGGGGCCTTCAGCCGCGCCCGGCTGGGTGGCATCAAACTGCTGCTGCTCAGAGAGGCGCAGGGCACTGGACCAGCGGCACCGCCCTGAACTGGTCTGCGTGAGGTGACCTGAAACCGAATGACGCGCCCCCACCTCTGGCGGGACGTTCGTTTTTTGGCACTCGCTCAGCTTCAGACGGGCCGCCTCTGATGCCAAAGAACAGTGGGGAGAGCACAGGGGTGCTGTGCCATCGGCGCCGCCCCGTCTGTTCTTGTGTTCTCTCCTGCGGAGCGCTCCGAGTCTGCGGTCCTGCTCTGCGAGTCCGCTTGCCCCTTGCCTTCGACTCACCTGGGTTCTGGATCAACCTCTGCCGCGCGGCGCAGCGCCTCTTTGTACCGCCGCCCTGCACCGCTTCCGGGCCTTTTGCTCGCGGGCTGGGCGCTATGGTGGGGCCATGATCAAGACCGCCTCTTTCCCCGGGGTCCGCGCGTGAGCTGGCTGGAGCGCCTGCGCGACGGGCTGAGCAAGACCCGCAAACAGATCAACGACACCGCCGGTTTCCTGGGCACCGATGTGCGCGACGTGTTTTCCAATCGCCTGGAGACCATTGAGGACCTGGAATACGCCCTGATCGCCGCCGACGTGGGCCGCGCCGCCACTGAAGAGATTCTGGAAGACATCCGCGCCAGCGAGGGCAAGAACCTGCAGCAGGCCCTGATGGACGCCCTGACGCTGCAACTGGAACCCGACGCCCGCCGCGCCGAGTTCCGCAAGCTGGGCTTTACCCCGGATGCCCGGCGCAGCTCCGTGGACCCCAAGGGCCATGTGGTCATGGTGATCGGCGTGAACGGCGTGGGCAAAACCACCACCATTGCCAAGCTGGGCCAGTACTACCGGGGCCGGGGCAAGAGCGTGATGTTCGCGGCAGGCGACACCTTCCGCGCGGCGGCGGGCGCGCAGCTGGGCGTGTGGGGCGAGAGGTTGGGCATTCCGGTGGTACAGGGCGTGGACGGCGGCGACCCCGCTGCGGTGGCCTTCGACGGAGCGAGCGCCCGCGTGGCCCGGGGCACCGATCTGCTGTTCGTGGACACTGCCGGGCGCCTGCACAACAAGCACAACCTGATGGAAGAGCTGAAAAAGGTGCGCCGCGTGATTGACAAGGCCGACCCCGGCGAGCCTGCCGAGGTGTGGCTGGTGCTGGACGCCGTGACCGGGCAAAACGGCCTGCAGCAGGCCAAGAAGTTCCACGAGGCCACCCCTCTGACCGGCGTGATCGTGACCAAGCTGGACGGTACCGCCAAGGGCGGCATTCTGGTGCCCATCGTGCGGGAACTGGGCGTGCCTATCAAGTTCATTGGGGTGGGGGAGGGCGCGGCCGACCTGCAGCCCTTCGACAGCCGCGAATTCGTGCGCGCCCTGTTTGATGTGAATATTCCGCGCGAGTAAGCCGGGTGCCGTGGCCCCATGGCCAGCAGCTACAACCCCAGGAGAAAACAGCGGCGCCGACTGAGGAGAGGCGCCGCTCTTTATTGCTGAAGTGGAATAGGTGCGGGAGGTTGGCGTGCCAGACGGCCGCCTGCCCAGGAACAGGTGGGGTGGAGGAGCAAGCTGGCGGGAAGCTCGGTTGCTGGATCGTCCCCGATTCCGCTGCCTCTCTCCATGAAGGGCTCATATCGAGGCGGCCTGGGCGGGCCACACTCGGGCATGATCAAAGCGTGGCTGTGGACAATGGCCCTGGCAGCAGTGGGTGGGGCCGGGGCCCAAACGACGCCGTTCGACACCCTGTTCCCGGGCACCCAGGTGGTGGCGCGCACCGGGGACAGAGCCGCCCACCAGGGCATGGGGTCCTTTGCCTACGCCCTGCCGGGTCGTGGGCGTTTCACCGTGGGCTACCTGCTGACGCTGACCGCCCAGAGCCCCGCCCGTGTGATGGCCGTGGACCTGGACGCCACCGGGGGCCAGCCGGAAGTGGCCGCCCTGCAGCCGGCGCGGATCGGTGTGCTTCAGCAGGTGGTTGGGCGCACCGCGGGGCGCTGCTTCGGCGCGACCAGCACGCAGCGGGCCGCCGTCCAGGCGTGGGTGGGGCGCACCAACGCGGGCAAAAGCGACACGGCGCAGGCCAGCTTTGGGCCAGTGACCGCCTACTTCGAGCGCCAGCAGAGTTCGGGGCTGGGCTACTTCACCTCCACCTATCGCCTGGAACGCAGCGGACAGCCTGGGACGGGCGCCTGGCAGGCCAGTTGCACGTTCAAGTTTTAGGGCAGATGCAGCGTATTTCTGGAGTGTTCCTGGCCTCTCCCGCTGGTCGACACAATGCTGGAATGCGGCTGGACATTTGAGGAAAGTGGATGAGCCGCGAGCCACAAATGGGCGCAGCGTGGTTGAGGGCTACCGCCAGCTCTGGGCTGCATCTGGTCACGCCCTTGAATCCCCTGGTTCCGCTGTGATCCAGCCTTAAAAGGACGTGCACCTCTCCTGCCCGCTTGCCATATTCCCCTCTCCCCGTGTGGGAGAAGGAGGGAGGAGCGCAGCGACGGAAGGGTGAGGGGGCCACCGTAAGGACGCCGCGTACCTTCAACCCAGCAAGAACGCCACCACGTCGTCGCGCATGCGGCGGCTGGTGTAATGGCCCACACCGGGGTAGGTGCGCGCCTGGACGTGCTCCGGGTGCCTGGCCTGGGCATAGGCGGCGCGGTATGCCTGCGCGGTGGGTTCGTGGTGGGCGGCGAGCGCAAAGGTGGCATCGGCCTCGCCGCTGGCCAGCAGCAGGGGCGTGGGCGCCAGGTCGCCCGCATGGGTCAGGGGGCGGTGGGCGTCCAGAAAGGCGCGCAGTGCGGGCACCCGCACGTCGGGTTCGTGCCAGACGCCAGACGTGATCAGCGCGGCCACGCGCGCGACGCGGGGTTCGGTGCGGCCCAGGGTCTGCGCCACGTAGCCCCCCATGCTGGACCCCACCACCCAGACGGGAACGGCGCCGTAGATGGCCTGCGCTGCGTCCAGCAGGGCAGGGGCTTCGGCCACGGTGCGGCGCACGCTCTCCCACACGTATTCGCGGGCATTCAGGCCGGGCGGGGTGTCGTCCTGCCGCTCGCCGTGCAGGGCGCTGTCGGGCAAAACGATGGCCGCTCCGGCTGCCGTCAGGGCGCTGTACACGCCCAGTTTGCCCTCCTTGGTGGCCCAGGCGCCGTGGTATACGACGCACAGGGCGCGCACCGACTGACCATCCGGGGGCCGCTCGACCAGGCAGGGCACCCCCGCCAGCACGCGGCGCTCAATGGTGTAAGGCACGCCCCCGGTCATGGGCGTGGCGTGGGGATCGCCCGCAAAGGCGGGGCGGCTCACGGGGCCTCTTGCTGCAGTAGGCGGCGAATCAGGCGCATCTGGCCCCGGTGGCTGACCTCGTCTTCCATCACGTGGAACCAGGCCCAGTGGTGGTTCATGCTGGGATCGGCCGGGACAGGCTGGGCCAGCCACTCATCGTCGCGCCCGGCCAGTCCAGCCAGCGTGAGGGCCATCGTCCCGCGCAGGTCGGCCTCGTACCACGCCAGATCGTGGCCGCGAAGCTGCGCCCGCGCCGCCTCACCCAGGTCCAGGGCCACGCGGTGGGGGGCGAACGCTTCACTGTCGTAGGGGTCGTAGCCCTCGAAGCTCAGGGCGTGGTAAATGCGGTGCACCGCGGCCAGATGCGCCAGCAGCATGCCGCAGGAGTTGCCCAGCCCCGGCGGCACGGCGTCCAGTTCTTCGGGGGTCATGTCGGCCACCGCCTGCAGGGTGGTTAGCCGGGCGTACGTGAGCATGTCGGCCAGCGCGGCGATCTGGGGGGTGAAGGGCGCCGGGGGACCGGTGCGAATCTGGAACGCCCGGTCGTCTTTCAGGGTGGTGGCCAGATGGGCAAAGGCGGTCATGCCCCAGGGTAGCGGTTAGGGGCTCAGTCGCCGGGGCGGGGTGCCGGGCGAGCACACCCAGACGTCCGGGTTGCGCAGGGTGGCCCACTCGGCAAAACCCAGCCCCAGTGCCAGGGCCAGCAGGTTGCCGTGGGTGACGACCACGCAGACGCCCCCCGGGTCGCGCGCCTCGGCCAGCGCAGCGTGCGCGCGGACCCCGGCCCGGCGCCCCGATTCTCCGCCCGGAAAGCGCAGGACAGGCACCTGAAAACTCAGGCGCAGGGCGCCCCTCCACCAGCCCACCGGCCGACCCGTCAGCACCCGTTCCGTCAGGCGGGGGTCGGTGTGAATGTCCAGGCCCAGGGCCCCGGCCAGCGGCTGCGCGGTCGCCACTGCCCGGGCCCACGGACTGCTGACGATCCGGGTGATGCCCAGGTCCGCCAGCCCGGTGGCCAGTGCCTGGGCCCCGAGCTGGCCGTCTGGGGTCAGGGGGGCCTCTGGCGCCTGCCCGGCGGCCTTTGCGTGGCGCACCAGCAGGAGGGTGCCGGGGGGCAGGCCGGTCACGGCGTCACCCCGGGTGTGCCTGCGCCAGCGGAGCGATGCTCTGCCAAAGACCGGGGCAGACGTGAAGCTGAGGAGCCACGTTTGAGCCGTTGAATGGAAGCAGCCGCTGTCAAACGTTTCCTCCCCGCGCGCCTGTAGATCGGCCTGCAGGGCGCCCACGTTCAGCGCGCGTCCCCGCTGTGCCGCACCGCTGCCCCGGCCGCGCCTCGCCCAAGATACAGCAGTTCTGCTGGCTCCGCTTGGCCGACTGCGTTTCAAACGGACTGCTGGCGCGCGCCCTGGCGCCAGCAGCTTCGGGGCGCCAACGGGCAGCGCGCGGAACCTCCTGGGAGGGGTCTGGGGCAGGCGCGGCCCCTACGCTCATGGATCAGCTTGCCGCTGTGCCGGCTGTGAATGTTCGCCGGGGAGTGGTTGCGACAAATGCTGCCCGGGAAGCGAGCGCAGTTCAGACGACCGGCCAGCGTGAGGGGCCCGTCGCCCGCAATGCGCCGCGTTTCGCGACTGCCCACCATCGGCGCCACCATGTCCAGATGGGCCGCCCCACATCCTGGCGGCGAGGCCCGGCAAAACGCTGATGGCCGCGTGATTGCCTGCGCGCCCCTCACCTGCGCCGCGCTGAGGTGCCAGGAATCGGTGCCGTCGTTCAGGTCGGCGCGGATGCGTGGGCAGGAGAAGCTGAGAGAGGCATGTCCGTCGGCGTGTTGCGCGCCGTGACCTATAGGCCCGTGCCGCCAAGGCGGTGTTGTTCCCGGCGCGAGGCGCGCCGCCTGATTGTGGTCATGCCCGGCAGTGTAGCGGCCAGGGCGCACGCGGGCATGAAGAAACCAGCGCCCCACACAGAGAGGCGCTGGCTCAGGGAAGCTGCAGGTGTTAGTGGCCGTCGCCGTCGGTGGCTTCGCGCTTGCCCTCGCTGTATTCGGCGTGGGCCTGGGCGTTGTGCACTTCGGCCTTGGCGCGGTCTTCCAGGGCCTCGGCCTTGTGGTGGGCGTCCCCCGTGACAGCGTGGGCCACGTTGTGTCCGGCCTCGCGGGCGCGGTCGGCGGCCTCGTTCACCTTGGCCTTGGCGGCGTCCAGCATGTTACCAGCGGTGCTCTTGTCACTCATGGATCAGGTCCTCCTGTGAGGTGAATTCCCGGTCTGGGTCCTCTCAGAGTGCCGCGCGCTGGTGCGGGGCAGGTGAGCAACCCTTCAGGTGAACCGGGGGCTTCCCCCAGGGTTTCCTTCATGTCCCTTAAGCCCGGGTGTAGGGAAAGCAGGGGAGGGGTATGGCAGCCAACATCAGCGTGAAGGGATGGGTGCCCAGCGGTAGCCTCTTTTCAGACACTTGCTGGCGGACAAGGGCCTCCGGCCGCCCTGTTCTGCCCGCTCCCTGAGCGGCCCGCTGGTCCTTTCTTGAACCGCGTCTAAACCGTTCGGGTAACAGCTGCGCCGGGGCGGCTTTTCACCGGGTGGAGTACAGTAGGGCCGACATGGATAAGCACATCAAGGTGCCCGCGCAGGGCGAAAAGATCACCATGCAGAACGGCCAGCTGACCGTTCCCAACCACCCCATCATTCCCTTCGTGGAAGGCGACGGCACGGGCCCCGACATCTGGCGCGCCAGCGTGCGCGTGCTGGACGCGGCAGTGGAAGCGGCCTACGGGGGCGAACGCAAGATCGAGTGGATGGAAGTCTACGCGGGCGAAAAGAGCCTGGAAGTCTACGGCGAGAACGAGTGGCTGCCGCAGGGCACCATCAACGCCTTTAACGAGTACCTGTTCGGCATCAAGGGCCCGCTGACCACCCCCGTGGGCACCGGCATCCGCTCCATCAACGTGGCGCTGCGCCAGGAACTGGACCTGTACGCCTGCGTGCGCCCGGTGCAGTACTTCGAGGGCGTGCCCAGCCCCGTCAAGCGCCCAGGTGACGTGAACATGGTGATCTTCCGCGAGAACACCGAAGACATCTACGCGGGCATTGAGTACAAGGCCGGCACCGACGAGGCCGACAAGGTGCGCGGGTTCCTGACCCGCGAAATGGGCGTCAAGAAGATTCGCTTCCCCGAAACCAGCTCGTTTGGCATCAAGCCCGTGTCCAAGGAAGGCACCGAGCGCCTCGTGCGCGCCGCTATCCAGTACGCCGTGGACAATGGCCGCAAGAGCGTGGCGCTGGTGCACAAGGGCAACATCATGAAGTTCACGGAAGGCGGCTTCCGCGACTGGGGCTATGAACTCGCCAAGCGCGAATTCGGCGCGGTGGAACTGGACGGCGGCCCCTGGCTCAAACTGCCCAACGGCATCGTCATCAAGGACGTGATTGCCGACAACTTCCTGCAGCAGATCCTGCTGCGCCCCACCGACTACGACGTGATCGCCACGCTGAACCTGAACGGCGACTACATCAGTGACGCGCTGGCGGCGCAGGTGGGCGGCATTGGCATCGCGCCCGGCGCGAACATCAACTACGTGACGGGCCACGCCATCTTCGAGGCCACCCACGGCACCGCGCCCAAGTACGCCGGCAAGGACGTCATCAACCCCTCCTCCGTGATCCTGAGCGGCGAGATGATGCTGCGCTACATGGGCTGGACCGAGGCCGCCGACCTGATCCTGAAGGGTCTGGACGCCACCATCCAGCAGAAGACCGTGACCTACGACTTCGCCCGTGGCATGGACGGCGCCACGGAAGTGAAGACCAGCGAGTTCGCCGACCGGATTATCGAGAACATCAAGGCCAGCAAGGCGTAACCTTCCTTCAACCGGGGCAGGCGGCCGTCAATAGGCCGTCTGCCTCATTTCGTTGCGCCGCGCGCCTCACGTAAGGTGACTGTCATGGCTGCTTTTCACCGACATTCAGGACGTTCGACAGCCCCTGTGCTCCGCCTGCGTGCGTTGAGCCCGGCTTTCGTTCATTCCGGCCTGAATGGGATGCAGCGTTCAGGTGCGCCAGGACCCTGCACCCACCATGACCCGACCCACGCCCATCAGTGGCTTTCCCGAATTCCTGCCCGCTGAGCAGTTGGTCTTTGACCGCGTGCTGGCCACCATCCGCGCGACATATGAGCGTTACGGCTTTACGTCTATAGAAACGCCAGCAGTAGAACGACGGGACACGCTGGTGGCCCGCGGAGGCGACGACAAGGAAATCTACACCCTGTCCCGCCTCACCACCGGTTCTGGCAGCACCGAAACGGAACTCGCCCTGCACTTCGACCTGTCCGTGCCCCTGGCGCGCTACGTGGCCCAGCACGCGGACGGGCTGGTGTTTCCGTTTCAACGCGCCCAGATTCAGAAGGTGTGGCGGGGCGAGCGGCCCCAGGCTGGCCGGTTTCGGGAGTTCTACCAGGCTGACCTGGACGTGGTGGGCCGTGGCCGCCTTGGCCTAACCTACGACGCCCTGCTGCCTGCCGTGATCAGCGACACCCTGAGCGCCATTGGGGTGGGCCCCTTCTGCATTCGGTTGAATCACCGGCAACTGCTGCAGGGCTGGGCCACCGGAGCGGGGCTGCCCGCCGCCCTGGTTCCCGCCGCCCTGCGCGTGCTCGATAAGCTGGAGAAGATTGGCATAGACGCGGTGCGTACGCAGCTCACGTCCACCTGTGGGCTGAACCCCGCCCGGGTCACGACCTTTCTCGAACTGGCCACCGCCTCACGCCCAGGCACGCAGGTGCTCGATGACCTTGCGGCCGGTGCCCTGCCACTGAATGCCGCCCTGGAGCAGGGCATTCAGGAACTTCAGGACGTGACAGCCACCATGCAGGCGCTGGGCGTGCCGGACACCCACTACCGCCTGGACCTGAGTGTGGCCCGGGGGCTGGGGTACTACACGGGCACGGTTTACGAAACCGGGTTGCAGGCCTTTCCGACGCTAGGCAGCATCTGTTCCGGGGGGCGGTACGAGAATCTGGCCGAGGCCTTTGGCCCTGAGCGTTTTCCAGGCGTGGGCATGTCCATCGGCGTGAGCCGGTTTGTCCCGGCCCTGATGGCTGCGGGCGTACTGGCGCCAGCTGCCGCCACCTGCGCGCCGGTCCTCGTGACCACGCTGCGCCAGACCCTGCGGGCAGAAACCTTTCGCCTGGGCGCCGAGTTGAGGCAGGCGGGCATCAACACGGAGATGTACCTGGAGTCCGACCGCCTGGGGCAGCAACTGCGGTACGCCGCCCGAAAGGGGTTCGTGCTGGTGGCCATTGTGGGTGAGGATGAACTGGCCGCTGGGGTGGTCCGCGTGCGGCACCTCGCCACGGGCACAGAGCAGGTGTGGCCGCGAGACACCTGGACAGCCGATGTTCGCCGTTGGCTGGCTGAACCCGCGTAACCCGTCAGATCAACGAAAGCGTGCCTGCGCCAGATGTTGGGCAGGCACGCCGTCACCTCAGGCGGGCTGTTAACCAATGGCGAGCATACGCTCAATGGGCTTCAGCGCCCGGACGCGAATCGCCTCGGGCACCGTCACGCGCGGCTGCAGGTTCACGAGGCTGTCGCGGACATTCTCCAGCGTGATCATCTTCATGTACTCGCAGCAGGCGGTGCGGCTGACCGGAATGAAGGTCTTGCCCGGCACGTCCTTCTCCAGGCGCGTGACCATCCCGGTTTCGGTCACCACGATAAATTCCTGCGCGGGGCTAGTCTTGGCGCGGCCAATCATCCCCTCGGTGGAGTACAGCTGGAGTTCGGGAATGGCGCCCAGAATCTTGCTGGAGCAGCCGCATTCCGGGTGAATCAGCAGTTCGGCGTCCGGGTAGGCGGCCTGCTGGCCCTGCACGTCTTCGGGGCGAATGGCCTCGTGGACGTGACAAGCGCCGTCCCACACGTCCATCTGGCGGCCCGTTTCGCGGATCACATGGGCGGCGAGGTAGCGGTCCGGGGCAAACAGGACGGGCACACCTTCCGGGAGGCTCTGCACAACCTGCACGGCGTTGCCGCTGGTGACGCAGTAGTCCGAAACGGCCTTCACGTCGGCGGTGGTGTTCACGTAGGTCACGACCAGCCCGCCGGGGTTCGCCGCCTTCCAGTCGCGGATGCCCTGAGCGGTCAGTGTGTCGGCCAGCGAGCAGCCCGCGCGCAGGTCCGGCAGCAGGACGGTCTTTTCTGGGTTCAGGATTGCGGCGGTTTCGGCCATGAAGTGCACGCCCGCAAACACGATCACCTCGGCGTCGGTCTTCGCGGCCTGGCGCGAGAGGCCCAGCGAGTCGCCCACGAAGTCGGCGATCTGCTGCACCTCGGGGCGCTGGTAGTTGTGGGCCAGGATGACGGCGTTCTTCTCGCGGCGCAGGCGCTCGATGTCGGCGCGCAACTGGGCCTCATCGGGCAGAACTTGCAGCTGCAGCAGGTCGCGGTGCGGTACCTGGGGGCGCGGCACCACCGGGGCGGGTTCGTTGAGATTCTTCATGGTTGGTCCTCGGGCTGAAAGTTCAGGCTGATGTCCAGGGCGGGGGCCGAATGGGTCAGGGCGCCGGCACTCACGAAGTCCACGCCGCTTTCCTGCACGCGGGGCAGGCGCGCCAGGGTCATGTTGCCGCTGGCCTCCAGGGTGACGTGGGGGGCCACGCGGTCACGCAGGGCCACCGCCTCGGCCAGCAGGGCGTCGTTCATGTTGTCCAGCAGCACGCGGTCGGCCCCTGCGCGCAGGGCTTCGTCCAGCCCCGGCAGGTCCGGCACCTCGCACTCCACCTTCAGCAGGTACGCGTACTCGCGGGCGCGGCGAATCGCCTCGGCAATCCCGCCCGCCGCCGCCACATGGTTGTCCTTGATCAGGAGGCCGTCGTCCAGCCCCGCGCGGTGGTTGAAACCGCCGCCGTGGCGCACCGCCTGCTTTTCCAGGTCGCGCCACAGCGGCGTGGTCTTGCGGGTGTCCAGCAGGCGCGTCTGTCCTTCGCCCAGCGCGTCCACATACCGCCGCGTCTGGGTCGCCACGCCACTCAGGCGCTGCAGAAGGTTCAGGGCCAGCCGCTCGCCAGTGAGCAGGCTGCGCGCCGGGCCCGTCAGGGTGCCAAACACGCCGCGTTCGCGCGCCTCGCCGTCCTGGGCGGTCCAGGTGACGGTCACGCGCTCGTCCAC
This sequence comes from Deinococcus multiflagellatus, assembly GCF_020166415.1. Lineage (NCBI taxonomy): Bacteria > Thermotogati > Deinococcota > Deinococci > Deinococcales > Deinococcaceae > Deinococcus > Deinococcus multiflagellatus. Next base: position 131,702 of record NZ_JAIQXV010000001.1, read on the forward strand.
CAGAGCAAACACGCGCGCCGCCACCTCCAGGCCGCTCAGCACCCCGGGCTCTTTCAGCAGGACTTCAGCGCGGGCCGGCTGATGGGCGGGAATGGTCGCCAGCGTGGTAGCGTCGCCGCGCCCAATGTCCTCGGCCAGGGCGGCGAGCAGGCGGTCATCCAGGCTCAGCATGACCGGCCCGGGACAGGACGCGGGGGAAGAAGACGGAGAGAACGCACGGGCAGAACCCTAGCGTATTCGCCGGAAGCGGGCGTGCAGGTGTGCGCGCCCTTCACCGGACCCCCACGGCCAGCCCCACGGGCACCTCGCGCAGGACCGGCTGGCCGTCGCGGCCCTGCCCCCAGACGGTGTGCCTGGGGGGCGTGGTCTCGGCGGGAAAGTCGGTGCGGCAGTGTCCGCCGCGCGACTCCTTGCGGGCCAGGGCGGCCCGCAGCAGCAGTTCTCCCAGGGTGGCGAGGTGCCCGGCTTCCAGGCTGGCGCGGGTGGCCTGGGGCGCGGCCGGCCACGTCCAGCCCGCCAGCGCGGCCTCCAGGTCCGTTGCGTTGCGGCGCAGGCCCGCCGCCTGGTCCATCACGGCGCGCAGCCTGGGCAGGCAGGCGGGGTCCACCCCGGCCAGTGGGGGCGCCTCGCCATCGTCCTGGGGCGTGCGCAACTCAGCCAGGGCGGCGCGGGCGGCCCGCGCCCCGAACACCAGCCCTTCCGAGAGGCTGTTGCTGGCCAGCCGGTTGGCGCCGTGCAGTCCGCTGGAGGCCACCTCGCCCGCCGCGTACAGGCCCGGCACCGTAGCGCGGCCGTCCACATCGGTCTGCACGCCGCCCATGGTGTAGTGCACGGCGGGCTGCACCGGAATCAGGTCGGTGCCCGGATTCAGGCCCCAGCGGCCCAGCGATTCGGTGACGGTGGGAAAGCGCGCGTGCACGAACGCCTCGCCCAGATGGCGCAGGTCCAGCCACACGCCGCCTGTGGCCGCCATTTCGGCGGCAATGGCGCGCGCCACCACGTCGCGCGGGGCCAGTTCCAGGGCCTCGTCGTAGCGGGCCATGAAGCGCTCGCCCCGGGCGTTCAGCAGCTGGGCGCCCTCGCCGCGCGCCGCCTCGGTCACCAGCTGGGCCTCGTGGCCGCGTACCACGGCGGTGGGGTGAAACTGCACGAATTCCAGGTCGCGCAGGGCTGCGCCTGCCGTCCAGGCCAGCCCCACGCCGTCGCCGGTGCCCTCGGGGGGGGCCGTGGTCACGCCGAACAGACGCCCAAAGCCCCCGGTGGCCAGGAGCACGGCGCCGGCTCGCACCCGCACGGGCCCAGCCGGGGTCAGCAGGTCGGCGCCCACCACCCGCCCGCCCGAGCGGCGCAGGGTCTGCACAAACGCCCCCTCCTGCACCTGCAGGGCCGGCCCCTGTCCTGCGCGCAGAGCCGTGCTCAGGGCGAGGCTGACCGCGTACCCGGTGGCGTCGCCGGTGTGCCGAATCCGGGCGCGGCTGTGGCCGCCTTCCAGCGTCACATGCGGGGAAAAGGTCACGCCCAGGTCGCGCAGGGTGTCCACCTGGGTGCGGGCCTCGCGCACGAAGACCGCCACCGCGTCGGGTTCGCACAGGCCCCGGCCCGCCTTCAGGGTGTCGGCGGCGTGGCTGGCCTCGTCGCCGCTCTCCACGGGCGCCGCCACGCCGCCCTGCGCCCAGCGGGTCGAGCCGCCGGTCAGCGCGCCCTTGCAGGCCAGCAGCACGTCCGCGCCGTAGCTGCGCGCCGTCAGGGCCGCGTAGGCCCCGGCCACACCGCCGCCCACCACCAAGAGCTCGGTCTCGACTGTGTTCACAACTGCCCAGGGTAGGGCAGCCAGGGCCCGGTCAGGTGTCACTGCGCGGCTGAACAGTGGGTCAGGAGCTCACACTGCTAGACTGCCCCCATGACGCGCGTTCTGCTGGCCCTGGCGGGCGTGGTGTTGCTGGCGGTCACGGCGCTGGCGCTGGTATGGCTGCTGGGCCAGCTGCTGACCGGGCTGGGCATTTTTATCGTGGGCGCGGCTGGCGTGCTGGGGCGCCTGCTGTGGTTCCTGCTGGTGGCGGGGGGGCTCTCGGGGCTGGTGTACTTTGTGGCCAGCGCGTGGCGTCCGGGCACGCGGCTCACCGTCACCCCGGCGCCCGGCCCCCAGCCCCACCGGGCGGCCCAGGCGGCGCCCACCCCCGCCTCGCCTGAACCGGCCCCCGAGGCCCGCCCTTAACGGGCGCAGCGCCCCTGCCCCTGCGTTCCCCAGGCGCCTGAACGCAAGCTCTTCTGCCCCAAACATGTTACGCTGCAGACAGAAAGGAGGCCTGCCTATGACCATCGCCATCACCAACCCGCAGCGCACCGGCTACGCCGCCGAAGTGGTGGCGAACGCCTTTCTGGAACTGGCCCGGGAAGAGGGCCGCGCTCTGACCCAGATGCAGGTGCACAAGCTGGTGTTTATCGCGCACGGCTTTACCCTGGCGCTGCTGGGCCGGCCACTCATTTACAACACCGTGCATGCGTGGCGCGGCGGGCCGGTGGTGCGCCGGTTGTGGCAACTGTGGGGCGAGCGCGGCACCCAGCCCATTGAGGGCCGCCTGCCGGTGGCCCAGGGCGAACCCGAGTTGGCCGGCGACCCCGAGGCGCTGGACGTGATTCGCAGTGTCTGGGCCGCCTACGGTCAGATGGACGGCCTGGAACTGTCGCGCCTGACCCACCGGCCCGGCAGTCCCTGGTCCCAGATTTACGGGCAGGCCCCCGACCTCATTCCCGATCAGGTCACGCGCGAGTACTACACGGCCCTGGCCCGCAGCGCCTGACGGTGACGCGCCCCGACCCAGCCGCCCCACCTGCCGCAGCGCCGGACAGCACCTCGGCGGCGATTGCGCGTACGGTGCAGCACAGCCTGGAAGCCGAGCGGCGCGACCTGCCCACCCAGGCCGAACTGGAACGCCGCACCCGCGAACTGCGCTACCGCGAGGCCGTAGATCAGCGCTGGTTGCGCCTGGGGGTGGGCGCCATTGTGTTTCTGCTGTCGGCCGGGTGGCTGGCCGCCGATATCGTGCTGACGCTGGCCGTGGGCTGGGGGCAATTGGGGGGCCGGGCCTTCAAGCTCGACAGCACCGTCGTGGTGGCCTTCCTGACCACCAGCACCGCCACGGTCATCGGCCTGTTCCTGGTGTTCCTGCGCTGGCTGTACCCGCAGGGGGCCGCGCCGCCCGGCGGGGCGTGAGCCGCCCAACAGTTCATGTGGGAAAATGCGGTAAAATCGCAGATTGTGACGCGCGCCGCCTGAGCCCTGTCTGTCCCGGGCTTTCCTCCGGCGCGCCCCTTCCCCGGAGGACCCTTGAGTTACTGGCGCACCACCTTAAAACCCCTTCTGGATGCCGAAACCGGCACCATCTTCAAACAGGCCCCCATCCGCGTGACCCTGGCCTTTCCCAACCGCTACAGCGTGGGTATGGCCTCGCTGGGGTATCAGGTCATCTACCGCATGTTCAACCAGGAAGAAGGCGTGGCCTGCGAGCGTGCCTTCCTGCCCGACGATGTGGAGGCCTTCGAGCGCACCGGGCAGGCGCTGCCCACGGTGGAAACCGGGCGCGACGCCGGCGACTGCCAGCTGTTTGCCCTGAGCGTGTCCTTTGAGCTGGACCTGACGAACATCATCCGTACGCTGGACGTGGCCGGGCTGCGCCCACTGCGTGAAGAGCGCGACGACACTGACGCCCTGGTGATGATCGGCGGGCCCTTTACCAGTTCCAATCCCTACCCGCTGACGCCCTTTGCCGACATCATCGTGATTGGCGACGGCGAGCAGATCGTGCCCGTGATCAGCGAGGCGCTGCGCGAGGCGAACAGCCGAGAGGACTTCTATGACCTCGTGGACGGCATGCCCGGCATCTTCCTGCCGGCGCGCCACGCGCACGAGCCCAAGTGGGCCACCGCGCCTAAGGAACTGCTGCCCGCCTACAGCCAGATCGTGACCCCGCACAGCGAGCTGAGCAACATGTTCCTGGTTGAAGCCCAGCGCGGCTGCCCCCGCCCCTGCACCTTCTGCCTGGCCCGGACCATGTATGGCCCCAACCGCAACAACCAGGCCCAGGAACTGCTGGACACCATCCCCGACTGGGTAGAGAAGGTGGGCCTGGTGGGCGCGGCCCTCAGCGACTTTCCGCACACCAAGTACGTGGGCCGCGTGCTGACCGACCGGGGCATCAAGCTGGGCGTGAGCAGCATTCGGGCCGACACCGTGGACGCCGAACTGGCCGAGATCCTCAAAGCAGGCGGCCTGCGCACCTTTACGGTGGCCAGCGACGCCCCCAGCGAGCGCCTGCGCCGCTGGCTGAAAAAAGGCATCACCACCGAGGACCTCCTCAAGACCGCGCACATCAGCCGCGATCTGGGCTTCAAGGGCATCAAGGTGTACATGATGATCGGCCTGGGCCCGGAGAACGACGACGACATCACCGAGCTGATCGAGTTCACCAGGGAACTGGCGAAGATCAACCGCATCGCGCTGGGCATCAGCCCCTTCGTGCCCAAGCGCCACACGCCGCATTTTGCTGACCCCTTTGCGGGCGTGCAGACCATCGAAAAGCGCATGAAGCGCATTCAGAAGGAGCTGCGCACCACCGCCGAACTGCGCAACGTGTCGGCCAAGTGGGCCTGGGTGGAAAGTGTGATCGCGCGCGGCGGCCCCGAGGTGGGCATGGCCGCCTACCAGATCTACCGCAACGAGAGCATCGGCGCCTGGAAAAAGGCCCTGGATGAAGTGGGCTGGAGCGACGAGTTCGAGGCGAACATGCCCACCATCGGCCTGCCGCCCGGGCAGTACGAGAGCAAGGATGTCAGCGCCCACGCGCAGGGCCTGGCGATTTAAGTTCAGTTCCTAAAGCGATCTGCTGATCCTATTCCCTTCCCCGAATCGGGAAGGGGATTGATTTTATGCAGTCTATTAGCAAGCAGCACGAAGTATGCTCAGGATATGGACCCTGAGCAACTGGTAAAAGATTGGATGGAGAGAACCTATGGATTAATTTTAGAAAAAATTCCCGAATCCACAACAAAAACACCCGACTTTTCAATCAGTTTTGATGCTAATTTGATTGGTTACGCAGAACTGAAGACCCTTGAGCGTGTAGACCCATCCCAAACTCCTGGCTGGTCTGAAGTGGAAGAGATGCAGGTTCATGAGGAAGGTATGACGATGTCGATGCATAGCCGCGAGGACAACTCGGTTAATCGCGTGTCAAATTGCATCGAAAAGGCTTATGAGCAGCTGAGGGGATATCCAAGTATTCGGTGCCTTATCATCTTAAATGCAAGCTATGCTGATGTGGGCGATTTGGAAGAGTGTATATATGGATATTCGGAGTTTGAAGGTCAAACGCCTCTCAGACTTGTATCTGATCCCAGAGCACACAAAAGGCTTCTTCCAATACTGCCGGCATTCGACATATTTATTTGGTTGGACAGGAAGGGGGCACGCCTACAGCCCTTCCTTCGTGGTGGCTCTCCCACAGGAGTAAAGTTTGCGCAAGATTTTTTGATGCAACCTCGGGGATATTAGTCTTTCGTACAACTCTTGGATGAGCTATTGGAATCTGTCTCTGCCCTGCGCCGCCTCGCATTCCTGGGCGTTGGCAGGGTCCCGGGTCAGCCGGGTGAAGGCCAGCGCCAGCAGGGCCCCGGCCAGTGGCCCCAGCAGGTGCGGCCAACTGCCGGCCAGATCGGCGCGCAGCAGCGCTGGCCCAAAGCTCTTGGCGGGGTTCATCGCCACCGCCGAGAGCGGATTGGTCAGCAGATGGTCCAGGCCCACGGCCGTCCCCACAATGAGCCCCGCGCTGACCTTCAGCGTCTGGTTGCGGTGCGCCACACCCAGAATCACCGTCAGCAGGAAAAAGGTCGCGCCCACTTCCAACAGCGTCGCCCCGGCCGCGAGCACCCGCTCGGTGGGGTGGGGCAGCGGCGTCACCGTGCGCAGCAGGGCCGCGGCGGCAGCTGACGCCGCGAACTGGGCCCCCACGTAAGGCAGCACCCGCCCCCAGGGAAAGGCGCCCCGCAGCGCGAAGGCCAGCGTGACCACGGGATTGAAATGGGCCCCGGAGAGGTCGCCCAGCGTGAAGATCATGGTCAGGATCACCAGGGCGGGGGTCAAGGCGTGGGCCACGAGGTCGGGCAGCAGGTGGCCCTGGGCCAGCGCGGCAGCGGCCACGGTCATCAGGGTCAGCACAAAGGTTCCCAGCCCCTCGGCCAGCAGGGCAGGGCCCAGCGGCGGGGCGGGATGGTCGGGGCAAGCGCTCAGGCCGGGCATCAGACAGAATGATGACACTGCCGCCTGGGAAACATCACGAGACGGTCAGGCCATGCACAGCGCTGAGGCCTCCGCTTGGGCCTATTGCCCGCTGGGGTAGGTGTCCGGCAACTCGCCCTCATCGCTCCCACTCCCCGCGTCCAGCGGCACCAGCGCGGCTGTCTGGTCCAGGTACAGAAGCGCGTCGTACTGCTCGGGCAGGCGGGTGTGGTAGTAGTGGCTCTGGCGCTCGGTTCCGGGGCGGTAGATCACGCCGATAAAGCGCTGCAGCCGCTCGGCCTGCAGGGCTTCGGGCACCTCGCCCTGCAGGTCCAGCCAGAAGTCGCCCACGCCCAGGTCGTGCAGCGCGGCTTCCACACTGCCGGCCAGCGCCGGGCGCACCCCCTTCACCCGTCCAGGCTGGCCCCAGTCATCGGCGGCCAGCACCTCGCCGCTGTGGGTGCTCTGGCCCAGGATGAAGGTCTGCCCCGGGTGGCGCTCCCGCAGGTACTGGCCCAGGTTTTCCTGCCCCTGGCGCCAGCTGACCTCAGTGGCCCGCGCGTCGCCCAGGTGCGAGTTGTGGGCCCACACCACGATCCGGGGTTCCAGGCCCTGGGCCCGCTGGTGCTCGGCCAGGGCGTCCACCGTGTCGGCCATGTGGGTGTCGCGCAGGTTCCAGGTGTCCAGGCGGCCCCGGAACATCTCGCGGTAGTAGCGCTCGGCGTTCAGGGCCAGCCGGGCGTTCTGCTCGGCGTAGAACAGGTCGTCGCCCGCCAGCAGGTCCGGGCCGTGGGTCTGGGCCTCGCGGCGCTGCAACTCCAGCAGCTGGGCCACCGCCTCGTCCTCGCAGGGCTCGTCCACCCCGTAGGCCGTGGCCAGCCCGTAACTCTGGGGGTCGTCGCCGTAGGGTTCAAAGCAGCTGTAGCGCTGCCGGGCACGCTGCGCGGCGGCCGGGTCCACGCCGTCCAGGTAGGCCACCACCGCGTCCATCGAGCGGTGCAGGCTGTACAGGTCAATGCCGTAGAACCCCGCTTGTGCCTGCGGCCGGCGCTCGTTGTGGCCGCGCAGCCACGTCACGAAGTCGCGCACGTCCTCGTTGCGCCACATCCAGCGCGGGAAGCGCCCAAAGTCCCCCAGGGCCTGGGCGGCGCTGTGGTCGCCGTTCTGGCCGCGCACGTAGCGGTTCACCCGGTAGGCGTCGGGCCAGTCGGCTTCCACAGCCACGGCGGTAAAGCCATGGTCCTCGATCAGGCGGCGGGTCAGCGCGGCGCGCTCGCGGTAGAACTCGTGGGTGCCGTGCGAGGCTTCCCCGATCAGCACGAAGCGCCGCGCCCCCATGCGCGCCAGCAGGGCGTCGTAGGCCCCAGGCTCACTCAGGGGGTGCAGGCCGGGCAGGGCAGAGGTCATGCCTTTACCTTGCCCAGCGCCGGGCCGGGTGGGGATTGGGGAACCCTAAAGTCCGGCTGGCCGAACGCCCACCGCAGGCCGCAAACAGCTCAACGGTTCCCCAAGAGTGCCCCCCGGGCCGTCAGTTCTGGTTCGCCAGGAACGCCGCCTGATTGCGGTAAAAGGCCTTCACGTCCCGGAACGACAGATTGCCCGTGATGTCAATGTGGTCGTAGCCGTCCACCCGGCCCAGGCGATACCACAGGCCCGGCAGGGTGGCGCCGCCGCTGTAAGCCACGCTGCTTTCGTTCAGGGGCGCGTTCATGGATTTGCCCGGCACAATGCCGTCGTTGGCCCACCAGCTCCGGTCATAGGTCACGGCCCCGCCGGGGCTGCGCCCGCCGATGTTGCCCAGCCCTGGGCTGAGGGGCGGCGCGTAGGGAAAGGCCACGGCCGACAGCACCGGGTTCATGGTGAGGTTGGGGTAGTGCCAGCCGGTGAGCAGGCCCGGGGTGGTGGCGTTCGTTTCCCAGGAAAAGTAACGGGTGGTGCGGCTGCGGCCCAGCCAGCGGTTGAGTTCGGCCGCGCCGTCGGGGCCCAGGTCCCAGGCGGCCTGGTCCCTACTGGTCCACACGCGCGAGGCGAACACGCGGTTCTGGTAGGTGCTGAAGCGCTCGCCGGGCGCGCGGCTCAGGCCCCACTGCCCCAGGTCGAAGTTGTAGACAAAGTTCTCGGGGTCGGCGGCGCCCACGCTGGCGGCAAAGGCCAGAATCAGGTTCTTGAACATGGGCACCGCTGCCTGCAGGGTGTCGGCCGCCGGGCTGCCGCTGTTGGGGCTGCTGACGGTCATCACGCTGCGCACCCAGCCCGCGCGCCCGCCCGTGAACAGGGCGCCGCTGCCCGCGTTGGCCGGGTGGCCGTCGTCCAGCAGCTTCACCAGGGTGCGGGCCGTCTGGCCCCCCATCGAATGCCCCAGCAGGTTGACTGGGTGAGCAGCGTCCCACTGCGGATAGAAGCCGGGGTAACACTTGGCGCTGTCGGTGCGGGCGTGCCCGTGCTGCGCCGCGTGCGCCGCGCCGTAATCCACGCACCCGCCCTTGATCTGCGCGTACAGCTCGGCGGCGCGGTCCCAGTTGCTGCTCACCGGGCCCAGGCTGGCGGTAAAGACCCGGTAGCCCTGGGCACGCAGGTCTTCCTGTACATCCAGCAGTCCGCCCCAGTAGCGCAGCCCCAGCCCCTCGTCGCGCCCAAAGCCCCCCAGGCCATGCACCAGGATCAGCGGCACGCTCTTGTCCAGCACCTGTGCCGTCATCGCCCGGCCGCCCGGGTAGGTGCGGCTCAGGTCGGTCATGGGCGCGGGGGTGGCGGTGGGCTCGGGCGGGGTGGGGGTGGCCGCCGCGTGCAGGGCGGGCTCGGGGGCCGCCGCCGGGGCGGCGCAGCCAGCCAGCAGGCCAGCGGTGACGGTCAGGGCAAGGAGCAGGAAGGAACGTGAACCAGTCATGGGGCTCCCAGGGGGGCCGCCCACCAGGGCGCGGTGCAGGCGCCCACGCCGGTCACCGCTGACCACACGCAGCCGCGCGCCCCGGGGCGGCGAGGTTGGATTTTTGGTACAGGGTGCACTGTGGCACACAGCTGACCCGCTGTCTTGACCCGGGTTCAAAACAGAGGAAAAGCGCACGGTGGGCGGGGAAGGGGGTGCGCCGACAACAGCAAGAGATCGCCCCCGCCTTGGCGATTGAAAACAATTCTGTCTCTATTCCAGTCAATCTCACGCTCCTGGTCTGGGCAGACGGCATTATGGGCGCATGACAGCTGTCAGCAGGCCGCAGACCATGGCGGAGAAAATTCTGTCCAGGCGGGGGGGGCGCCCGGTGTACGCCGGGGACCTCGCCGTGGTGGAAGTGGATCAGGTGATGGTGGTGGATTCCATCGCCCAGAGCTTTATTGAGCGCATGACGCGCGACCTGGGGGCCCAGCCCAGGTTCCCCGAGCGCGTGAGCATCGTGATTGACCATGTGGCCCCCGCCAGCACCGTCAGCGTGGCGCAGGCGCAGAAAGAGGCCCGCGAATACGCCGCCCAGACCGGCGTGCGGCTGTTCGACGTGGGGCGGGGCATCTGCCATCAGGTGCTGGTGGAGGAGGGACTGGCGCGCCCAGGCTGGATTGTGCTGGGCAGCGACAGCCACTCCACGACCTACGGCGCGGTGGCGGCGTTCGGCACCGGCATGGGCGCCACCGACATTGCCCTGGCCGCCGCCAGCGGCAAGACGTGGCTGAAGGTGCCCGAGAGCGTAAAAGTCACCCTGCACGGCGAGGTGCGCCCCGGCGTGGGCGCCAAGGACGTGGCCCTGGAGATGATCCGGGTGCTGGGGGCCGACGGCGCCACCTACCAGAGCATCGAAATCCATGCCGGAGACCGCTTCACGCGTGGCGAGCGCATGACCCTGGCGAACCTGTGCGTGGAAGCGGGCGCCAAGACCGGCCTCGTGGTGCCCGGCGGCGAGATTCTGAACGGGTACGACGTGCCCGACTGGGTGTACCCCGATCCCGGCGCCCTCTATGTCCGTGAACTCGAACTCGATCTCTCCAGTCTCGCGCCCCGCATGAGCGCCCCCAGCGAGGTGGACAACGTGCACGACGTGGCCGCGCTGCGCGGCCTGAAGGTGGATCAGGTGTTTATCGGCACCTGCACGAATGGGCGCCTGGAAGACCTGCACGCGGCGGCGGCGGTGCTGCGCGGACAGCGGGTGGCTCCGGGCACGCGGCTGCTGGTGATTCCCGCCAGCAGCGAGGTGATGGAGCAGGCGATGGCCGACGGCACCCTGCTGACCCTGCAGCGGGCCGGGGCAGTGCTGGGCACCCCCGGCTGTGGGCCCTGCATGGGCCGCCACCAGGGCGTGCTGGCCCCCGGCGAGGTCTGCGTGAGCACCAGCAACCGCAACTTTATCGGCCGCATGGGCGACAAGGACGCGCAGATTTACCTCGCCAGTCCGGCGGTGGCGGCAGCCACGGCGGTTCGCGGCGTGATCGCCCTGCCCGAAGACGTGGGGGCCGCGTGAGCGAGACCGTCTTTCATCTCCCCGAAACGCTGCCCCGGGCCCGGGGCTACACCCCGGCTGTGGAGGTGCGCGGTGGCCGCACCCTGTACATTTCCGGCCAGGTGGCCCTGAATGCCGGGGGCGAACTGGTAGGCCCCGGCGACTTTGAGGCCCAGGCCCGGCAGTGTTTTCAGAACGTGGCGCACGCGCTGGCAGCGGCCGACATGACCTTTGCCGATGTGGTCAAGCTGGGTCTGTACGTGCTGGACATGGCCGGGTTGCCCACCCTGCGCCGCGTGCGCGACGACTTCGTGAACACGGCCCAGCCCCCGGCCAGCACCTTGGTTCAAGTGAGTGCCTTCTTCCGGGCCGACGTGCTGGTGGAAGTCGAGGCGGTGGCGGTGGCCCCGCTGGAAAGGAGGGCCTGACATGCCCCGAGTCTGGACATTTGGCGACAGCGTGAACACCGACGACATCCTGCCGGGCAAGTTCGCGCCCTTTATGGCAGGCGAGGACCGCTTTCAGACCTTCGCCTTTCACTACATCCGCCCGGAGTTCGCCGCGCAGGTGCAGCCCGGCGATCTGCTCATTGGCGGGCGCAACTGGGGGCTGGGGTCCAGCCGCGAATATGCCCCCCAGGCGCTGAAAAAGCTGCAGATTGGCGGCATCGTGGCGCCCAGCTTCGCGCGGATTCACTACCGCAACCTGCTGAACCTGGGCATTCCCGCCTTTGAATACGACCTGACGGGCGTGCTGCACGACGGCGATGAGGTGACGCTGGACGTGAATTCCGGCGTGCTGACCTATGCCGGCGGCGCGGTGCAATTGCCCCCACCTCCGGCCTTTCTGCGCGAGGCCCTGCAGGAAGGCAGCATTCTGGCCTTTTTCAAGAAGCACGGGCGCTTTCCGGGCGAGGACGCCTAAACTGGGCGCATGGCAATTCTGGAAGTGGAATGTCCGATCTGTGAGGAAGTGCTGGAACTGACGGACGAGGACCGCGCCGAACTGGCCGTGGGCGACGTGATCGTGTGTGCGTCGTGCCACAGCGAGATGGAAGTCACGCGCAACGGCGGCGGCGAGGACTTTGAGCTGGACCTGCTGAGCGCCATGACCACCTGCCCCCACTGCGACGAGGAATTCGAGGTGACGCCCGATATGCTCGCCGCCGCGCCGGCTACCCGCAGCCAGGACGGCACTGAGGTCAGCCTGATGACCTGCCCGCACTGCAAATCGAAGTTTGAGCTGGACCTGAGCGACGAGCCGGAGTGAAGGTAAAGCGGCCTGTCCAGACAACATCAAACGCAAAGCGTATTTTGACTTAGCCTATCAAACGCAAGGAGAAGCTATGCCTACTGTTGTCTTTGAAAACCCTGATACCGGCGCCGCCATCGAACTGACCAACCCCGAACTGGGCGAACTGGTCATTGACGATGAAACCGGCGTGGAATACGAAGTCGTCTCGGTGGACCCGCCCCGCCTGGAAGCCGCCCCGCAAGAAGCGGAGGACTGGGGCGAGTAACGTGGCCCGGCGGCGGTCGGGGGGGCCTCAGCGCCTGCCCTGACCGCCGCTGACCCGTTGCCCCCGGAAAGGCCCCTATGGCTGAACTGGCCGTGCTGTACGACCGCATCCGCCCCGACGAGAAGATGCTCTTTGAGGCCCTGGACGATCTGGGTGTGCCCTACGACAAGGTGTACACGCCCCAGCTGACGCTGACCTTTGACGAGCAGGGCCGCCGAGGGGTGCCCTGGCGCGTGGCGATTGAACGCTGCGTGAGCCAGAGCCGGGGCCACGCGGTCACCCGCGCGCTGGAAGGCTTTGGGGTGCAGGTGATCAACCCCGCGCACGTGATCGAGGTCTGCGGCGACAAGCTGGCCACCAACGCCGCGCTGCACGCCGCCGGACTGCCCACCCCCCGCACGGGCGTGGCCTTTGACGGCGAGAGCGCCCTGGCCCTCATTGAAACCCTGGGCTACCCGGTGGTCCTGAAACCCACCGTGGGCTCCTGGGGCCGCATGGTCAGCCGCCTGAATGACCGCGCCGCCGCCGAGGCTGTCATTGAGCACAAGGAGGTGCTGGGCGGGCCGCAGCACGGCATTTTTTACGTGCAGGAACTGGTGGACAAGCCGGGCCGCGACATCCGCGCGTTTGTGGTCGGCGGGCAGTGTATTGGCGCCATTTACCGCACCAGTGAACACTGGATCACGAACACCGCGCGCGGCGCCAAGGCCAGCAACTGCCCCCTCACCCCCGAACTGGCCGACCTTGCCGTCCGCGCCGCCGCCGCCGTGCAGGGGCAGATCGTGGCGATTGATCTGGTGGAAGACCCGCGCGCCGGGAACGAGTGGGGCGGCCTGACCATCATCGAGATCAACCACACGATGGAATTCAAGAATTCGGTGAGCACCACGGGCGTGAACATCCCGCGCCTGATGGGCGAGTACGCGGTGTCCAAGTTGTAAGGCGGGTCAACAGGGGGCGGCCCGGTCACGTAAGATGGCCGGGCCGCCCCCTGTTTGCCGTTATTCCAGCACGTCAATCCCTGCATCCTGTACGCGGCGGCGCACGTCTTTCACGCCTTCGCCGTTCACGCGCATCACAAAGCGGCGGCGGCCATTTTCGCCCCCAAAGGTCGCCACGCTGATGATGTTGCTGGGCAGCACGGCGCCCGTGGCCCGCTCCAGGCTGCCAGGGACGTCAGGCATGTCCAGGGTCAGGCGCTTACCGCCCTCGCGCATGCCCAGAATGCCGGTAAAGGCGCGCAGCACGTCCATGGTGGTGATGATGCCGCTCAGGACGCCGGCATCGTTCAGCACCGGCAGGCCGCCCACATGGTGCTCCTGCATGCGCAGCGCGGCGTCTTCCATGTATTCACCCTCGGCGGCCGTGATGACGGGCCGGGCCATCATCTCGGCCACGGTCAGCTTGCTCAGCAGGTAATTCAGTTCCCACACGCTGAGGGTGGTGGCCTTGCTGGGCATGGCGTCTTTCAGGTCCTTGCGGGTGGTGATGCCCACCAGTTGGCCCCGGTCCACCACCGGCAGGCGGCGGAAGTTGCCTTCCTTGAGGATTCTCAGCGCGTCCATGACGGGCGTGTCTGGCGTGACCGTGATGGGGTCGGGGGTCATCCAATCGCGTACGAGCATGGGCCCAGTGTACGGGGTGGGCTGCGGGGTGGAAGCCCCGCGTCCGGGCCTGACCCGGGGCTGACGGCAGATGTGAGGCGCATGCACTGGGCTTCATTCGGCTCAGAAAGGCCCATGATACGTTGCCGGGCATGAAGATCAGCGCCAAAGTCATGGCTCCTCTGGCCCTTGCCGCCGCGTTCGGCCTGGGCACGGTCGCCCCACACGCCCAGACCACCCCGCAGAAGGTGGGCTTTGTGGACGTGTCCAAGCTGCTGGCGGCCCACCCCATGGACAAGGAAATCCAGGAGATCCAGAAAAAGGCCGACGCCGAACTGGGCGCCCTGGACAAGCAGATCAAGGCCATTGACGCCAAGGGCGCCTCGGCCACCGCCGCCGACAAGCAGACCCGCGAGACGCTGGTCAAGACCATCCAGTCCAAGGCCGACGCCTACGACAAGCAGCTGGAACCCAAGATCTCTGTGGTGGAAAAGGCCGTGGACGCCGCCATCAGCAACGTGGCCAAGAGCAACGGCTACAGCATCATCATGGACCGCGACGTCGCCGCCAAGAGTGGCCTCGTGATCTACGCCGACGGCAGCGCCGAAATCACCGACGCCGTGGCCAAAGCCGTTAAGTAAGGCCGCCCTGGCCTGGGCAGGCCCCCGACGCCAGGGGCCTGCTTTTTCTTCGCCCCCCAAGGAGGCCCCCGGCATGAACAAGATCTGGTTGATTCTGCCCCTGGCCCTGCTGTCGACCGTGCCCCACGCCCAGCAGGCCAAATCCCGCGTGGGCATCGTGAATGTCCAGCAGGCGGTCAAGGCCCTGCCCGAGAGCAAGGCGTATCTGGACCTGAACGCCAAGGTGGCCGCCGACCTGGGTGCCCGCCAAAAGAGCCTCGAAGATCTGGCCGCCAAGGCCGCCGCCACCCGCAGCGCCGCCGACCGTCAGGCGCTGGCCAAAGCGCAGCAGGCGTACGCCAGTGTGCGCGACAATTACGCCGCGCGCATTGACGCCGCCTTCAAGCCGCTGGCCAGCAAAGTGAACGCCGCCGTGGCCAAGGCCGCCAAGACCAACGGCTACACGATTGTCTTGGATGAGCAGGTGGCCGCCCAGACCAGTCTGGTGGTCTACGCCAACGAGAACGCCACCAACCTCACGCCCGCTGTGATTAAGAACCTGAAGTAAGCAGACGTGCGCGAAAGAGCCCCAGGGGTTTCCTCCCTGGGGCTCTTTGCTGGCTTGGCTTACAGCGAGACGCGCTCGTTTTCGCCCTGCTTGGCCTGGGTGCCGGTCAGCAGGCCCTTGGCCAGCCCCAGCAGGCTGCGAATCTTGCCGTCGCTCTCCCAGTATTCGGCGCCGTGGGCCTCAATGCGGATCAACTGGATGTTCGGGTCGTCCTTGCCTTCGGGGAAGTAGGCCTTGTACATCTCGTTCCACAGCTCGTCCAGCTTGGCGCGGTCTTCCACCAGCGTGGCGGTGCCCTGCAGGCTCACGTAAATGCCCTTGTCCGGCTTGGAATAGCTCACGTTGACCTGTGGGCGGGCGGCCATGTTGCGCACCTGCTCGGTGTCCTTGCCGCCCAGGAACCACAGGTCACCGTCAAACTCAACGTCCTGGGTGGTCATGGGGTGGGCCTTGAGGTGGCCGTTCTCGCTCTGCACGGTCAGCATGGCGAACTTCACGTCCTTGATCATCGCGCCGATCTTGGTGAGGGCCTCCTGGCGGGTTATGTCGCTCATGCCGTCACCGTCGCATGGGGCCCGCCGGGCAGATTGAGAGGTCTGCCACCGTCTGAACGCCGCCCAAAGGTGCCCTGAAGATTGCTGGAGGGGCCGCACCCTCAGGCTGCTTGCCTTGCCCCTTCGCCGTGCAGGCGCTCGGGGACGTTGCGCACCAGCACGACGCCCAGCATGAAAAACGCCGCCGCCAGCCCAAAGACCAGGGTGTAGCCCAGATTCTCGGCGCGGGCGTTGCCCCAGTCCAGTAGCACCCCCTGCGGCCCGCCGATAAACTGCGGCGCCACAAAAGCCACGTGCCAGATGCCCATGTCGCGGGCAAAGGAGCGTTCGCTGGGCATGGCGTCGCTGCCCAGCGCCCAGTCCACACTGGTAAAGGCCCCAAAGCCCAGGCCGAACAGCGCCGCCAGCGGCAGGGCCAGCGCAAAGGAGGGCACGACCAGCAGCAGCAGCGCGGCGCCCGCCATGGTGGTGCCCGCCACGTAAATCACCGGTTTGCGCCCCACGCGGTCACTCAGGCGTCCGCCAATCAGCGCCGAGACAATGCTGGCCACGATAATGCACGCCAGCATGATGGAGTTGGAGGTCACCGGATCCTTCTGGCCCAGCACGTCGCCGTTGTAGTACTGCAAGAAGGGCTGCACCGAATACTGCCCCAGCGCAAACAGCGCGCGCGTGATGAACACCCACAGAAAGGGGCGGTGGGCAAAGAGCGTGGTCCAGTGGGCGGCTGGTTGGGCGGCCTGCGGGGTCGCCGAAACGGGATCATCCGGCACGCCGCGCATGGTGACCAGGGCGGGCACCAGCAGCATGACGGCCGTCAGCACAAACAGCGTGATGGACGGCAACTGCAGCTGCCCCAGCGCGAACGCACTGAGCGCGCCCAGCAGTTGCCCAGCCGCCTGCAGCATGCCCATCGCCCCGCTGTAGCGCCCGCGCTGCGACACCGGCACCAGCTGCGGAATCAGGGCCGAGTAGGGCGCGGTGGCGTAGTTGTTGCCAAACTGCACCAGCAAAAAGCCCAGCACGTATACCCAGAAGCCGGGCATGCCGTCCAGCAGGGCCACCGCCAGCCCCATGACCCCCAGGCCAGCGAGGTTGACCCCCACCCCCAGCTTCAGGTAGGGCAAGCGCCGCCCAGTGCGGTCACTGTGGGCCCCCACCAGCGGCGGAATCACCAGGGCCATTACCGCGCCAATCACGGTGAGCAGCCCCACGTACGAGCCTTTGCGGGCTTCGCCCACGAACTCCAGCACGTTGGCCGGCATGAGAATCAGCAGCAGCGCCAGCCAGTGAAAGGCGGTGCCGAACCAGAACGCCGAGAGCACCCACGGGCTCACGGGCGCGCGTGCAGGAGTGGAAGTCATGTGCGGCGAGTATACGGGTGGCCGCGCGGGGCTGGGGGCTAAATTTTGCAGGGTTGGGGGAAGTGCCCAGAACTGGTTGCGTGGAGCCTTTGCCCGTCTGGCGTTTCCTGCCTACAGCCTCCGCGTGGGGAAGCAGGCCCCATGTTCAGTCCTGCGGCAGCGCGTCCCAGTAGGCCTGCAGGTCTGGGGCCAGCGGCAGCTCGGCGCTGAACTGGGTGCCACTCCAGGGAAAGGCAATGCGCGCGGCGTGCAGCGCCTGCCGGGGCAGACCCAGCCGCGCGGTGAGTTCTGGGGTCTGGCCCACCTCCATGAACGCCAGAAACACGCTGGGATCGCGGCCGTAAATCTTGTCGCCCACCATTGGCAGGCCCAGGTGGCTGAGGTGCGCGCGAATCTGGTGCAGGCGTCCGCTGCGGGGATAGGCCTCTATCAGCGTGTGCCCCGCCCGGCGGGCCATCACCCGGAAATCGGTGACGGCCGGGCGGCCATCCGGCACCACCGCCTGCCGGATAGCGATGCGGTTGGCCCCGCCCAGGCCCAGGTCGCCCAGCGGGGCGTCCAGCGTGCGCCGCTCCCAGTCGGGGGTGCCGTGCACGATGGCCACGTAGGTTTTGCCCACCAGATGCGTTTTGAACAGCGTAAAGAAGCGCTGCGCCGCCTCGCGGTCCCGCGAGAACAGTTGCGCGCCGCTGGTTTCGCGGTCCAGGCGGTGCGGCGGCGCCAGGGTGTCCTCGCCGGTCAGGCGGCGCAGATAGGTCAGCACGTCGGGCACGTCCACGCGTGCGCGCACGGGGTGGGTCAGCCACAGCGCCGGCTTGTGCACCACGTAGAAATCGGGGTGCTCCACCACCACGCGCGGCTTTTCGGTGGGGGGCAGCAGGGGCGCGCGCGGGCTGCTGGGAGAAGTCACAGCTCCCACACGCTGCGGTAGGGACGGCCCTGCAGGCGCCCGGCGAGGTCGGCGCCGCGCGTCACCGTGCGGGCCAGCCGCGCCGCCAGCCACTCGCCCGGCACGCCCGGCGCCGCCCAGTGCGCGCCTGTGGCATACACGAAGTCCGGGTTCACCACGCAGCGGAAATCCACCATCAGGCCAAAGGCAAAGGCGCCGTGGCTGAGGTAGCCGTGATCCAGCCCCCCGGAGACCAGAAACGTCACCGGCTGGTCGAACCACGCGCCGTGCAGGCCGCGCGTCTCGTCGCTGCTGCCGGTCAGTTCCACCAGCGCCTTGGCCCCCGAGCCCAGGCCCCAGTTGTACACCGGCACGCCCAGAAACAGCCCGTCGGCCTCGCGGATGGCGCGGTGGTACAGCTCGGCGTGGGGGTGCTCGTAGCAGCCGCCCGGCCCCTGCACGTTGTCGAAGGGGGGCAGCGGGGTCTGGCGCAGGTCCAGGTGGGTGACCTCGTGGCCCTCCACGCGCAACTGCTGGGCGGCCAGGGTGCACAGCCACGCGCTGCGGCTGTCCGGGTCCAGGCTGGTGGACAGAACCGTGAACTTCACGCCCCGCAGCCTAGAGCATTTGCCGTAAGCAGGCCCCTTGCCCAGCTTGCTGTGAGCCATAACAGGGGAGAGGGCCAGGGAGGCGGGCACAAAGATTTCAGGCTGATGGAGGCGGGAAGAGGCACCCTCCCGCATGGCCTAACGTGCAGGGTGGCCTGGAAGGCCGGCAGCTCTGCAGCCCTGAGTGCCGGATACGGGACTCCTCTGATTGCAAAGCAGAGTGGGAAGAGCGCAACTCTGCCGTTCCATCGCCGTCGTCCCGTAGTTTCCCGTCTTCGCCCTCCTGCAGAGCTCTCCGAGTCTGCAATGCAGCGCTGCGAGTCCGCTCACCCCTTGCCTTCGGCGCACCTGAGTTCCGCATGACTGGCTGACCATAAGAGCGACGCCCTGCCCCCGCTGACGCGGGGCTACTGTTTCACCGCTTCCAACGCCCGCAGGTCCTCAATGCGCTCGCGGGTGACCGGGTGCGAGCTGAGCAGGTCCAGCCACGAGCCTCCGCTGTCCTCGCCGTCCTTGCTGGCCTCTTTCTCTAGCTGAGCCAGCATGGTCTGCAGGGGCACCGTGGTTCCGTACACCCGCAGCAGGTAGCCCGCCGCGATACGGTCTGCCTCGCTCTCGGCGGCGCGGGAGTAGCCGCTGCGCAGCAACGTGGCCGGCACAGCCGCCGCGAAGGTGCCCGCGCTGACCAGATCGCCGGTCAGCAGGGTCACCACCAGCGACACCCCCAGCGCCTGATACACCGTGGCCACGCCGTGCCGCCGCGTCACATGGGCGGTTTCGTGGGCCAGCACCCCCACGAGTTCGCGGTCACTGCGCGCCAGTTTCACCAGCTGATCGGTCATGACAATGGTGCCGCCCGGCAGCGCAAAAGCGTTGGCGCCCAGCCCCAGGTCACTGCTGGGTTTGCCGTCGCGCAGCAGCAGCCGGTACGAGTACCCGCCCCCGGCCCAGTCGCGCACCGGGGCGAACGCCGCCTGCAACTGCGCCTGCCGCGCCGCGCTGAGCTTGGATGGCCCCATGTAATCCTCGGTGTCCAGCAGCTCAATGGTTTGGCGGTCAAAGGTGGCCAGGACGCTGCGCGGGGTTACGAGCGCGGCCTGCGTGGCCAGCGCCGGAATGCCCCAGACCACGAAAGCGGCGCCCAGCGCGCCCGCCACCACCAGCGCGCCCAGCGCCGTGGTCCAGCGGCCTTCCAGGCCCCGCACGCCGCGCAGCACGCGGTTGTGCCCGCTCTGCGCTTCCCAGCGGCGCAGCGCGGCGTCGTCATCCGTTTCAAAGCGGCTGCCGTCGGGAAACTTCAGGCGGCGGCGCACGCCGGGAATGCTGGGGTCCACGGTGACCTGCGCGGCCTGCCAGTGCACAGCGCTGGCCGCCACGCCCCCGCCCACCACCCGCAGTGCCGCGCCCTGGGCACCCAGCGTCAGTTCGGCGGGGTGGGGCCGGCTGCTGCGGCCATCGAAGTACACGCCCTGCACCACCGTGTCTGACGGGCTGGCCGGCGCACGGTTCATCCTCAGAACCCCACCTGAATATCCAGCAGTTCACTGGCGGCCTCGCCCAGCGCAGATTCGCCGGTGGTGGCCTGCCCCATGAAGGTGTCCAGCGGCACCAGCGAGCGCACCTGAATGCCGCCCATGATGTACCGGGTGCGCCGCACCGCCGCCCACGGGGTGGCCAGCCCCAGCGTCAACAGCTGCGCGAGGCTGTTGGTGACCCCAATCCACACCAGCCGCCACGGCGAGAAACTGGCGCCGGTGCGCACCACGCCGCCCAGTTCAGCGTGGTTGAGCACGTAAGCCATGACCGCCGCGCGCACGTACTGCCACGCCAGGGCGTACAGCGCCAGCACCCCGACGTAGACGGCCGCGCCCGCGGCCAGAAAGCCCCAGCCCACGGTGTCGCTGTCCGGGTCCATGCCCAGGAAGTCGCCGCCGCTCAGGGCCGCTGCGCCGCCCGCCACCAGCACCAGCAGCAGGCCCAGCGCCACCCCGCCGCCGATCACCAGCCCCAGCCCAGTCAGGCCGATCAGGTAAAACGGCGCCACATCGCCCCGGAAGTGGGTGCGGGCCGTGCCGTAGGCCAGGTGATCCAGCTGGTAGCGCCGCTGCATAAACCACGCCCAGGGCAGCGCCAGCCCCGAGGTAAAGCTGGCGGCCAGATTGGCGGCGCCGTAGGCCACATACGCCTGCCCCACCGAGCCGTGAAACGAGAAATTCAGGCCCCGGTGAAAGGTGTTGACTGCCTGAAAGCGCAGCGACTGCCGCACCAGCCAGGGGTAAAAGCCCGCGTAGATCAGCAGCAGCAGCACCCCCAGCAGAATGTACTTGAGGTCCTGAGACTGCAGCGCCAGCGCGTACAGCACCGACAGCCCGCCAATCAGCAGGTAGCCGCGCAGCAGCGCCCAGGGATTGGCGCGGTACTCAAAGTTCTGACCGTCCACCCAGGTGTGGCCGTAGAAATACTGCCGGGTGCGCACCCGCGCCCAGGGCATGTACAGCCCAAAAGTCACCAGCGTCAGCGCCACATTCACGATCCAGATGCGGAAGTATTCGCCGGCCTGCCCGGTGAAACTCACCGGGTGGTGCAGCACGGTGGGCGGGGCCTGCCGCTCAAAGACGGGGCGGCCCAGGCTGGGGGCGGCAAGCGGAACGTCGGTCATCCCCAGCATGGTACCGGGCCGCCCTGGCCGCCTGGGCCGCAGATGTGGGGGGCCTCCGGTGGGGGTGGGCCGCTGGGCTGGGGAAGAGGCATTCACCGCTGCCCGCCCCTCCCGGCCAGAGGCGGCTGGGGACGTGCGGGCAGGGGCCAACTTCCCCTGTCCAGCGGGCCCGGCGGGGGCGCGCTGGCCCGTGCTACCCTGGGCGGCAGTTCACCATCTGCCCCGGGGTGTGGCGCGTGTCCTGGTGCCCGGCTGGGCACCGCAGCGGCCCTGCCCGTGGCTTTCCGGAGGAAAAGGCATGCCGCGCTACGCCCTGGACGGGCACGTCCCCCAGATTGATCCCACTGCATTTCTTGCCCCCAGTGCCGACGTGATCGGTCAGGTCACGGTGGCCGAGCACGCCAGCATCTGGTACGGCGCGGTGCTGCGCGGCGACCTGGAACCCATCACCGTGGGGCCGGGCAGCAACGTGCAAGACGGCGCGGTGCTGCACACCGACGCGGGCTGGCCCTGCGTGCTGAGGGAGGGCGTGACCGTGGGCCACCGCGCAGTGGTGCACGGCGCCACCTGTGGCCCAGGCAGTCTGGTAGGCATGGGCGCCGTGATGCTCAGCGGCTCCAGCCTGGGGGCCGGGGCGATGCTGGGCGCCGGGGCCGTGCTGCCCGAAGGCGCGCATGTGCCCGACGGCATGCTGGCCGTGGGCGTGCCGGCCCGTGTGGTGCGCCCCGCCCCCAGCGGCGGCAACGCGCAGCGGTATGTGCTCAATGCCCAGCGCTTTCGCCAGGGCGCCCGCCTGCTGCCCGAACAGGCTGACGCGGACAACCCCACTGCCGGTCCCGGCGCCCCGGCAGTTCTGTCTGAGGCGCTGTGAGCCTGCGCGCCGGAGCTGCCCATGACTGACCCGCAGCCGGGCCCCGACCTGGGCGAGGCCGCCCCCGACCTGACCCCCATGTTTCCGGGGGCCGCGCCGTTTCTGGCCCGTTTTCTGCCGCAGGCGGTGCCCGCGCACGCGGGGCTGCACGTCAGTTTCTGCGACCTGCACGCCTTTTTAAAGTACCTGCATGATCAGGCGTGGTACGGCTACCTGCACGCCAGCCTGGAAGAACACAGCGCCTACGTGCTGCTGTACGAGGGCCGCACCGTGACTGCGGCGGCCGGCAGCCTGACCGGCGAGCAGGCCCTGGGCGAACTGCTGGGGCTGTATGAGCAGGGGGCGCTGCTGGACGCCTGCGCCATGGACCCGCAGCTGACCCACGCCCTGAGCGGCATAGGCTCGCGCGCCTGGAAATTCAATCTGACCGAGGACTTCACGGGGCTGCATGCCCGGCCGGGCGGGGCCATCTTTTATGTGCGCGGGCAGATTATGGCGACCATGCCTGCCACGCTGCCCTACGAGGGGGCCTTTCCAGCGCCGCTGCGGCCCCAGACCCTGATTCTGCCGCGCAGTCTGGCGGGTTGGGCGCACCACCATTACGTGCTGACCCTGCGGGGCAAAGACGCCCTGAACGCCATCACCAACGTGCATCAGGCCTTCCGCACCCGCCACGGCCAGCCGGGCCTGGGCTTTCTGCGCGCCCTGGCCGAGGGCCTGACCCCCGCCGAGTTTGCCCTGCGCGATGACGGCGCCCTGCACGAATTAGAGGCCCTGGTGCAGGAGTTCGTGGCCGGCGGCTTCGTGCGCGAGGCCTGAGCGGGGAGAGCCCTTCCGCTGGCCCATGTCCACCCCTCGCCCCTCGGCCAGGGGGCTCTTTCAGCGCCCAGCCGGCTTTATGTCCGCCACGTACGCCTCACTGAGCTGCCACAGGGCCAGCGCCGCGCCGTCATCCAGCGCCTGGGGGGCGGGCGTCGTTTCGCGGCTTTCGCTGTAGTAGCGGCCCGAGGCGGTCAGCGGCGCGGTGGCCACGTGCAGCGTGGTCTGCGCGCCCTGTTCCGGCGTCAGGGCAAAGCGGTCCACGATGCCGTACAACCGGCTGACCCAGCCGCCGTTATTGTGCGCAAAGCCGGTGGCCACCATGCCGGGGTGCAGGCTGCTGCTCAGCACGCCGCGTTCACGCCGCGCCAGTTCACGGGCGAACAGGATGTTGGCCAGCTTGCTCTGGGCGTAGGCGGCCCAGCCCCCGTAGCCCCGGCGAAATTCTGGGTCGTCCAACCGCAGCCTGCCCATGGCGTGCGCGGCGCTGGCCACCGTGATCACCCGGGGCGCCGCCGACTGGCGCAGCAGCGGCAGCAACTCGCGGGTGAGCAGGAAAGGGGAGAGGTGGTTCAGGGCCCAGGTGCGCTCGATGCCCTCACGCGTTTCCTGCCGCTCGCGGTAAAAAGCCCCGGCATTGTTGATCAGCACGTCCAGCTGCCCGTTCTGCTCGCGCACCTGCGCCGCCAGCCGCTGCACCTGCGCCAGCTCGGAGAGGTCGGCCAGGAAGGTGCCCGCCGCGCCGATCTCCCCGGCCACACGGCCTGTTTTCTGGGGATCGCGGCCCACGATCAGCACGCGCTCGCCCTGACGGGCCAGTTCGCGGGCCGTGACCAGCCCGATGCCGCCAGTGGCGCCAGTCACCAGCACGGTGCGGGGGGAAGCAGCAGAAGGCAGGCTCATGGGGGCAGCATAGTGCACGCCACACGGGCCCAAAAAGAGGCCGGAGGCAGTGGGGGCACCGCTTCCGACTTCGTGCGCAGCGGACTTCACCCGGCCCGCCTTTGTATTCAGTTGCGCTGGTACTGCCCAGTGTAGGTGATGGCCGTCACAGAAGTGTCACATCTGAGGCGGCGGCAGGTGATCTGGGCTGACGGTGGTTGAAACAAGGTGATGCCGTGCCAGCGCGGCGTATCTGCCTCTCCCTCCCCCAATCCTTGGCCAGCCGTTCTGTGGTGTCCAGCTGGGCAGAACACCCGACCACAGGCCACCACTGTGACTTGCGGGACATTCATCCCTGACTATCCCGAGTGTTTTACTTAGGATTGCGGCCATGACCCGAACTGCCCTGACCCTCGGCGCCCTGCTGCTCGCTGGCTCCAGCCTTGCCCAGACCACCCTGACCGTGTACTCGGGCCGCGCCAAGACCTTCGTGGACCCCGTGGTGCAGCAGTTCGAGCGCCAGACCGGTATCAAGGTGAACGTGCGCTACGGCACCGACGCCCAGCTGGTCGCCGCCCTGCGTGAAGAGGGCGCGCGCAGCCCTGCCGACGTGTACTGGGGCAACTCGGTAGGCGCGCTGGGCGAACTGGCCTCCGAGAACCGCTTTACCAAGCTGGGCACCGCGCTGACCCGCAACGTCAGCGACGACTACCTGCCCGACAACCGCGCGTGGCTGCCCACCACCGTGCGCTTCCGCACCCTGGCCTACAACACGGCCAAGATCAAGCCCGAATCTCTGCCCGACTCTGTTCTGGACCTGCCCAAGATGACCAGCCTCAAGGGGCGCATTGGCTGGACGGTGTCTTACCCCAGCTTTCAGGACTTCCTGGCCGCCATGATTTCCAAGTACGGCGAGGCCACCACCAAGGCCTGGATTGAAGGCATGAAGGCCCTGCAGCCCAAGGACTACAAGACCAGCAACGTGGGCATGCTCGAAGCCATGCGCGCCGGCGAGATCGACGTGGCGCTGACCAACCACTACTACATCCAGCGCGTCAACCGCCTGAACTACCCCATTGACACCTACTTCTTCAAGGCGGGCGACATTGGCAACCTGGGCAACGCCACGGGTGCGGGCATCCTGAAGACCAGCAAGAACCAGGCCGCCGCCCTGCGCTTCCTGCAGGCCCTGGTCGCCAAGGACGCCCAGACCTTCTTCCTCAGCGTCAACTTCGAGTACCCGGTGATTGGCAACATCCTGCAGCCCACGACCATGCTGCCCTACGCCGACGTGGTCAAGCGCAGCCCCCGCATTGACCCCACCGTGCTCCCCAAGAACATCGAAAAGGCCCAGAAGCTCCTGCGCGACGCCGGCCTGCTGTAAGCCCAGGCGAAACTGCCGCCCCTGCCCGCACCCTGGGCCGGGGCTTTTTTTGCCCGGCCGGGACGCGTGGCCCGAATGCTGACTATTCCGGTCTGCTATGGTGACCCGGCTGCCCTGCTTTGCTGTCTGCGCTGCCCATGACCCACCGCCGCCCGCCCCTGCCCCTGCTGCTGCCCGCCCTGCTGACGGTGCTGGGCGTGCTTTTGCCGCTGGTGTATCTGGTGGTGCGGGCGTTTGGCGCCGAAGGGACAGAACTGCGCGAGATCGTGTTCCGGACGCGCAATCTGGAACTGCTGGGCAACACGCTGTTGCTGACGGCCGCCACGCTGCTGACCACCACGCTGGTGGCCCTGCCGCTGGCGTTTGTGGCCGCCCGCACCACCCTGCGCCCGCGCTGGCTGCCCATGCTGCTGGGGGTGCTGCCGCTGGCCATTCCCGGCTACGTGGGCGCCTACGCCCTGATTGCGGCCAGCGGCCCCGGCGGCACCATTCAGGCCTGGACTGGCCTGAACTGGCCTGGGCCCACCGGCTTCTGGGGCGCGCTGGGCGTGCTGACCCTGTTCACCTTTCCGTACCTGTTCCTGAACCTGCAGTCGGCGCTGCGCAGCCTGGACCCCGCCCTGGAAGACGCCGCCCGGCTGCTGGGCCGCACCCGGCGCCAGACCTTCCTGGCTGTCACGCTGCCCCACCTGCGCCCGGCGTGGCTGTCCGGGGCCCTGCTGATCGCCCTGCATGTGCTGGGCGACTTCAGCGTGGTGAGCCTGATGCGCTACCCCACCTTCAGCGCCGCCATTTACCAGCAGTACACAGCGGCCTACGACCGGGTGTATTCGGCGTGGCTGGCCCTGGGCCTGCTGCTGGTGACGGGCGCGGTGCTGTGGCTGGAAGCCCGGCTGGTGCGGGGCCTGCACCTGTCGCGCGTGTCGCCGGGGGGCGCCCGCCAGCCGCGCCGGGTCTCGCTGGGCCGCGCCGCGCCGCTGGCCTGGGCCTTTCTGGCGGCGCTGGCCGGGGCCACGCTGGTGGTGCCGCTGGGCACCGTGCTGCACTGGTTGCGCCTGGAGACAAACCCCTACGCCTGGGCCGGGTTGCAAGAAGCCCTGCAGGGGGCTCTGGGCGCCGCCGCGCTGGCGGCCCTGACCACCACCGCCCTGGCGTTTCCGCTGGCCTACATTGGCAGCCGGGCGCAGGGGCGGCTGGCCCGCATCACCGAGCGGGCGGCCTACCTGGGCTACGCCACCCCGCCGCTGGCCTTTGCCCTGGCCCTGATCTTCTTTACCCTGCGGCTGGCGCCGCCCCTGTACCAGACCTTTCCGCTGCTGATCGCCGCCTACACCCTGCACTTTGTGGCCGAAGCGGTGGGGCCCATCCGCACGGGGCTCACCCGCGCCACGCCCCGCCTGGAAGAAGCCGCGCGGGTGCTGGGCCAGAGCGGCGTAGGTGCCCTGCGCCGGGTGACTCTGCCGCTGCTGCGCCCGGGGCTGCTGGTGAGTGCGGCCTTCGTGTTCCTGAGCGTGCTCAAGGAATTGCCGCTGACCCTGCTGCTGGCGCCCACCGGCTTTGAAACCCTGGCCCGCAACGTCTGGACCTACACCGAAGAAGCGCAGTACGCCGCCGCCGCCCCCTACGCCCTGGCCCTGGCGGTCAGCGGCGCGGGCCTGACCCTGCTGATCCTGCGCCGCGAGCGCCCCCGTGAGCGGCGCCGAAAGGACCGACCATGACCTCGCCCATTCTGGAACTGGAGGGGCTGACCAAACGCTATGCCCCCGGCCTGCCCCCGGTGGTGGACGGCCTGAACCTCAGCGTTCAAAGCGGTGAACTGCTGACCCTGCTGGGGCCCTCGGGCTGCGGCAAGACCACCACCCTGCGCCTGATTGCGGGCCTGGAGCGCCCCGATGCGGGCACCGTGCGCATTGCCGGGCGCGATGTCACCGCCCCCTTTGCCCCGCCCGAGCGCCGGGGCGTGGGGCTGGTGTTTCAGGACTACGCGCTGTTTCCGCACCTGACCGTGCTGGGCAACGTGCTCTTCGGCCTGCGCCACCTGCCGCGCGCCGCGCGCCTGCCCCGGGCCCGCGAGACCCTGGCCCTGGTGGGGCTGACCGTCTTTGAGTCCCGGCGCCCCGATCAGCTCTCAGGCGGGCAGCAGCAGCGGGTGGCGCTGGCGCGCGCCCTGGCTCCGCGCCCCAGTGTGCTGCTGCTGGACGAACCCTTTTCCAACCTGGACGCGCAGCTGCGCCACAGCACCCGCCAGGAGGTGCGCGCCATCCTGCACCAGAGCGGCACCACGGCGGTGCTGGTCACCCACGACCAGGAAGAGGCCCTGGCCTTCAGTGACCGGCTGGTCCTGATGCGCGGCGGCCACGTTGAGCAGGTGGGCCCCCCGCACGAGGTCTACGCGCAGCCGCGCACCGCGTTTGTGGCGAACTTCCTGGGGCGCAGCAACCTGCTCTCGGGCACCGCCGACCGCCACATGGCCCGCACGGCGCTGGGCGTGGTGCCCCTGCGCGAAGCCGCCAGCGGCCCGGTGATGGTGAGTGTGCGCCCCGAACACCTGGGCTTTACCGACGACCCCGCCGCCCCCGAAGTGACCATCGTGGCGCGGGAATTCAAGGGCCACGACGTGACCTACACTGTGCGGCTGGCCGGCCACGCCCAGGACCTGCTGGTGCACCGCCCCAGCGACGAGGTGCGCCCAGAAGGCACCCAGGCCCGCCTGCAGGTGCTGCAGCCGGCGCGGGCGGTGCAGTAAGGCGCCGCGTGGGCCTGCCCGGCCCCGCCCTTCCATATGGCTGTTAACCGCGCCGGGTAAGCTGCCCCTATGCGGTTTCTGATCGTGGAAGACGAGGTGGGCATCCGCCACCCGCTGGCGGCCAGCCTGCGCGAGGCGGGCTACGCGGTGGACGAGGCGGGGTGCGCCCGTGAAGCCCACGAACTGGCCGTGAGTTTTCCCTTCGACGCCCTGATGGTGGATGTGGGCCTGCCCGAGGGCACCCAGGCGGGCTTTGACCTGGTGCGCACGTTGCGGGACGAGGGCTGCGCGGCGCCGGTGCTGTTTCTCACGGCGCGCGACGCGGTGGAAGACCGCATCACCGGGCTGGACAGCGGCGGCGACGACTATCTGGTCAAACCCTTTCACCTGGGCGAGGTGCAGGCGCGGCTGCGCGCCCTGGTGCGCCGGGGCCGCGCCGAGGTGCAGAGCACCCGCACCTGGCGCGACCTGAAGCTGGACTGGACCGGACGCGCCGTGTTCCGCGCGGGCGCGCGCGTGGCGCTGACCGCCAAGGAGTTCTCGCTGCTGGAGGTGCTGGCCTCGCATCCCGGGCGCATCTTTACCCGCGAGGAACTCATTGACCGGGTGTGGGACGGCCGCTTTGACGCCGAGTCCAACGTGGTGGACACCTACGTGCGCAACCTGCGGCGCAAGCTGGGCGACGAGGTCGTGGTCACCACGCGCGGCCTGGGCTACAGCTTTCCCGACCAGGAGTGACGCCCTGACCCTGCGCGCCCGCCTGACCCTGCTGACCTTCAGCGTGCTGCTGCTCTCCCTGCTGGCCTTTGCCGGCGTGGCGGGCTTTCTGCTGTGGCGCCTGGAGCGCGCCAGCGTCGTGCGGCAGATCGAGGCCCAGGCCGAGGCGCTGCTGGCGGTGTCGGCCGGCACGCCCGCCCAGCTGCGCTTGGCCGCCACCGAACTGCTCGAAGAGCAGGGGCAGGCGGCGGCGGCGCGCGTGTACCAGGGCGCCGCGCTGCGTTTTCTGGGCGGCGCCGCCGCGCCCGATACCCTGGACCCCACCTTCCTGAACGACCAGGAAGTGCGCGCCACGCGCCAGAGCGGCAACTTTCTGGTGACCTCGCGCCGGGCAGGCGAGGTGACGGTGCAGGTGGGGCGCAACCTGGCGCCGCTGAAACACCTGCTGCGCCGCTACACCCTGGCGGCCCTGCTGACCCTGCTGGGCCTGAGCGTGCTGCTGGGCCTGGTGGTGGCGCGGGCGGTGCGCCGGGCCCTGCGCCCCCTGGAGGCCCTGGCCGCGCGGGTGCAGACCCTGGAATCGGCCGAGCCGCTGCCCGCCCTGGCCGAGCCCGGCGAGGTGGGCGCCCTGGCCCGCGCCCTGGACCGCAGCCTGCAGGCCCTGCGCGCCGAGCGGGCGCACGAAACCCTGTTTCTGGCCAGCGCCTCACACGAACTGCGCACCCCGGTCACGGCGATTCTGGCCGACGTGCAGCACACCCTGAGCCGCCCGCGTTCGCCTGAGGACCTGCACGCCGCCCTGGTGCGCACCGAGCGCACCGCCAGCCGCCTGCGGGGCCTGACCGGCAACCTGATGAACCTCACGCGGGCCAACGCCCTGCCCGGCGGCGCGGCGTGGCCGGACCTGGACCTGCTGACCCTGGCCGGCGAGGCGGTGGACCTGCTGCAGCCCCTGGCCTCGCGCCGCGCCCTGGACCTGTGGCTGGACGGCGACAGCGCGCCCCTGCGCGGCGATCCCGGCCTGCTGGGCGGCCTGCTGGAAAATCTGATCGGCAACGCGATCAAGTTCACGCCTCCGGGCGGGCGGGTGCAGGTCGTGGTGGGCCCAGAGGCCGGCGGCGCCCGCCTGACCGTGCAGGACACTGGCCCCGGCTTTCCCGCTGGCACCCTCACCGACGCCTTTGTGCGCGGCCAGACCGACACCGAGGGATTTGGCCTGGGCTTGGCGGTGGTGCGGCGGGTGGTGGAGGTCCACGGCGGCACCCTGACGCTGGGCCCGGCCCCCGGCGGCGGCGCGCAGGCCACCGTGTGGCTGCCGCCCGGGGGACCCGTCGGAACGGCGTAAGGGGCGGAGCGGGGACGACAGAGGGGAAAGCTCGCCCCCAGCCCAGGAGGCCGCGCGCTGTGGGGTTCCTCCGGTCTGAACGGCACCGGGAAGGCTTGAGGCTTCCTCTCAGCGCCCAGCACCTGTCCCGTGCGCGCTGCCCGGCCAGGGACGGACTGCTGGCTGACCCCGGGTTTGAGCTGGGCGTTAACTGGGCCGCCTAGCGTGGCCGCATGCCTGAACCCACCTCTGGTCCCACCCCTGAACGCGCGGGGGGTGAACCCGCTGTCCGGGCCGCCCCAGAGCAGGCGGCGGCCAGCACCTGCCCGCCGCAGGCCGCCCCCGTGTTCTTTGACCCGGCCGGGCGCCGCCGCCGGGGCATCAATGGGCTGGCCGCCATTCTGGGGGCCACGCTGCTGTGCTCGGCGGGCGTGACCCTGCTGGGGCTGTGGCAGCCCGACGCCCTGCCGGCCCTGCACCTGGGGCACCACGCCCGCGAACTGCGCGCGCTGCAGACTTCGCGCTCTCAGGAGGGCCCGGAGGCCGGCTGGAGTGGGGGCGGGCCCGGTCAGGCCGCCCCGCTGCAGGTCACGGGCTTTTTCGTGGCCTGGGACGACAACAGCCTGTCGTCCCTGAAACACAACCTGGGCGCGCTCGACGTGCTGGCGCCCGAATGGTGGCACCTGGGCGCGGGCGGGACGCTGGTGCCGGAATCGCCGGGCAAGAACGCGGGCATGCTGGCCTACGTGGCCCGGCACCGGCCAGGGCTGCCCATCACGCCGCTGGTCAACAACTACGATGCGCAGCGTCAGGACTGGGCCTCGGCGCGGGTGGCGGCGGTGCTGCGTGCCCCGGGCCCGCGCGCCGCCCTGGTCGAGCGCCTGCGCGCGGGCGTGGTGGCCAACCATTTTGCGGGCCTGAATCTGGATTTCGAGAACCTGCCGGGCAGTGCCCAGCCGGCCTACGTGGCCTTTGTGGGCGAACTGGGCGCGGCCCTGCACCGCGCGGGCAAGACCCTGACGGTGGACGCGCCGCTGGACGACCCGGCCTTTGATTACCGCGCCCTGGGCCAGCGGGCCGACAGCGTGCTGTTAATGGCCTACGACGAGCACGAGGACCGTTCGGAGGCCGGGCCCATCGCCTCGCAGGGCTGGGTGCAGCGCCGGGTGGCGCAGCGCCTGCGCGAGATTCCGGCCAGCCGCCTGAGCGTGGCGCTGGGCAGCTACGGTTACGACTGGGGCGCGGGCACGGCCAGCGAACTGTCGTTTCAGGACGCCCTGTCGCTGGCCCAGGGCGCCCAGGAAACGCCACACCTGGACCGCCGCGCCCTGAACCCCACCTTTGCCTACGCCGACGAGGCCGGGCGGCCCCACCGCGTCTGGTATCTGGACGCCGCCAGCACCTTTGACGCCGCGCAGGCCCTGCGCGCGCTGGGGGTGCGCCGCGTGGCAATGTGGCGCCTGGGCACCGAGGACCCGGGGGTGTGGACCGCGCTGCGCAGCGCCCCGGCGCAGGTGGCGCGCGCCCTGTCGCCGCTGCAGGCGGGTTACGACATTGATTACCAGGGCAGCGGCGAACTGCTGCGGGTCAGCGGCCACCCGCACCCCGGCGCGCGCCAGCTGACCCTGGACCCGGCCACGCACCTCGTGACCGCCGAGCACCTGACCACCTTTGCCACGCCGTACGTCATTCAGCGCTGGGGCGGGCGCAATCCGCGCCAGGTGGCCCTAACCTTCGACGACGGCCCGGACCCGCTGTATACCCCGCAGATTCTGGACATTCTGAAACGCGCCCGCGCCCCGGCCACCTTCTTCGTGGTGGGGCTGCACGGCGAGGCGCACCCCGAACTGCTGCGGCGCATGGTGAACGAGGGCCACCAGCTGGGCAGCCACACCTTCACCCACCCGGACCTGAGCCTGGTCTCGCGCCACCAGTTTGCCCTGGAACTCAACGCCACCCAGCGGCTGATCGAGGGCGAAACCGGCGTGCGCACCCTGCTTTTCCGTCCGCCCTTTGCCGAGGATGTGGAGCCCGAAACCCCCGATCAGGCGGGCATTGTGGAGGGGGCCAGCCGCCTGGGGTACTACATCAGCGGCATGGGCATTGACCCCGGCGACTGGCGGCGGCCCGGGGCCGACCAGATCGTGCAGCAGACCCTGGCCCAGCTTGCGGCGGGCAACGGACAGGTGGTCTTGCTGCACGACGGCGGGGGCAACCGCGCCCAGACCGTGCAGGCCCTGCCCGCCCTGATCGCGGCGCTGCGGCACCGGGGCTACGAACTGACCACCGTGTCGGAACTGGCGGGCATTCCCCGCGCGCAGGCCAATCCGCCGGTCTCGGCCGGGCAGCGCTGGCTGGCGCGGCTGCTGGGGGCCAATTTCACGGCGCTGGGCTGGCTGGGCCGCCTTCTGGACGGGCTGTTCAAGGTGGGCGTGACCCTCAGTGTGCTGCGCCTGCTGGTCGTCCTGGCCCTGGCGCTGCGCGAGGTGGCCACGCGGCGCGCGGCGCCCGCCCCGAGCCCGGACGCCGCCCTGCCGGACATGACCGTGATTGTGCCCGCCTACAACGAGGCGCGGGTGATTGGGGCCACTATCGCCTCGCTGCTGGCCTCGGACCTGCCGGACCTGCGGGTGTACGTGGTGGACGACGGCAGCACCGACGGCACCGCCGAGGTGGCGCGCGCTGCCTACGGCACCCATCCCCGGGTGACCATTGAGCGCATTCCCAACGGCGGCAAGGCCCATGCCCTGAACCACGCCCTGGCGCAGGTGGACAGCGAAGTGGCGCTGTTTCTGGACGCCGATACCCAGGTGAACCCCGAAGCCGCGCGCCTGCTGCGGCGCCACTTTGCCGACCCCCGGGTGGTGGCGGTGGCGGGCAACGCCAAGGTGGGCAACCGCGTGAACCTGCTCACGCGCTGGCAGGCGCTGGAATACATCACCGCGCAGAATGTGGAGCGGCGGGCCCTGGCCCAGTTCAATGCCATCAGCGTGGTGCCCGGCGCCATTGGGGCGTGGCGGCGCGCGCCGCTGCTGCGCCTGGGCGGCTTTCACCACGACACCCTGGCCGAGGACGCCGACCTGACCATGCGCGCCCTGCGGGCGGGCTACCGCGTGACCTACGAGAGCGGCGCCGTGGCCCGCACCGAGGCCCCCGAAACCCTGCGCGCCTTTGTCAAGCAGCGCGACCGCTGGATGTTCGGCACCCTGCAGGCCACCTGGAAACAGCGCGGGGCCCTGCGCAGCCGCGCGCGCGGCCTGGGGCTTTTTACGCTGCCCAACGTGGTGCTGTTCCAGGTGCTGTTTCCCCTGGTGGGCGCGCTGCTGGACCTGAGCTTTGTGGTGTCGCTGGCCTGGGCCCTGCTGCAGTGGCCCTCCCACCCGGACGGCGGGTTCTCGCCCACGGGCCCCGTGCTGCTGTTCACCGGGCTGTTTCTTCTGATTGACCTGTGCGCCGCCGCCCTGGCCTTTGTGCTGGAACCCGGCGAGGACTGGCGGCTGCTGCCGCTGTTGTTGCCGCAGCGCATCGTCTACCGCCAATTGCTGTCGTACGTGGCCGTGCGCGCGACCCTGGCCGCCCTGAAGGGCAAGCCGCGCGGCTGGAACAAGCTGGAGCGCAGCGGGCGCGTGGCGGGTGCCAAGGCCTAGCGGGCGCCGCCAGACCTGCCAAGGCCAGCGCCGCCCACGGGACCAGTCCGGGGCGGCGCTGGCCCTGGCGGGTCTGGCCCCCGGTGCCGTGGGGCCCAGCACGCGGCCCCACCGATTTCATGCCCGCTTGATCTGCGCAGCGGAGGCTGGGCGCATGAGCAAAATGTCACGTCCGCTGCTGCTTCTCGCTTCTGTCGCGCTGGCGGCGGGGCCGCTCAGTACCTCGCACGCGCTGCTGGACAAGACCCGGTTCGTGGCGCACCTGGGCGTGGCCTACTACGCCTTCCACCACTGGGTGCTGGCGCCCTACACGGCCGGCAAGTTCGCCAGCGGCGCCTCTGGACGTATGGGCGCACTGGCCAAGGGCGGCCTGGCCCTGCTGTTTGCCGCCCACGAGGTGAATGTGGCGGGGAAAGTGGCCCACAACAGCCCCGATCCGCTGCTGCAAAAGCTGGACGGCGAACTGGCGAAGGTGCAGGGGGCGTTTGGCGAGGTGGGCAACCGCTTCAAGCAGGGCCAGTTCTCTGAGGCCGATGTGCGCGCCCTGGAAAGTGCCACAGGCGCCCTGAGCCAGGGTTCGGCGGCGGCCGGGCAGCCCATCAGGGACATCGCCGCCCCCATTCCGGGGCTGTAAACGGCGGGAGGGTCAGTGGGCGGGCCCAGAAGGTGGGGGCCCGCCTTTCATCTGCCGTTGACCCCGCCGCCGCAGGCTTGGGCGGGCCGCTGATGGCCTGTGCTGGCTTCAGGCGGCTGCAGGGAAACAGAGGGCGTGGGTGGGCGCCACTGGCCTCGCCCACCCGGGGCTCTCTCGCGGCGGGAACAGCCGGTTTCCCCAATCCAACGCTGCTCCGCTTCGCTGCGTCTTTCTCTGCTTCAGGAGGTGGTCGCCCATGTTCACCCTCTCGGCCCGCCGGGCCCGTCCGCGTTCGCGCCGGCTGGAAGCCACCTTTCAGCGGCTGTCCCGGCGCATGGCCGACTTCAGTGGCACCGCCGTGGCCTTCTGCCTGGCCTGCCTGAGCCTGATGCTGTGGCTGGTCACTGGCCCGCTCTTTCACTTTTCAGATGCGTGGCAACTGGTCATCAACACCGGCACCACCATCGTGACCTTCCTGATGGTCTTCCTGATTCAGAACGCCCAGAACGAGGATACCCGTGAGCTGCATGCCAAGCTGGACGCCGTGCTGCAGGAACTGCGCGCCGAACGCGGCATGATGCACGACCCAGGGCTGCTGGCCCTGACCCCCGACGAGATTGTGCAGGAGGTCCGCGCAGGCGACGACTGAGCCGGGTGGTTCTCCATGTCCAGCACGGGTGCGGAGAGCGGTCAAGCGAGGCGGGTAGATCATGCGGAGAAGGTTGTCTGGGACGCAGCGCACGCTCATGCTCCTGGCATCGCTGCCCTGCGAGTTCCCCGCCAGGGGAGAGGTAGAAAAACAGCGTGTTCGGCGGGCCGCTCTCTGTGGGTTGCTCAAATGCGCCTAAGTCTTGCTGGCGGGGTTTCACCGCTCGTTGGATTCGGCCTTCATGGCAGTTGGAAGACAGAACGCCGCGCCCAGGCAGGTGACAGGTGCTGGCCTTGTTCGCCGGGCTGTCCAATCCCACCCCGGAGCCAGAACGTGGCCCCGCCGCCCCTTTGGTGTTGTTGTCCTTTCTGGCGGCCCAGTACGCAGAACGCAGAGCCGTGGTGGGAAAGCCGCAGGGCGGCTGTGTGTTCCGCTGCCAGCGCCCGTCTTGCCTGCTTGTGCCCTTTCCAGAGAGCCAGAGATGGGCAGGACTTCCCTGTTCACACGCCGTCCTCGCTGCCCCTCCCCGGGTTTCATTCGAGCCTTAGCTCACCTTTCTAGAGTGCGCCCCGGAGGACTTCCATGAACAAGACCCACGTTTTCGCCGTTGCCGCCGCCCTGCTTCTGCCCACGCTGGCTTCGGCGCAGACCATGCCCGCCGCCAAACCTGCGGCGACCACAGCGGCGGCCAAACCCGCCGCGCCCGTCACACTCACCCGCACGGCGGTCCACATCAACAGCGCCAGCACCAAGACCCTCATGACCCTGCCGGGCGTGGGCACCAAGGTGGCCGCCGAGATCATCAAGAACCGCCCCTACAGGGATGCCAAGGCGCTGATCGTCAAGGTGAAGGGCCTGGGCCAGAACAACGTCCAGAAACTGCTGCCCCTGATCGACTTCAAGTAAGCCGGACCCTGGCGGCTGCGGCCTTGCCAACGCAGCTGCGCAGGCCAAGCACAGCACAATGGCCCGCTGGGCGCCGCTCCCGTCAGGAGGCAAGAAAGCATGACGGTTTCACCCAACCCACCCCCGGCCCCGCCCAGCACCGTGCGGCGGGTGTGGCGCTGGCCCTGGCTGCAGGTGCTGGTGTATCTGCTGGCGCTCTGGGTGGTATGGCGG
Organism: Deinococcus multiflagellatus; assembly: GCF_020166415.1. Classification (NCBI taxonomy): domain Bacteria; kingdom Thermotogati; phylum Deinococcota; class Deinococci; order Deinococcales; family Deinococcaceae; genus Deinococcus; species Deinococcus multiflagellatus. Next base: position 167,577 of record NZ_JAIQXV010000001.1, read on the forward strand.
CTGCTGGTGCACCTGCACCCGCTGGTGCTGAGCGTGGCGGTGGCCTACCTGATCGCCCACCTGGCCAACCCCCTGCTGGTGCGCCTGGAAGCGCGCCGCGTGCCGCGCCCGGTGGGGATTGCGCTGCTGGTGGCGACGCTGCTGGCCGTGCTGTCAGGCGTGCTGCCCCTGATGGGCACGGTGCTCAAAGAGGTGCAGCTGCTGGGCCGCCAGCTGCCCACCCTGACCGGCAACCTGGAAACCATCGCCCACGGCCTTGTGCAGCGCTTCCCGGTCCTGCGCGGGGCCCAGGCCCAGCTGGACAGCTGGATTCAGACCCTGCCCAACCAGCTGAGTGCCGAGCTGGGCGCGCTGCTGTCGCCCAAGGGGGCGCTGGTGAGCGGGGTGGTGGGCGCCGCTGGCTGGATAGGCCGCGCCTTTGTGACCCTGATTATCAGCGTGTACATGATGGCGATTTACCCCAGCATGGGCCCGTTTCTGCTGCGCCTGCTGCCGGTGCGTTTTCAGCCGCTGGCGCAGGACATCAGCGAGCATGTGTCCAGGGCGGTGGGCGGTTACTTTCGCGGCCAGCTGACCGTGGCGGTGATCATGGGCGTGATAATCGGCGTGGGCCTGAGCCTGCTGGGCCTGCCCTCGGCGCTGGCGATTGGCTTTCTGGCGGCGCTGCTGAACATCGTGCCGTACCTGGGGGTCATTCTGTCGGTGATTCCCGCGCTGCTGCTGGCCCTGCCGTTTGGCCTGCTGAAGGTGGCGGCGGTGGCCGCGCTGTTCGTGGGCGCCAACCAATTAGAGGGCCATGTGATCGCCCCGCGCGTGGTGAGCCAGAACACGCACCTGTCGTCGCTGGCGGTGCTGCTGTCCATTCTGTTCGGGGTGGAACTGTTTGGCCTGATGGGCGCGGTGGTGGCGGTGCCCACCGTGGCCGCCCTGAAGTCCCTGCTGGACGCCTATTACTACCGCAGCCCGTCGTACCGGGCGCAGCCAGCGGCCGGGCGAAGGGAAGAAGGGCCCCCAGGCCCAGCCGACCCCGGGGCGCCACCCCCTGGGCCCGGGGGCGTGGCCCAGGGTTAGCTGGGGCAACCGAGAGTGGGAACCACATGACCTGCAGGTGAACCATTCAGGTCAACTGGGGCGAACGAAGTGACTGTCCGCCACAACAGCATTTGGCGCGACGTGAAGGAGGGTGCTTCCCTCCCCTCAATGGAATGGCAGACTGCTGTCAGGCTGCTGGTGCCGCCACCCTCCAGCCAGCGCCCGTGCAGGGCACGCCCCTCGTTCGCCCCAGAAGGCTCCTACCCCTCCTTCAGCGCGCTCCGGCGGGTCCAGGCCCAGCGGCCCAGGGCCCACAGCAGCGCGCCGCCGGCCGCCGCCAGCAGGCCCGCGTGGCCCCAGCGGTCCAGCAGCGGCAGCAGGGCCGGGCCGCCTTTCCAGAGCAGGGTCTGCCACACACCCACATGCAGGGCGGCGCCCAGCAGGCTCAGGCGCAGGTAAGGGCCAAAGGGATAGGGGGCCGCGCCCGCCACCAGCGTGACCGGCGTGCGCAGGCTGCCGATGGTGCGGCTCAGGATGATCAGGCCCGCGCCGCCCCGGGCCAGCAGGCGCTCGGCCCGCTCGGTGTGGCGCTGCGCCAGCCGGGGGCCCAGCCACGCCCGCCAGCGCCGGGCCGCGTGGTAGCCCAGCAGGCTGCCCAGCCAGTTGCCCAGCGTGCCCCACAGCAGTGCGCCGCCCAGCGTGGCGTGGCCCGCGTCAATGGCCGCCGCCTGCGCCAGCATGGGCACCACGCCGGGCACCCCGGGCACGCCCGCGCCTTCCAGGGCCAGCAGGCCGAAGGTGGCGCCGTTCAGCAGCGCCGGGTTCAGCGCCGCAAGCCACAGCCGCAGGCTTTCGGGGTGGGTCATGTGGGGGTCAGGGCCTGGGCCGGCGCGTGCTGCAGCGCCACGCGGTGGTCCTGGCCTTCCCAGCCGGTCTCGAAGCGGCGGGTAAAGTGCAGGGTGTCGTGCGCCGCCAGCGCCTCGGCCCCCAGGCACACCTGCCACAGCCCAAAGGGGCCGGGCTGGGCCGCTGCCTCCTGCACGTCCTGCCAGCCGTCCCAGCCGTAGTGCAGGGTAAAGGGCACCGGGCTTTCCAGGCGCAGGTCCCGGCCCGGGGGCAGCGCGGCGACGGGCGTTTCGTTGCGCCAGCGCCATTCGGGGGCTGGCCGGGCGTGGGCGTAGCGGTCCTCGACGGCGCGCAGCAACTCAAAGGGCCGCCCCGACTCGCGGGCCAGCAGCAGCTTCAGAAACTCGGCGTGGCTCCAGACCAGCGGCATGGCGCTCCCCGAGGGCCGCCCGGGAAACAGGCCCCGCTCCGGCAGCGCCGGGCCGTCCCAGACCTGTTCGGGCAGCAGGCCGCCGTCGCTGGCGCAGTGGGCCATCGCGCGCAGGTAGGGCAAGGCGTCCTCGCCCGCCTGCAGGGCCAGGTGCCCGCGCTCGCCGGCCAGCAGCGGCCACAGGCGCCCGGTGCCGTTGCCGTCAAAGGGCCGCCCGTCATCGTGCTCGCCGTAGCCGTCGTGGTTGTAGCGGCGGTACAGGTCGCCGCTGGGCGTGCTCACCCGCAGCACCCGGTCCACCACCCGCAGCGTGTCCTGCACCCGGGGATCGGTGACGTGGCGCAGGCCCAGGCGCGTCAGGTACGAGAAATCCAGGCTCACCAGCGCCGAGGCCAGCAGCGTCTCGCCCAGGCGGTTGCGCAGCAGCACCTCGCCGCCCAGGCCACCGTCCTTTTGCGGGGGCGCCAGGCGCACGTAGTAGCCGCGCACCCCATGTTCGCGGGCCAGCGGCGTGTCTTCCACGTAGCACCAGCCCTCCAGGCGCTCATTCCATTCGTCGGCCAACCGCAGGGCCTCGTCCTGCTGGTCGGGCGCCAGCCACGGCGCGCCCGCCACCAGCGCCGCAATGGCCACCGCCACCGTAAACGGATTCACGCCGGGGTTTTCCTCCCAGCGGTCCTGGTCGCTGGTGGGGCCGGTGCGCGCCACAAACCCCAGGGCGCGGCGCACCATCTCGGGGACCCCCGCCGGTTCGGGGTCGCCCAGTTCGCGCAGCTTGGCGGCCAGCAGCACTGGAAAGGCCGTTTCGTCCAGCTGCAGCCCGGTCCAGAACGGATCGCCGCTGGGATAGCTGTTCTGCGCCCAGTGGCCGTCTTCCTCCTGCGTGGCCACAAAGCGCGCCAGGATGCGCCGGGCGTCGTCCAGCTGGCCGGCGGCCAGCAGCGCAAAGGCCGCCAGCGTGGCGTCGCGCGGCCAGACAAGGTGGTAGCCGCCCAGCGTGTCGGTGGCCTCGCCCCAGGGGGTGCTCAGGCTGGCGACCACCGCGCCGGGATAGGTGGTGTCCTCGTGCATCTTGAGCACCGCGGCGCTGAACTGCGCCAGCGCGCCCAGTTCGGGGTCGGGCGCCGGAAAGGGCAGATGCCGGGCCCACTGCGACCAGCCGTGCAAAAACGCGCCGCGCGCCGCGTCTGCGCCCTCGGCGAGGCTGGCGCGCGCCAGGGTGTAGGCGCCGCGCGCCGTGTTGGAAAACCCCAGCGCCAGCACGCCCTGGGGCCGCGCCAGCGCCAGGCTCAGGGCCACGTTGCCCGGCCCGGCCTTGGTGTACGCCCAGGTCAGGCGGCCGTGGGCCTGCAGGTCCTGCCAGCCGTCCGACACCCCCACGATGCCCGCCGAGGCCTGACGCAGCGGGCTGTCGGCGGTCAGACACAGCACCCGGCGGTGACAGTGGGCAAAGCACGCGCCGTCCACCCAGGCCACGTTGTCGTGCCCGTCGCCATTCAGGTGGGGCGCGGCCACCACCGCCAGGGTGTAGGGCCCCTGCAGTTCGTAGCGCACCAGCAGCACGTCGCGCAGCGGATCGGGCACGACCTCCAGGGTCAGCTGGTAGTCCGCGCCCGTGTGGACCACGGTGGGGAGCGGCAGAAACGGGGCGGGAACACTGAGGGTGTAGTGGGCGGTGCGCTTCAGGTCCACCCAGCCGCCCTCGCCCACCAGATAGAAGGTGAGGTCGCGCAGTTGCGGCTCGCCGGTCGAGGGCCAGTAGACCTCGTTCAGCACGCCGTGGCCCAGGGTGACCCACACCCGCGCCTGCCCCAGGCTGGTGGTCACGAAATCCTTGTCGCTGCTGCTCCAGGTGGGCGCCAAGCCCGGGGCGCCCGGGGCCAGCGCGTCGTCGCCCACCAGCGCGAACGAGGGAAGGTCGCTCATGGGTGCATGCTGGTCGCCGCGCCTGATGCCCAGATGAAACCCGGCCGCCCAGAGAACATGCGCCGCGGTGCCTCCCTGTTTCATCTGGCCCTGAGCTGCGCCCGGTATGCCTGAAGCCGCGCGCCGGGCCCCCCCCCGGCTGCCCGAAGGAGCCCCCCATGAAAACAGTTCCGCTGACGCTGACCCTCCTGAGCACCCTGGGCACCGTGCAGGCCGCCAGCCTGAACCTCACGATGTCCGACCTGAAGTTCACGCCCGCGGCCCTGACCCTGAAAGCGGGCCAGCCCGTGACCCTGCGCCTGAGCAATACGGGCAAGGTGCCCCACGAACTGCAGATCTACGCCAAGCCCCGGGTGGCCCCCACCACCGAAGCCGCCTGGGACGCCTACATGAAAACGCACACGCTGTGGCAAGGGGCCAAGAACCTGCGTCTGATCCAAAATGGCAAGGCCGTGGGCGGCACCTTCTTTGAGGTGGTGCTGGCCCCCGGCGCCCAGGCCACCCTGACCTTTACCCCCACCAAGACCGGGGTGTTCGAGATGGCCTGCCACATGCCCGGCCACTACGAGGGCGGCATGAAGGGCACCGTGACCGTGAAGTAGGCAAGCGGCTCAGAGCGGGGGATCGGGGACGGGCCAGGGGACTGTCAGACGGCGCACCCGAGCAAGAGGGAGGTCCGGCCCTTGGCGCGGGGCATCGCAGGGGAACTCCCATTTCTTTCCTGGACGTTCCGGCAAGCCGTCTCATCAGTGGTGCAGCTAGTGGTCAAGCGTGCTGGGCGGTTCATGGAAGAAAGGTCTTCTGGGACGCCCCACTCGCTGCCCCCTCTGCTCCGCCGCTGTTCAAGCCCCAACCCCTGCGGCGCCGCTCTGCGCGTCCCCCATGAGGGGGGAGGGGAACAACAGCGTGTTTGTCAGGCTATCCTCTGTGGCCTGCTGAGACCGTCCGAAACACTGCGTCACACGGCTTCCGGATGATCCGTTCCAGCCCTCCGCGTCGCTGCGGTGATTCCACCCCTCTGCGTCACCGTTTTTCCCTCTCTGCCGCTCTGCGCGTCCCTTCGGTCGGAAAAACGCCGGAAGCACGTGACGGAAGGTTTCGGCAGTCGTGTCACTTCGCCTTCACTGTGCGCCGCCGCGCTGGGCGGGTGGGCACTTCGGCCGCGCTGGTCGCCGCCCGGTCGGGGCGCGCCTGTCTGTGGGGGCGTGGGCGCGCGTTCAGATCGTCGGCCCACAGCCGGAATCCCCCCACAAAGGCGTTGCTGTTGTCCCCCAGACGCACCCCGGCCGGCAGGTGATCCAGATGCCCTTCCAGCAGCGCTGCGTTGCCGCCGCCCAGCACGGCCTCATCGGGTGCCAGGGCCTGCATCAGCAGCGCGGTGACCCGGCCCACCTCCCGGCGCCACGCCTTTTTGCCCAGCCGTTTCAGGCCGCGCAGGCCCACGTAGTCCTCATAGGTTTTCTTGCGGTAGGGCAGGTGGGCCAGCTCCATGGGCTCCAGCACCCCGTCCACGATCAGGGCGGTGCCCAGCCCGGTGCCCAGGCCCAGAAACAGCAGCGAGCCGCCCTGGTAACTGCCCAGAGCCTGCATGGCGGCGTCGTTGATCAGCTTCAGGGGGCAGCCAAACGCGCGGGCGTAGTCAAAGCCCACCCAGCCCGGCCCCAGGTTCGCCGGGTTGTGGACCGGCTGGCCGTGCAGCACTGGCCCCGGGTAGCCCACGCTCACCGCGTCAAAGGTCCAGTCGTCCACCAGGGCCTGTACGCCGCGCACCATCGCTGCTGGGGTCAGCTCGGGCCCCGAAACGAAGCGGCGCCGCTGCTCCGGGTCCAGGCCGCTGCGCAGCACCTTCACATGCGTGCCGCCAATGTCCACGGTCAGGACGGTGCGGGGCGCAGCGGGCGCTGGGCGGGCCGCGCGGGCGCGGCTCATTCGCCCACCGCGCTGGCCTGCCGGGGCGCCGAGGCCGGGCCGGGCGGCGGGTCCAGGGTGCCCCCCTCGGCCGGGTCGGGGTTGACCCAGGGACCGTCCGGGCCCAGCAGGGCGTCGGCCTGCGGGGGGCCCCAGCTGCCCGGGGCGTAGGGCCACAGGGGCGCGGCAGAGCCCAGCACGTCCTGCACGATGCGCCAGGCTTCTTCCACCTCGTCCTCGCGGGCAAAGAGGGTCAGGTCGCCGGCCAGGGCGTCGCCCAGCAGGCGCTCGTAGGGGGCCAGCCCGTCCCAGTGCTGGCGGTGCAGCACGAGTTCATCCGCCTCGCCATGAAGCCCGGCGCCGGGCCGCTTGGTGTTCAGGCCCAGCGTGACCTGCACGCCCGGTGTCAGGTGCAGGCGCAGAAAGTTGGCGCTGGGGCGCGCGTCGCCAAACATCTGTTGCGGCGGCGGCTTGAAGAACACGGTGACGGCGGTGGCGGTCACGGGCAGCCGCTTGCCCACCCGCACGTCAATGGGCACGCCCGCCCAGCGCCAGGAGTCCACATGAAAGCGCAGCGCCGCGTAGGTCTCGACCTGCGAACCGGGCGCCACGTCCGGCTCCTGGGTGTAGCCCTGGTACTGCCCGCGCACCACCTCGCCCGGGTTCAGGGTGCGCACCGCGCGCAGCAGGGCCGCCGCACTGTCGCGGATGGCGTCGTGGTCGGCGTGGGCGGGCGCGTCCATCAGCAGCAGGCTCAGCACCTGCAGCATGTGGTTTTGCACCACGTCGCGGATGGCTCCCACTTCCTCGTAAAAACGGCCCCGGCCCGCCACGCCAAAGGTTTCGGCCATGGTGAGCTGAATCGCCTGCACATGGTCGCGGCTGAGCAGCGGTTCCAGAAACCCGTTGGCAAAGCGCAGGTACAGCAGGTTCTGCACCGCTTCCTTGCCCAGGTAGTGGTCTATGCGGAACACACTGGCTTCACTGAACACCTGATGAATGGTGCGGTTCAGCGCCTGCGCGCTGGCGAGGTCGTGCCCAAACGGCTTTTCCACCACGATGCGCGCCCCTTGGGCACAGCCGCTGGCCGCCAGGGCCTGCGTGACCGGCCCGAACAGGCTGGGCGGAATGGCGAGGTAATGCAGCGGATGCTGGGCGGGCCCCAGGGCCGCGCGCAGCGCCGTAAAGGTGGCTGGGTCGTGGTAATCGCCGTCAATGTACTGCAGTTGCGCACACAGCCGGGCAAAGGCCGCCTCGTTCACGCCGCCGTGCTCCTGCAGGCTGGCGCGGGCGCGGTCTTGCAGCTGCGCCAGCGTCCAGCCCGACTTCGCTACCCCAATAATGGGCATGTCCAGCAGGCCGCGCGCCAGCAGGCCCTGCAGGGCCGGGAAAATCTGCTTGTAGGCCAGGTCACCCGTTGCCCCGAAGAACACCAGGGCGTCGGCCGCTTGCGTGGGGGTCATGCGCGCCACCGTAGGGGCCCCCGGTGGCGCCCAGATGAAATGCTCTGGCAGGCAAGGGCGGCGCAAGGCAGGCCCTCTGGAGAGTGTGCCCTCACGCGGGGCCTCTGCCGCGAGGCTTCCGCTCTCCTGGCCCCGCCCCTGCGGTCTCCACCGAGGGCCACATTCCATCCCACACTTAACTCGTTCGGGCAGGCTGGCCGCCATGACTCTGGTCCGCCCCTGGCTCTGGCCCGCGCTGCGGCGCTACGTTCTGGGCATTCTGCTGCCTCTGGTGGTGCTGGGCCTGCTGGCTGAGGACGTGCTCGAACACCAGCGCGCCGCGTTCGAGACGCCGCTGCTGCTCTGGCTGCATGCCCACACGCCCCCCGCCCTGATCGCCCTGAGCCTGGCGCTGCACACCCTGGGCAGCCCCCCGGTGATGGCCGTGGTGTTTGTGCTGATTCCCGCGTGGCTGTGGCAGCGCCGCCGGCCAGCCGACGCGGCCAGCGCCCTGCTGGGTCTGGGCAGCGCTGTGGGCACCGCGTTTGTCATGAAGCTGCTGTTTCACCGCGCCCGGCCAGAACTGTGGCCCCGGCTGGTGGCCGAAACGGGCGCCTCGTTTCCCAGCGGACACGCCACGGTGGCCGCTGCCCTCGCCACCTGCGTGGCCCTGCTGCTGTGGCGCACGCCGCTGCGCTGGCCGGGCGCGGCGGCTTGCCTGCTGTACGCCCTGCTGAGCGGCGCCGCGCGCCTGGCCCTGGGGGTGCATTACCCCAGCGATGTGCTGGCGGGCTGGCTCACCGGCTGGGTGTGTGTGCTCAGCGCCCACAACGTGGTCCATGCCCCCTGGGGCCAGCGGCTGTGGCGCCCCCTGCTGCGGTCGGTGCCTTGAACGGTCAGAGGTTTAAGGGGCTGGACAGAGAGGAACGCGAGAGACCTTACCCCTCCTCGTGACCGCCCGGTGGTCTGGAGGCCAGGCGCGCGCGGTACTCCGCCACGCTGGCGCCCGCGCAGCTCAGGGGATGCACCTGCACCAGTCGGCGCCACGTCTGCACTGGCTGATCGTCCAGCAGCACCTGCGGTTTGGGCAGAAAGGCCGTAAACAGCGCCTCCAGCCCCACCTCGCGCGCACTGGCGCGGGCGTAGGCGGCGCCGCCCGAACTCCAGCAGTACAGCTCGGCCCCCTGCGCGGCCAGTTCGCGCACATGGGCCACCGCTGCCGGAATGGGAATGCGGGAGCGCCCAGCGTTGCGCACCAGGGTTTCGTCCACATCCACATAAACGACCAGCGGGGGAGGGCTCATGCTTGCGCCTTCAGTCGGGACCGGGCGACTCGGGCCACTTCAGGCTCGGTGTCGGAGGCCAATCGAACGAGCAGGGCCGGCGGGCATTTGGCGTTATAGGCCACCCTCAGCCTGACCGATTCATCCGGGTCATTGGCCAGTTGCGCCAGCGTTTCTGGTGGGCAGGCGCGGCGAGTGGCGACCATCCAGCGGACGCGCGGGTCAGGGTCGCTGGAGAGTCGGGTCAGCACTTCTGGCGGCACGGTCTTGTTGCGCGCCACCCAGAACTTCATCTCTGGGTCCAGGGCCATCACGGCGGTCCACACTTCGGGACTGGCCCGGCCGTGGGCCGCACGCTGATAAAGCTCAGGATCAGTGCCGTTTCGCAGGTCCAGAAATTCCTGCGCACTGGCGATCTGATGGTTCCGCTCGGCTGTCCGCACCAGGCGCTGGGCCCAGTGCCGGACCCGCTGCGTTTTTCCAGTCTGCGCCAGGGCTCGCAGCTCAGCGTTCAGCTGACCCGCAAACTGGCAATGCTCGGTCCAGCGCAGGGCATGTTCTTCCCAGTAGGCCGCGCCCCACTGCAGCCCCAGCCGGAGGGTGGGCACCAGGGGATAGGTTGCGGCCAGGGCCTCTGGCAGGGCGGCGGCCCGAAGCCGCGCCTGCAGGTCGTCATGGAACCCGGCTGGATCGCCTTCCAGCAGCGTCACCATGTTGGGCAACAGCCCTATCTTGACCGGCACAAAGTCATCAGGTGGGCGCAACACCCCCCACTCGCCCTGCACCACGCCGACGGGCAGGCCAAGCGTCAACACCTGCGTAAACGGCGCCGCCACCTAAATCACTTCCCTGAACGCCACGCTCTGGCTGCGGTTTTGCAGTTCGCTGCGCAGGTACTGCAGGCGGGGGTGCTCCAGCCTGGGGTCGTGGGCCAGGATGTGCTTGGCCAGTTCGCGCGCCTGCTCGATGATCTCGGTGTCGTTGGCCAGGTCGGCCAGGCGCAGGTCGGGAATGCCGCTCTGGCGGGTGCCGCGCAGCTCGCCGGGGCCGCGCAGCTTCAGGTCGGCTTCGGCAATCACAAAGCCGTCGGTACTGCCCTCAATGATCTTCAGGCGCTGGCGGGTTTTCTTGCTGTGCTCGCCCGCAATCAGCACGCAGTAGCTCTGGGCGCTGCCACGCCCCACCCGGCCGCGCAACTGGTGCAGCTGCGCCAGCCCAAAGCGTTCGGCGTTTTCAATGACCATCACCGTGGCGTTGGGCACGTCCACGCCCACCTCAATCACCGTGGTGGACACCAGCACGTCGAACTCGTGGGCGCGGAAGCGGTCCATCACATGGTCCTTCTCGGCGGCGCTCATCTTGCCGTGCAGCAGATCAATGCGGGCTTCTGGGAGCATGGTCTTCAGGTCGTCGGCCAGCTGGGTGGCGGCCAGCAGCTCCAGATTCTCGTTTTCCTCGATCAGGGCGGTGACCACGAAGGCCTGCCGACCTTCACGAATCTGGCGCATCACGAAGCCGTACGCCTGCTGCCGGGCGGTGTCCTGAATCAGCTTGGTTTCGATGGGCGTGCGGCCGGGCGGCAGCTCGTCAATGATGCTGAGTTCCAGGTCGCCGTAGGCGGTCAGCGCCAGCGAGCGCGGAATGGGCGTGGCCGACATCACCAGCACGTCGGGGCGCCCGGCCAGCAGCTTGCGCCGCTGCTGCACGCCAAAGCGGTGTTCCTCGTCCACCACGGCCAGCCCCAGGTTGTCAAAGCGCACGTTCTCCTGAATCAGCGCCTGGGTGCCCACCACCACGTCCACGTCGCCCTGGGCAATGCGGGCTTGCATCTCCAGCTTGGCCTTGGGGGTCATGGCGCCAATCAAGAGGCCCACCCGCACGTCCAGCTTCCCCAGGTAACCCACCAGATTGGCATAGTGCTGCCGCGCCAGGATCTCGGTGGGGGCCATCAGGGCGCCCTGGTAGCCGTCGCGCACCGCCAGATACAGGGCGCAGGCGGCCACAGCGGTCTTGCCGCTGCCCACGTCCCCCTGCACCAGCCGCGCCATCTGGCGTTCACCCCGCATGTCGTCCGTGATTTCCAGCAGCACCCGCCGCTGGGCGTTCGTGAAACGGAAGGGCAGCGCGGCCTCGAAGGTATAGATGTCGTCCCCTGTGGCCTGAAACCGTTTGCCTTGCAGCACGGCGTCCTCGCCCTGCAGCAGCAGGCGCAGTTCGAGGAACAGGTACTCGTCGAAGCGCAGCCGGGCGCGCGCGCGGCCCAGGTGGCCCTCGTCGTGCGGAAAGTGAATGCCCCACAGGGCGTCGGCCAGATCGGTCAGGCGGTACTTCTGGCGCCAGTGGGCGGGCAGGTAATCGTCCAGCGGCACCGCCTGGAGAGAGCGGTGCGCGGCGCGGCGCAGAAACTCCTGTGAGATGCCTTCCTTGCTGTCGTACACGCCCACGATGCGCCCTGTCGAGAGGCTGTCCTGCGCGCCATCCACGGTTTCCAGGTGCTCCACGCCCAGCTGCACCGAGCGGCCAAATTTCTTCACCCGGCCAGTCAGCACCAGCCGCGCGCCTTCTTTCAGCTGCCGCTCCACCCAGGGCTGGTTAAACCAGCTGGCGCGCACCCGCCCCCCGGCGGGCGTTTCCAGCGTGACTTCCAGAATCAGCATCCCGGGCTTGGGGCTGCGGCGTGATTTGGCGACCACGCGGCCCTCCACGGTCACCTTCTGGCCTTCCTCCACTTCCGAGAGGTCCGGCAGGGCCCGGCGGTCCTCGTGGCGGTGGGGGTAGGCGTGCAGCACGTCGCGCAGCAGGTGCAGGCCCAGCGTGTGCAGTTTGCGGGCACCACCGGGGCCGGTGTCCAGCCGCTCTACCGGGGCGTCCGGGGGCAGGCGCTCGCCGGGGGCAGCGGCAGGCACCGCCACCCGGGCCGCGCGCGCTGGCTTGGCGGCAGGTTTGGCGGCCTCACTCAGCAGGGCCAGGGCCCGTTTCAGGGCGTCCTCGCGCTCCGGGAGGTCCAGCGCGGCGTAGCCCGCCAGCACCTCGCGCACCTTCGGAAAGGGGTTCCCCAGCGGCGAGGCCAGCAGTTTGTCCATGCCGCCCGCCACCACGCGGTTCTGGCAGCCCGAGGCCAGCTCTGCCGACAGGGGCCGCCGCAGTTTCTCCCGGAGTTCCGCCACGGTCGCCATCGCCCGCCCAGGCTAGCAGAGGGGGCCGGGCCGGACGGGGGAGACGGGCACCATCGCCCGGAGCCTAGTTCAGCAGTTTGGCTTCGCGCGGCACATAGCCCAGCAGCACGTCCAGGCGGTCGCCCAGCGTGGGGGCGCGCAGGGCGTCTTCGCGCTGCTCAGGTGTCAGCGGCAGGCTGGCGGCAGCAAAGCTGGCCAGCAGCAGCGGCTCACTGGGCGCGGCGCGGCGCAGGGCCTCACCTTCTTCGGGGCGCAGGCGAATCAGGGCCGAGAGCAGCTCGCCCGCCGAGACCCGCTCCACCTCAGTGTCGTCGCCTGCCAGGGGCCACAGCCGCACGTCGGCGGACAGATACGGCTGGTCGAAGTGAAAGCGCTCGATCTCAAAGCGCTCGCCCCCCGTGACCAGGATGGTGCTGGTGCCGTCCTCGTGGCCCTGCGCCTGGCGCAGCGAGGCCAGTGTGCCCACCCGCGACACCCGCTCGTGAAACGGCCTGTCCGACTCTTCTGAGGACACCACGATACGCACGATGCCAAAGGGGCTCCCGCTGGCCTGCACGTCTGCCAGCAGGGCCCGGTACCGGGGTTCAAAGACGTACAGCGGCAGCAGTACGCCTGGAAACAGCACCAGCTTGGGCAGAGGAAACAGCGGAACGCGCATACGCCGTTATGGTGCCCCCCAGGCGCGCCCGGAACTTGAGCGCAGCCCACACACCACCGGGAAAAACGTCAACCGTTTCTGCATGGGCGCTTAAACCTCGCCCCACAAGCTCATCAGTCCGCTTTGGCCGGACGCTTCGCCGTGCGGCGCCGCTTGGGCGGGGGCGGCGGCGGGGCGCCCCAGGCCGCCAGCTCGGCCTCGCTGACCCCCAAGGCCAGCAGCGCCGCGCTGTCCTGCGGGGTCAGCGGGGCCTGGGCCAGCAGGTCCGGGCGCCGGGCCAGGGTGCGCCGCAAGGCCTGCTCGCGCCGCCACGCCGCCACCGCCGCGTGGTTGCCGCCGCGCAGCACCTCGGGCACCGCGTGGCCGTTCCATTCGGGCGGGCGGGTGTATTCGGGGTAATCCAGCAGCCCCGAACTGAACGAGTCCATCTGGTGCGATTCTGGGTCGCCCAGCACGCCGGGCCGCAGGCGCGCCACCGCTTCCAGCACGCAGGCGGCCGCTGCCTCGCCGCCCATCATCACGAAGTCGCCAATGCTGAGTTCCCGCGTGACCAGGGTCTCCACGCGGGCGTCAAAGCCCTCGTAGCGGCCACAGAGAAAGGCGAGGTGGCGTTTGCCCGCCAGTTCCTCGGCCACCGCCTGGGTGAAGGGCTGGCCGGCCGGGCTGAAGAGAATCACCTCGTCGGCCGGGGGGAGGCTCTCCAGGGCACGCTGGGCGACATCCACCCGGATCACCATGCCGGCGCCGCCGCCGTACGGGGTGTCGTCCACCTTCAGGTGCTTGTTCTGGGCGAAGTCGCGCAGGTTCACCAGCTGCACGTCAATCAGGCCCCGGGCCGCCGCCTTGCCCAGAATCGCTTCCTGCGCAAAGGGAAAGAGCAACTCGGGGAACAGCGTCAGGAACGAGAAGGACAGGGGTGTGGGCGGGGCCTCAGTCGTCACGGTCGGGTTCGGCGTCGCCCAGCAGGTTCTCCGGGGCGTCCTCGGTGAGCGTGATGGCGCGCGGGCGCCGCTTGTCGTTCAGTTCCACCACCACATACGGCGCCTGCAGCGGCACAAACGACTCGCCGCCCGGGTGGCGCACCACCAGCAGGTCCTGATGCCCGCCGTCCAGGGCGTCGGTGACCTCGCCCAGCACCTCGCCCGAGGCGCCGTGGACAGCCAGGCCGCGCAGTTCGTGGTAGTAGTACACGCCCTCTTCGGGTTCGGGCAGTTCATCGTCGGCGGCGTACACCTGCAGGCCGCGCAGGTCCTCGGCGGCCTCGCGCGTGGTCACGCCCGCCAGCCCCAGCGCCACCCCGGGCGAGAGGGGCTCGGCCTTGGTGACCCGCAGCCAGCCCCGGCCCTCCACGTACACCCGCTTTAAGGCCAGCAGCTGCTCCGGATCCCCCAGCACATACACCTTGACGCCGCCGCGCACCCCGTGTGGCCCCAGAAAGTGCCCCAGCCGGGTGCGGTCCTGTTCGCCCCCGCTCACGCTTTGCGGGGGGCGTCTAGGTCCACGTTCAGGCGCTCGCGGGGGTCGGCGGCGGCGCGCACCAGCGTGCGAATGGCCTGAATCACGCGGCCCTGGCGGCCGATCAGGCGCCCTTCCTCACCGGGGCCCACGCGCACGACCACGGTGGGGCCACGCCGCGCGGCGCGCACCAGCGCCGGCTGGTCCACCACGCTCTGCGCGAGGTACAGGGTCAGTTCCACGGGATCGGTTTTCATGGCGGGCATTCTACCGCCTCCAGGGCCGCGCGCAGGACAACAAAAAAAGCCCCCCGGGTTAGGGAGCTTGTCCTGCGCAGCGCACCGCTTAAGCGACTTTCACACCCTGGCTCTTGAGCAGGCGGCGGGCGGTGTTGGTGGGCTGGGCGCCCTGGGCAATCCAGTGGGCGGCGCGCTCGGCGTCCACCTTCAGGTAGTTTTCAGTGGTCTTGCGGGGGTCGTAGTAGCCCAGGCTCTCGATGTAACCGCCGTCGCGGGGGCGGCGGGCATCGGTGACCACGATGCGGTAGTGGGGGTTGTGGGTGGAACCAAAACGGGACAGGCGAATCTTAACCATGACAAACAACCTCGGAGGGGGGGTTTTGAGGGTACAGCGCCCGCTAGGATCACGGGGGTCATGCGCCCGTCAGCAGCCAACCGGGGTGCGCACCGAAGAAGGGTAGCAAATGCGCTGTAGAACGGCAAGGTGCCCCAGCGCTAGAACGGCGGCGGAATCACCTGCTGGCCCCGGCGCAGCTGGAACGCCATGCTGTCGGGGCCAATGATGGAGCTGCCGCCCACGGTGCCCAGCGGGGTGCCGCGCGTCACCCGGTCGCCCGTGTTCACGTACTTGTCGCGCAGGCCCAGGTACACCGTGACCAGCGAACCGTGGTCCAGCAGCACCACCCCGCCCAGCGAGGCGTAAAAGGTCGAACTGAGCACATTGCCGTCCTGCGCGGCGACCACCTGCGTGGCGCCAGACAGCACCACCCATGGCGTGCCCCCCGAGCCATACGGCGCGCTGACCCGTCCGCCCGGCAGCGGAAAGCCCATCGGGCCGGTCTGGGCGGGCAGGGGGGCCAGCTGCACCTCGGCCTGCTGCTGCGCTTGTTCCACTTGCTGCTGGCGCTGCTTCAGCGCCGCCTGCTCCTGCTGCAGCTGCGACTCGCGCTGGCGCTGCTGGTCCAGGCGTTGCTGGGCTTGCTGGGCCGCGGCACGCTCGGCTGAGGCCCGCGCCGCTGCGGCGCGGTTGGCCTCGGCGCGGGCCGCCGCCGCCGCACGTTCACGGGCCACCCTCTCCTGCTCGGCGCGGATGCGCGCGAGGCGTTCGGCTTCCTGCCGGGCCCGCTCCTGCGCTTCACGGATGCGCCGCGCTTCGGCCTCGCGGCGACGGCGCTCCTCTTCCAGCTTGCGGCGGCGTTCCTCGGCCAGGCGGGCCTGCTCGGCCTGCACCTGCCCCACCAGCTGGTCAATGGTGCGTGCGGCCAGAGCCTGCTCGGCCTGCCGCTGGGCGGCCAGCGTGCGCTGCCCCTGCTCACTGGCACGCAGCTGCGCGAGCAGGGTGTTCTGCTCGGCGCGCTGGGCCTGCAGCGCCCGCAGCTTGCCCTGGCGCTGGGCCTGCAGGGTGCGCAACTCCTGCGCCTGCTGGGTTTGCAGGGCGCGCTGCTGCGCCAGCACCTTGACATCGGCCGCCAGGGTCTGAATGACGCGGGTGTTGTATTCGCCCGCGCGGTTGGCATACTGCAGCCGGATCAGGAGGTCCGAGAGGCTGCGCGACTGCGAGAGCAGCTGCAGGTAGCGCCCGGAGCGGTCCCGGTACTGCAGCCGCAGAATCTCGCGCACGTCGCCCTGCAGCCGCGTCACGCGCGCCTGGGTTACTTTGAGCTGACTGCCGGTGTCGGCCAGGGCCCGCTCGGCCAGGGCCACGCGGGCGGTGGCGGTGGCCAGTTCGTTTTCCAGCTGCCCGGCGCGCCGGGTCAGGTCGTCCAGGCGGCCCAGCGTCTGGCGCTGCTGCGCGCTGAGGCTGGCAATCGCCCGCCGCGCCTGCTCGATCTGCGCCACCTTCTGGGCATTCAGGTCGCGCTGCTGCTGCAGTTCGCGCTGCAGGCTTTGCAGCCGCTCGCTGGTGGTCTGCGCCAGTCCGGCCTGCGGCACCCCCGCCAGCAGGGCCACGGCCAGCAGCGCCGCCGCGCGCTGAGGGCGCTTCATTCCAGCTCCCGCAGGTAGCGCCGCGTGGCAAACAGGCTGCCCAGCAGCCCCGTGAGAATGCCCAGCACCGCCACGCCGCCCAGCAGCGGCAGCAGGGTGTCCAGGTCGCGCGCCACCGGAAAGACCGGCGCCAGCTGCTGCACCCGCCCCGCCAGCGCCAGATACGCCGGGGTCAGCAGAGACACCGCCAGCGCGGCGGCCAGTGTGCCCACCAGCAGCCCTTCAATGACATGCGGCATGCGGATAAACCCCCGCGTGGCCCCCAGCAGCCGCATCACGCTGATCTCGTCGCGCCGGGCGTACATCGCCACCCGCACGGCGTTCAGGATGTTGAACAGGGTGCCCAGGAACAGCAGGCCCACCAGCACGTACCCGGCCCCGCGCACGGCGGTTAGGGTGCGCACCGTGGGGTCCACGTAGTCGGCGCCGTATTCCACGTCCTCCACGCCGGGCAGCTGCGACACCGCCTGCGCCACCACCCGCGAATCCTCCACGCGGCCCACTCGCAGCCGCAGCGTGTCGGGGAAGGGGTTGCCCACCAGCGCCACGGCGTCGCGGGTGTAGGGCGAGTCCTGGGTCATCTCCTGCAGCACCTGTTCGCTGGTGACCAGGGTGGCCTCGCGCACCTGCGGCAGCTGCCGGACCTGGGCCAGCAGCGCGCTGTCCTGGGCGCCCGGCGTCAGGAAGGCCGCCACCTCCACCTGCGATTCCAGCTGTGCCAGCGTGCGGTTCACGTTCAGCGTGAGCAGCAGCACGAACCCCAGCATCAGCAGCGTCAGCGTCATGGTGACCAGCGTGGCCAGCGTGGCCGTGACATTGCCCCGCATGGCAAGCAGGGCCTGGCGGAAGTGGTAACTCATGGCTGGCCACCGGCCAGGGTGACAGTTGATGGTAGATGGTTGACGGAGAACAGCCCCACGCCATCAACCCTCAACCGTCTACCATCCACAGGCCGCACAGCGGCCTTTACCCCCCTCACAGCGCATACCCCCCATACGGATCGTCGCGCACCAGTTTGCCCTTGCGCAGGGTGAGGGTGCGGTGGCGGAAGGTTTCCACGAGGTCGCGGGCGTGGGTGGCGACGATCACCGTGGTGCCGCGCAGGTTGACGTTTTGCAGCACCTTGAGCACCTCACGGCTGTTGTCGGGGTCGAGGTTGCCGGTGGGTTCGTCGGCCAGCAGCAGGGGCGGGTTGCCCACAATGGCGCGGGCAATGGCCACGCGCTGCTGCTCGCCCTGCGAGAGCTGCACTGGCAGGGCGTATTTCTTGTGTTCCAGGCCCACGGTGCGCAGCGCGCCCGCCACCCGCTGCGGCCACTCGCGCCCCGGCACGCCGGTCACGCGCAGGGCGAAGGCCACATTGTCGTAGGCGTTCAGGTGCGGCAGCAGCAGGTTGTCCTGAAACACCGTGCCCATGCGGCGGCGCAGCAGCGCGGTGCGGCGGCCCCGGTAGCGCGCCAGCGGCTCTCCGGCCACCTTGACCTCGCCCCGGCTGGGCAGGGCGCGCTTGAGCACCAGACTCATGAAGCTGCTCTTTCCGGCCCCTGAATGGCCGACCAGATACACGAATTCGCCCTTGCCCACATGCAGCGACACGTCGTCCAGGGCCAGGGTGCGGGTCACTGGGTATTCCAGCGACACATTCTTGAAATCAATCACGCCGCACCCCGCAAGGAGAGGCGCAGCGGCAAGGCGGTGCGGTTGGTCATGCTCGCGGCCCAGCATAGCCTGGATGGTGGTGGGGGCGGTGAAAGGGGGAGGGGGGCTTTTTGTTGGGGCGAGGTCGTTTGCTGGCTTTGCCCCACCCCCCCAGCCCCCCTACCCCGGAGGGGCAGGGGGGAGTACCGCTGCGCTCGGCAAACGTTGACTGACGGTTCGGGGCAGCTTGCCTTCGCCCCGCGTTGTACGCCGTGGCCTGCCTCCGCCCATCGCCGTACGCCCGCGCGCTGCGCGCACGACGGCTTCCGTTGCTCGCCCCGTAGGGGTGAAGGGCATGAACGCTTAAGACACGAGGTTCTACTTTTGAAAGGCAAAAGCCGCTGTTGCCTCTGCTGCTGTTCAAAGTAGAACCTTCTGGGCCGCACCAAGACAGCTTGCCCCTCTACCGCCCAGGTCCAGACGAGGCCGTCGTGCCCGAAGGGCGCGGGCCATTGCGCGTCACCAGCGGATGGCGTCGAGGCCGGACACGTCACTTGGTCGCGCAACCCCAGCCGACGCCAGTAGAAACTCTTGCCCAGCGCAGCGCCGCTCCCCCCTGCCCCTCTGGGGTAGGGGGGCTGGGGGGGTGGGGCCACACGCAGGCTAAACACAAACCACCCCCCCCTGTAACAGCCGCCCCCTTTGATCTCATCCTCAAGCACTATCCTGCACCCCGTGAACGCCAAACGTCTAACCGTCACCCTGGCCGCGCTGGGCGCGACCGCCGCCGTCGCCTACGCGCAACTCGGCGGGTACACCCAGGCGAACCTCAGCAGCACCCCCGAGGGGCGCACTTTCCTGCAGGTGCTGAATGACCTCAACCGCCTGTACCTGTACCCGGTGGACCAGGAGAAGGTGCTGCGCGGGGCGATCAACGGGGCCATTGGCAGCCTGAACGACGAATTCACCTACTACAGCGAGCCCGCAGACAACGCCATTGACGCCGCCAACCTGCAGGGCGAGTTCTTCGGCATTGGCGTGCAGCTGGTGGCGGCCAACGCCGACGGCACGGGCGGCAAGATTGACAACGTGTACCGCGGCGGGGCCGCCTCGCTGGCCGGGGTGCAGATTGGCGACCAGTTCCTGAAAATTGGCGACACCGACGTGACCACCGCCAAGCTGAACGAGATCGTGCGCCTCGTGCGCGGCGAGAAGGGCACCACCGTGACCGTCACCTTCGCCCGCGACGGCAAGCCCTACACCGTCAAGATGGAGCGCCAGCCCGTGACCATCGTGAGCGTGGAATCCACCGTGCTGCCCGGCAACATTGGCTACATCGCCCTGAACACCTTCTACAACGAGAAGGTGACCGAGCAGTTCCGCGCCGCCGTGGCCGACATGAAGAAGAAGAACGTCAAGGGCCTGATCCTGGACCTGCGCGACAACGGCGGCGGCCTGCTGAACGCTGGTGTGGACGTGGCCGACCAGTTCATGCAGAGCGGCCCCATCGTGAGCCTGCGCGACCGTTCTAAGGCCACCGAGGTCTTCGGCACGGCCCGGCGCCAGGCCAGCGACTACACCGGCAAACTGGTGGTGCTGGTAAACAAGAACAGCGCCAGCGCCAGCGAGGTGGTCTCCGGCGCCCTGCAGGACACGGGCCGCGCGACCATCGTGGGCGAGCAGACCTTTGGCAAGGGCGTGGCCCAGATTCCCGTGACCCTGCCCGACGGCGGCAAGGCGGCCATCGTGAACAGCGAGTGGCTGACCCCCAAGGGCCGCCAGATTCACAAGAAGGGCATCACGCCCGACGTGGTGGTCAAGGATACCCGCTACACCACCCCCGTGAACTTCACCGGCAGCGGCGTGAAGCCCGGCGAGAAGATCACCCTCACCATTGAGGGCAAGCCCGTGACCGTGACCGCCGACAAGGACGGCAAGTTCACCTACACCGGCGAAATTAAGCGCCCCACCCGCAGCGCCCAGCAGGGCGAGGCCACCGTGGACCTGCAGAACGACGCCATTCTGAAAAAGGCCGTGGACCTGCTGAAGTAAGGGCAAAGAAAAGAGGGCGGCTCCGGGAGGGGCCGCTCTTTTGTGTGCTTCCAGCTCGGCGTTCCTGCGCCTCCGTTCCTACGCCTTCTCCGGGCGCTCCTGCACCTGCCACCAGTCGTCGAACGGTGAGACCGGCTGCGCGCGCTTGTGGCGGGTGGCGAGGTACAGCCCTTCCAGGCGCGCGGCCACCTCGCCTGGCACCGGCTGGCCTTCCAGATAATCGTCAATTTGCGTGTAGGTCACGCCCAGGGCGGCCTCGTCGGGCAGGCCGGGGCGGTCGTCTTCCAGGTCGGCGGTGGGCACCTTCTGCCACGTTTCGGGCGGGGCGCCCAGCTCGGCCAGCAGCGCCGCGCCCTGGCGTTTGGTCAGGCCGCTTAGCGGGGTCACGTCCACGCCGCCGTCGCCGTACTTGGTAAAAAAGCCGGTCAGGGCCTCGGCGGCGTGGTCGGTGCCCACCACCAGCAGCACCTCCTGCCCGGCCAGCGCGTACTGGGTGACCATGCGCAGCCGGGCTTTCACGTTGCCGCGCACAAAGTCGCGCAGCGGCGTACCCAGCGCCTCGCCCGCCGCCTGCGCCGCCGCGTCGCTGGCCGCCTGAATGTTCAGGGTTACGGTGCGGTCGGGCCGGATAAAGGCCAGGGCCCGCGCGGCGTCGGCCTCGTCGGCCTGCACGCCGTAGGGCTGGCGCACCGCCACGAACTGGGCGGCCTCGCCCCCGGCGCGCAGCCGCTCGGCGGCCAGCTGGCACAGGCGCCCGGTCAGGGTGCTGTCCTGCCCCCCGCTGATGCCCAGCACAAAGCCCCGGGTGCCAGAAGCCCGCAGGTACGCGCACAGAAACGCCACCCGGCGCTCCACCTCGGCGGCCGGGTCAATGCGGGGCTGCACCCCAAGGTCGCGCCGGATGCTGTCCCTCAAACTGACCACGGGCGCAGTATGGCACGGCGTTCCCCCAGTCCCCGGGGCGCCTACACTGGGGGGCGTGACCGACCGGCCCACCCGTCTTCGCCTGCCGGCGCACGCCGCGCCCGCGCCCCCACCCGGCACCGTGCGCGTGGACGACGCCTTGAGCGCCCTGGGCACTGGCCGCTTTCAGGTGCGGCTGCTTCTGATCTGCGGCCTGAGCTTCGCGGCGGCGGCCATGGAGGTGCTGGTGATGGGCTTTGCCCTGCCCGGCATCACCGCGCACTTTGGCCTGCAGGGCAGTCCCACACCGCTTCTCATGGCCACCTTTATCGGGATGCTGCTGGGCGCGCCGTTCTGGGGCCTGCTGGCCGACCGCCTGGGCCGCCGCCCGGTGTTTCTGACCACCACCGTGCTGGGCGTGGTCTTCGGCTGTCTGGGCGCGCTGTCGCCCAGCGTGGAGGTGCTGATTGCTGCGCGGGTGCTCACCGGCTTTGCGGTGGGCGGCACCATGCCGGTGGATTACTCGCTGCTCTCGGAGTTTCTGCCCCCCGCGCGGCGCGGGCGGTTTCTGGTGCTGCTGGAAAGCTTCTGGGCCGTGGGCACCCTGGCGCTGGCGGCGCTGGCCTACGGCCTGAGCGTGCTGCTGCCCCCGGAAGCGGGCTGGCGCTGGCTGCTGGCCCTGGCCGCTCTGCCGGGGGTGGTGGGCCTGCTGGTGCGCGCCGGCGTGCCGGATTCCCCCTACTGGCTGCAGGTGCGGGGCCGCCTGGACGACGCCCGCGCGGCCCTGGCGGTGGTGGCCCGTGTGAACCGCCGCCCCCTGCCAGAGGCGCCCCTGAGTCCCCCATCCCCTGGCGCGGTCGCCGCCCGCCACCGGCACCTCCTGGGCCCGGCCTGGCGCGACCGCACCTTTCTGCTGGCGGGCGCGTGGTTTGGCATGAGCCTGGGCTACTACGGCATTTTTTCGTGGTTGCCCGCCTACCTGCGCACCCAGGGCGTGGATCTGGGCGAAACCTACCGCACGGCCATGATCCTGGCGATTGCCCAGATTCCCGGCTACCTGCTGGCCTCGCTGCTGATCGAGTGGGCGGGGCGGCGCGTGACCCTGGTGGCGTTCATGCTGGCCAGCGCGGCCGGGGCTTACCTGTTTCTGGTGGCCGGGGACTCCAGCGTGGCGGCGCTGCTCACCTCCGCGCTGCTGTCGTGCTCGCTGCTGGGGGGCTGGGGGGCGCTGTACGCCTACACGCCCGAACTCTTTCCCACCCCGCTGCGCGCCGGGGGCATGGGCCTGATCAGCGCGTTTGGGCGGCTGGCCAGCGTGCTCTCGCCCCTGGCAGCCGGGGCGCTGCTCAGCGGCAACCTGGGGCAGGCGCTAAGCGTGTTTGCCGCCGCCTTCATCATCTCGGCCGGGTGCGTGTGGGGCATTGGCATCGAGACGCGTGGCCGCCCCCTGCCCGACGGAGAGCGGCACTGAACGCGGCCCGGACGCTGGCTGTGTACATCGGGCGCTTTCAGCCGCCGCACGCCGCGCACCTGCACACCATGCGCGCGGCCCTGGCCGGGCACGGCCAGCTGCTGGTGCTGCTGGGCAGCGCCAATCTGGCCCGCAGCGTTAAGAACCCCTGGAGCGCCGCCGAACGTGCCCGCCTGATCCGCCGCGCCCTGGCCGCCCAGGGGGTGCCCCTGACCGGGCTGCACCTGCGCCCGCTGCCTGATGACTTTGACGCCGGGCGCTGGGCCGCCCGGGTGCGCGCCGAAGTGGAGGGCCTGGCCCAGCGCACCGGGTCCGCCAGAGTGGTGCTGACCGGCTTTGAAAAGGACGCCAGCAGCGCCTACCTGCGCTGGTTTCCCGAGTGGGAACGGGCGCCCGTTTCTGCCCAGGGCGACCTGAACGCCACGGCCCTGCGCGCCGCCCTGTTTGCGGGTGAGGCCCTCCCGGCCTGGACCCCGCCCCCGGTGGCCGCCTTCCTGCAGGCGTTCCGGGCCACACCAGCGTTCGCCCGCCTGCAGGCCGAATTCCAGGCGGTGCAGGCCGAGCAGAAAGCCCGGCGCGGCTCCGGGCCCCGGCACGAGGTGCTGCGCCTGTTCCTTGACCATGCCGGGCCAGGCCAGACCGCGCGGGTGTGGCTGGGGCGGCGCCCGGGGCCCATCGGCGCGGGGCTGCTGGCGCTGCCAGGCGAGGTACTGCCTCCGGGTGCCCCGCTTCCCGTCTCGGCCGCCGTCTTCGATCACCCGGCCCGCTCGCTGGGGTGGCCGGCGGTGGCCCATGTGGTGCCGGTCTCGGCGCCGCCCCCTGGCACCCGGCCCGTCTTGCTGGACAGCGCGCTGCGGCGCCCGCGCGCCTTCTTTGAGGACCACGCGGTGATCCTGGCGCGGCTGCGCACGCCTGCGCCCGGCCGCTGACGCTTGACACCCCCCGCCGCCGCGCCGCAAGCTGCCAGCGGATTTCCACCCTGAACCCTGCGCCCCAAGGAGGCCCCTATGCCCTGGACCCGAGACGAGATGGCGGCCCGCGCCGCGCGCGAACTGAGTGACGGCTACTACGTGAACCTGGGCATTGGCCTGCCCACGCTGGTGGCCAACCATATCCCCGAGGGCGTATCGGTGATGCTGCAAAGCGAAAACGGCCTGCTGGGCATTGGCCCCTTTCCCACCGAAGCCGAGGTAGACCCCGACCTGATCAACGCGGGCAAGCAGACGGTCACCGCCCTGCCCGGCGCCAGCTTCTTTTCCAGCGCCGATTCCTTTGCCATGATCCGGGGCGGGCACGTGAACCTCGCCATTCTGGGCGCCATGCAGGTGAGCGAACACGGCGACCTCGCCAACTGGATGATTCCCGGCAAGATGGTCAAGGGCATGGGCGGCGCCATGGACCTTGTGGCTGGCGTGCAGCGCGTGGTGGTGCTGATGGAACACACCGCCAAGGGGGACGCCCACAAGATCCTCCCCGAATGCACCCTGCCCCTGACCGGCAAGGGCGTGGTGGACCGGATTATCACCGACCTGGGCGTGCTGGACGTGACCCCTGAAGGCCTGAAACTGGTGGAACTGGCCCCCGGCGTGACCCTGGACGAACTGCAGGCCAAGACCGGCGCGCCCGTTCACGCGTAAGCATCCAGGAAAGCTGACCAGGGGTGCCTCCGGGGGGCCCCTGGTTGCTGTTGAGGGGGAAGGGGAAAGAGCCTGGGCCGTTCGCTTCCCGCTGCGGCGTCGCGCTCGGAGGCCCAGGCAGGGGAAAGGGTCGAAAAAGACCCCCTCTGGATGACCAACGTGCGGGAGAACTGCTTCCTGGGCCGCTCTGGCAATGGGTCGCCCTGGCGCCGCACCTCCCTGCCCGAGTGGTCAACCCTGCACGCGCCGCGATCCCGCCCCTCCTATGCTGCGGCAGATGCGCCGCGCCCCCTTGCTGACCGTGCTGGCCCTGCCCCTGGGCTACGGGCTGGGCTGGTTCCTGTTTGGCCTGCCGGGTGGGGTCGTCTTGGCCGCTGGGCTGGGGGCGGCCCTGGGGCTGGCCGCCGGAGTGGGCGGCGCCCGGGGCGTGGCCGGCTTTCTGCGCCTGCTGGCCCTGCTGCTACTGGCCGCCGGCATGTTGTGGCTGCTGGGCGGCGGCCTGCTGCTGCTGGGCATGACCACCTCACCCAACAATCCTCTGCCTATCGGCCTGGGCGGGGCGTTGGTGCTTCTGGGACCGGGTGCGGTCCTGCTGTGGCTGCTGGGCACCCTGGCGCGCCGGCTGGCCCAGGGCGCCCCGCCACTGCTGGCCAGCCCAGCGGCGCCGTTCGTGCTGGTGGGCGGGGCGGTGCTCTTCGCCTTCGCTCCAGCGGTGCGGGTGGACTGCCGGGGCCTGCAGGGCGACTCCTTTCTGCGCCCAGACAGCGGCTTTTCTGGGGCCAGCGCCGCCCAGACCTTCTGGGCCAGAAGGCCCGCGCTGATCCCCGGCCGCGCCGAACTGCCGGCCGACTTCGTGGTGGACGGCGTGCGCGCCAGCGTCACCCGCTGTTTCCGGGACCAGCAGGGCCGGCCTCGCCCGCTGACCCTGCGTGCCAGCGCGCCGCTGCTGGTGGTCCACCTGACCGAACGGGTGCGCCCCGGCATGCGGGCCTACGCGGCGGTCTTTACCCCCGGCGAGCACCGCAAGCTCACCCCCTGGCAGCCGACCGAGCCGCCCTACAGTGCCCAGCGCGTCCACCGCCCGTACCACTGGCCCGGCTGGGTGGTGTTCCCCGATTTGCCCGAATTGCCCCCGGCGCTGGAACAGGCGTTGCCGCCGTCTTCAGGTGGGCGGTAGCGCGCGGACCCGCGCCAGCACCGCCCCGTCCGGCTTGAGGGTCAGGCCCGCCGCCAGCCCCTGTGGTCCGCCGCCGGGCACCTCCAGCGTGAAGTCGCGCAGCACCAGCGCGGCGATCAGCGCGCTTTCCAGCAGGGCGAGGTGGTTGCCAATGCACATCCGGGCGCCGGCGCCAAAGGGCAGAAAGGCGTCGGGGGTGCGGGTCAGGCCCAGCCAGCGCTGTGGGCGAAAGGCGCCCGGCTCTGGCCAGTGGCGGCTGCAGCGCTGCAGCAAAAAGACATTCACGCTCACGTGCGCGCCCTCCGCCAGTGGCACGCCGCCCACCGTCACGGGCCCGGTGGCCTGCCGGGGCAGCAGCCACGCGGGCGGGTACAGGCGCAGTGTCTCCTGAATGCAGGCCTGCAGCAGCGGCAGGGCCCGCACCTGCGCGGCGCCCGGGGCGCCCTGGCCCAGCTCTGCGCGCACCTCGGCCTGCACCTGCGCGCGCACCTCCGGGTGGCGGGCCAGCATCAGGAACAGGAACGTGAGCAGGGTGGCGGTCGTCTCGTGTCCGGCCAGGAACAGGGTCATGACCTCATCGCGCAGCTCGGCGTCGCTCAGGCCAGTGCCGCCCTCGTCACGCGCCGCCAGCAGCTGCCCCAGCAGGTCGTGCCCGCCGGACCCCGCCGCGCGCCGCGCCGCGATGATCCGGTGAACCACGCGGTCCAGCGCCGCCCCCGCCGCCTGGGCCCGGCGTTCTCCGGGCGTGGGCAGGCGCCAGTCCACAGGGGACCGTACCCGGTCGGCGGTGCGCGAGAGCAGCGGGGGCAGTTCGCGCTCCACCACCGCCAGGTCGTCATCGGCCAGGGCGGTGCCAAACAGCGCAGTCGCCACGGCGCGCAGGGTCACATGCAGCATCTCGCGCCCCACGTCCACCGGTTCGCCGCTCTGTGCCGCCTTCGCCAGCCGGTCCAGCAGGGGAGAGGTGGACGCCACGATGGCCTCGGCCATGCCCTCCAGCGCCGCGCGGTGAAAGGCAGGCTGCATCAGGCGGCGGTGGGTGCGCCACGTTTCGCCCTCGGCGGTCAGCAGGCCGGTGCCCAGAAACGGCTGCATCTTCTGAATGCCGCGCCCCTTGCGAAAAAAGGCGGCCTTGTCCACCAGCACCTCGCGCGCGGCTTCTGGCGAGGCCACCACCAGCACGTCGCGCGGGCCCATGCGAATGCGGAACAGGTCGCCGTAGGCCGCGCGGCTGTGGCGCAAAAAGCCCAGGGCGTCGCGGCGCAGTTCGGGCACATGGCCCAGCCAGGAAGCCAGGGGCCCACGCGGGGGCGGCCCAGGGGGCCAGCCAGCAGGAAGGGTCATGCCTCAGTATGGCGCCTGTTGCCCAGCCCCCACTTCTCCTAACGGGCGTTTGTTAGACTGGGGCCACAGATGACGCAGACCGACCCCAGCGCGCCCGCCGCGCCGCCCGCCCCCTGGCCTGACGCCCTGGCCCGCCTCGCCGCCGATCAGGCGCGGGTGCGCTCGGGCGGCGGCCCCAAGGCCCAGCAGCGCCAGCACGAGAAAAACCGCCTGACCGCCCGCGAGCGTATTGCGCGGCTGGTGGACGAGGGCACGCCCTTCGACGAACTGATGACATTTGCCGGCTACGGCATGTACGAGGACGTGGGCGGCTGCCCCTCGGGCGGCACTGTGACCGGGATTGGCACGATTGCCGGGCGCCCCTGGATGATCGTGGCGAACGACGCCACCGTGAAGGCCGGCGCCTTCTTTCCCATCACGGCCAAGAAGGTGATCCGCGCGCAGACCATCGCCCTGGAAAACCACCTGCCCGTCGTGTACCTGGTGGACAGCGCAGGCGTTTACCTGCCCATGCAGGACGAGATTTTCCCCGACCAGGACGACTTCGGGCGCGTGTTCTACCTGAACGCCCGCATGAGCGCCCGGGGCATTCCCCAGATTGCCGCCATCATGGGCAACTGCGTGGCGGGCGGGGCGTATCTGCCCGTCATGTGCGACACCCTGATCATGACCGAGGGCTCCGGGCTGTACCTCGCCGGGCCCGCGCTGGTCAAGGCGGCCATTGGGCAGGTCGTGGACAGCGAGGATCTGGGCGGCGCCAGTATGCACGCCTCGATTGCCGGCACTGTGGACTACAAGGAACCCGATGATGAGGCGGCCCTGAAGCGCATCCGCGCCCTGGCCGACCTGTATGCGCAGGGCGAGGTGGCCCCCTTTGCGAGGCGGCGCAAGGCCACGGTGTCCGCCCCCGAACGCGACCTGACCGACCTCGTGGGCTTTGACGGGGGCAAAACCTACGACGTGCGCGACCTGATCACCGCCCTGGTGGACGGCGGCGAATTCCACGAATTCAAACCCGACTACGGCGAGACGCTGGTGTGCGGCTTTGCCCGCGCGGGCGGCTACCCAGTGGCGTTTGTGGCGAACCAGCGCACGGTGATCAAGAAGAAGCTCAAGAGCGGCGGCGAGCCCGGCCTGCGCACCCGCATTGAGGTGGGCGGCGTGATCTACGGCGACAGCGCCGACAAGGCCGCGCGCTTCATCATGGACGCCAATCAGGCCGGGGTGCCGCTGGTCTTCCTGTCGGACGTGACCGGCTTTATGGTAGGCCGCGACAGCGAACAGGAAGGCATTATCCGCCGGGGCGCCAAGCTGGTGAATGCCGTGAGCAACTCGGTGGTGCCCAAGATCACCATCATCACGGGCGGCAGCTTTGGGGCTGGCAACTACGCCATGAACGGCAAGGCCTACGCGCCGCGCTTCCTGTTCGCGTGGCCCAGCGCCAAGTACGCCGTCATGAGCGGCAACGCGGCGGCCAAGACGCTCCTGGATATTCAACTGGCCGCCCTGAAGCGCGCGGGGCACCAGCCCGACGACGAGGAATTGCAGCGCCTGTACGATGAGGTAAAGGCCAAGTACGACACCGAACTGGACCCCCGCTACGCCGCCGCCCGCCTGTGGGTGGACGAGATCATTCCGCCGAACGACACCCGCGACCGCCTGATCCGTGCCCTCGAAGCCTGCGCCCAGAACCCCGAGCAGGACGAGTTCCGGGTGGGTGTGTTTCAGGTGTAGGTGTTCCGCTCCCTCTCCCCTGGTGGGAGAGGGTTGGGGTGAGGGGGCGTGTGACCATCGTTCATCTGAGCACGTTGCCTTGCCACACCGTTCAGCCCCGCCGGATACCGTCGGCCTTACCCCCCTCCCCGCCTCCCCCGCAAGGGGGGAGGAGCAGAAAAGCAAATTTCCCCCCGCCCCCCAAAGGAGCCCCCCATGACCAGCACCCTGTCCCGCCCCGACGCCGCCAACCCCAACACCGCCCCCCTCAACGACGACCAGCGCACCATCATCAGCGCGCTGAAAAGCTTCCTGAAAAACAAGGTGGAGCCCGGCGCCGCCGAGCGTGACCAGACGGGCGAATTCCCGTTCGAGATCGTGCGCGAACTGGGCGAGATGGGCATCATGGGCGCCCAGACGCCCGAGGAGTACGGCGGGGCCGGCCTGGACACCGCCACCTTCGCCATGATCATCGAAGAGATTGCGGCGGTGGACGGCAGCCTGTGCCTGACGGTCGCCAGCCACAACAGCCTGTGCCAGGGCCACATCCTGATTGGCGGCACCGAGGCGCAGAAGGCCAAGTTCCTGCCCGACCTCGCCAGCGCCAAGAAGCTGGGGGCCTGGGGGCTGACCGAACCCGGCAGCGGCAGCGACAGCGGCGGGATGCAGTCGCGCGCCGTGGAACAACCCGACGGCAGCTGGATTCTGAACGGCTCCAAGAACTTCATCACCCAGGGCAGCGTGGGCGGCACCTACGTGGTGCTGGCCCGCACCGACGCCGCCCGCCCCGGCAAGGGCAAGAACGACGGCATCTCGGCCTTCGTGTTCAACCGCGACGAGGTGCAGGGCTTTTCCATTGGCCGCAAGGAAGACAAGCTGGGCCTGCGCTCCAGCGACACCGCGCAGCTGATCTTCGAGGATATTCATCTGCCCGCTGACGCCCTGCTGGGTGAGCGCGGCAACGCCTTCAAGGACGTGATGAAGGTGCTGGACGGTGGCCGCGTGGGCATTGCGGCGATGGGCCTGGGCCTGGGCCGCGCCGCCTATGAATACGCCGCGCGCTACACCATGGGCCGTGAGCAGTTCGGCAAGCCCATTGCCCACAACCAGAACCTCGCCTTCCGCCTGGCCGACATGGACACCAAGCTGGAAGCCGCCCGCCTGCTGATCCGCAAGGCCGCCGACCTGAAAGATGCCGGCATGAACTTCACCGTGCCCGTGGCCCGCGCCAAGCTGTACGCCACCACGGTGGGCGTGGAAGCCTGCGACGAGGCGATTCAGATGCTGGGCGGGTACGGCTACATCAAGGAATACCCCGTCGAGCGTTTCTGGCGCGACAATCGCCTGACCCGCATTGGCGAGGGCACCGACGAAGTGCAGCGTCTGGTGATCAGCCGCGACGTGCTGAAACGCTTCGCGGAATAAGCCAGGCGACCGATTTCAGCCTGAGGCGCGGCGACCATCCTGTGATGGTGCCGCGCCTCAAGACCATTTCGCTTCAAACGTTGCTGCTGGCGCGGAACAAATTGCCTCTGCGCTCCGATGACCGGATGGAGCAGGTGCTTGTCCGGTTCCGCGTGCCGTTTGATGCCGCCGCAACAAGCAGGGTCGCCACGCACCTCATGCAGGGTAAGCTCGTGTTCTGGTTTTTCGAGGGGCTGCTGAACAGTCTGGAACTCACCGCCCCGCACGAGCCGTCCGACCTCATCAACTGGTGCGGGTTTGATTGGGCGCAGGACAGAGACCGCTTGCTGCATTGGTGCCAAGTCGAAGGCATTCCACTCGATCTGATGGTGGAAGCAGGGGAAAGTCAGCTCTGGCAGAGCCCGTCCGGCGCCCTGCTGTCCGTTCACGAGAGGCGGCTCTGGAACGTGACTCTGGACTTGTTCACACCGGAATCGTCACGCGGGGCCGGATTTGAACCGAGTCCCGGTGAGACTCAATGACCCGGCCCACATCGGTCAGGGTCTGGGTGCTACGCATGGCGTCGTAATACTGCAGCCGCCGGGCCACCGCGCCCAGGTCAAAGGTCCAGTACAGGCCCATCAGGGGGTTGATCCACAATTCGCTGCCCTGCGTGCGGCTGGTGACGTGGTGGTCACCGTATTGCCCCTCCACCGCGCTCAGGATGCTGCTGTTCACGATGCTGGTATACCGGGGCATCATCTGAAACACGGCCTCGCAGGCGTCGCGGTATTTCTGCACGGCCGCCATGTCCGGCGTGAGGCTGAAGGCCCCCAGGTAGGCGCCTGCCCGCGTAAGTTCCGCTGCGGCCTCCAGATAGTGCGCGTGGCAGACCCCGTGAAAGCGGTCGATGCCAAAGCCCAGGCAGGCCAGCAGTTTTTGAACGCCCTCCAGTTCGTTCACCGCGACCAGGCTGGTGGCGTCTTCATGGGGGGTGCCCAGGTCCACCTCGTCGCCGCGCATCAGGGAATCGGTGCCGCCGTCCACCAGCAGCACGGTGTCCACCTGCAGGTGCCGGACCAGCGCTTTGTAGGCGGTGTTCAGGGGCGCGGCCCCCACCTTGCGAAAGGCATACACGGTGTCCGGCTCGCCCTGGGTGCGCAGCCAGCGGCTGAGCCAGTATTCCGGGAAATACTCGCCCGGCGTGACCAGCAGGTCCGGGGTCACCTCAAACACCGCCTGCGCCAGACGGGGCCGGGGCACATAGGGCAGGCTGGTAAAGGAGTAATTGGCCAGGAACACGGCCTTGCCCTCGGCCTTCAGGGCAAAGTACAGCGGCAGGCCACAGAACACGTCGAAGCCGCCGCCCATGCCTGCGATCAGGATGCGCCGGCTGGACGCCAGTGCCTTGAAAAAGGGGGGCTGCACCGCGCTGAGCATGCCTCCATTCTTCCAGACCGGTGCGGCGTTGCGTGACCATTCCCGGCCCTGCAACGCCCGCGCAACTCTGGCCCTGGCATCCTCTGGCCCATGAGGCTGCGGCTTCCCCGGAGGTGTCCTATGAACCGAGTTCTGCTTAGTGCCGTCCTGCTGCTCTCTGGCAGCGCCCTGGCCCAGTCCATTCCCTTCGTCTCGGACGCCCTGAACTACGCCCGCACCGGCACCGTCGCCAAGGACACGCGCGCGGTGGTCTACGCCACCGTGACCCTGGTGTCGGCCCTGCCCGCCCAGACAGCCGACCGCACCGTGGTGGCCTACGGCAGCGGGCCTTTGGACCTGGGCGGCACGGCGGTCGCGCCGCAACTCAGCGGCGAGTTTCCGGTGCTGTGGAACACCGGCAAGCCCTTCCTGAACACCGGCGCCACCCTCAGCCTCACCCTGAACCCGGACGGCAGCGCCTTGATGGGTCTGAAGCTGGACGGCAAGAATTTCCTGGGGCGGCCCCCCGCGCCCGTGAAGTTCACCCCGGCCGGCGAGGTGCTGGTGGCCACGGGAACAAATCTGGGCAGTTTCCGCACCATGACGCTCACGCTGAACAAGGGCATCTGGCCCCCGCCAAGTGCACAAACAGCCAAACCCGTTCAGCCTACGCAGCCCCCCAAACCCACTGGCGTCCGGGTGCGGGTCAGCAGCCGCCTCGTGGTCACGAACGCAGACGACGGCTTTGCCGACAACACGGTGGAACTGTACGGCCCTATCCGGTACAACACGGGCGAACTGAACCTGTACAACAACTCGGCGGGCAAGGGCACGCAGTTTGCCGGCGAGACGATCATCGTGGACATCCCGTTCGCCAATCCTGACGCCCGGTTTCTGTCGGTGGCGGGCCGGATCGTGGACCGCGATTCGCTCTCGAAGACCGACCTGCTGTGGCAGCACCCCGGCGCCAAATTCGACCTGCTGAAGGCCGTGCAGGACAAACCCCAGGGCCCCACCTCATGGACCCTGCCGGGCGACGGCAACGATGAAAGCGCCGACCTGCAGATTACTGTGGAGAAGGTGGAAGACCTGTACTGAACGCGGCCCCACAGCGGCGGCCCGGTTCACCCTGGGTCCTGAACGCCGCCCCTGGACACTGCCCAGGCCGCTCTCTGTTCAGGCCGTCCCCCTCGTTTGCACCGGAGGCTTTGCAGGAAGCCCCCTGGGGGACCTGTGGGTTCGTGGGCTCTGAGCGGTCACCCCATGACCGGAAGGTGAACCCATCAGGTCATGGGGTGCGGAAGGCGCGAGTGACCGCCACAGAGGGCAGTTGGCTGGGCGGCCAGGGGGGGCTTTGCTCCCTTCGGCGTCACGGAAGACCGCGGCCAGGATGAGGGGGGGCCCGTTCTGCGCCCAGCCCGCTCCCGCGCTACCGTCTGGTATGGCCCCGCAGCGGCACGCCGCCCTGATCACGGCCCTGGGCGGCGCGCACCCGCTGACCCCGGCGCTGCTGGCCTGGGCCCACCGTTCGCCCGGGTTTGCACCGTTCCTGGCGGCCCACGAGACCAAGGTGCGGCGCAAGCTCCGGCAGGCCACTGGCCCGGAGGCCCAGGCGGACCTCGCCGCCGAACTGGCGCTGGCGGCGTGGCTGCTGCAGGAACGGCGCTGGACGCTGGCGTACGAACCACTGGCCGCCAGTGGGGGACGTGGACCCGATTTCCGCGTGGCCGCACCGGACGGCAGCGGCGCTTGGTTTCTGGAGGTCACGCGCCTGCACCCGGCGGCCAGTCCCGACGCCCTGACCATGAAACTCGCCCGCACCCTGGCCGACAAGGCCGGACAGTGGCCGCCGGGCGCCAGCACTGTTCTTGCGGCGGTGCTGCCCCCAGAGGCTGGCGACGCCGCTGGGCTCCTGCGCCGCGCGCTGGGTCTGCTGCAGGCAGCGGCCGGGCAGCCCACCCCGACCCTGGACGGCCGCGCTTTTGCCCAGCGCCAGCCCCGCCTGAGCGCGGTGGTGCTGTGCCAGGGCGCAGCAGAGGACCACTGGCCAGTCTAGACCCAGGTGCTGGCCATGCCCGGCGCCCGACACCCCCTGCCCGCCGAAACCGCGCGTCGCCTGCGCCGCCTGACGACGGCTTAACGTTTACCCATGAATGAAATGATGGTAAGCCCCGTGCCATCTGTGTCAGAGCGCGGGGCCTACAATGGCGACATGAAGGGCCTGCGCGAATTTGTGGAGTGGTTGCGCGAGGTGCTCCAGGGGAGCCCGCAACCCCAGCCCGTGCCGGTGCCCGTCCGCGTGCGCGAGCGACAGCGCCGCTGATTGGATCACTGGATTTTCTCTTCCTTGCACTCTTCCGCCCACCGCACTGGTGGGCGTGTTTCTGTTGGGGTGGGTTTCAGGCCGCCTCTGTAATCTGCCCACGCGCGTGCCGGCAGGTGTTGACTGGCAGGAGAGGGAAACACCCGGGACGTGCAGGGGCGTCCTGTTCTGCTTTGGCGGCTGCGGCCCTGCACAGAATCTGTCTCAGGCTTCAGGCGCTATTGTGCGGGGCGTGGTGGACGGCGATCATGGAATGGGAGAGCTGCGCGCGCTGATCGCGTCTCGCCCCGAAGACGACAGGGCGCGGGTAGAAGCGGCGTATATCTTTGCGCGCGACGCCCACGCCGGGGTCAACCGCAAGAGCGGCGAGCCCTACATCACGCACCCGGTGGCGGTGGCGGTCATTCTGGCGCGCCTGGGCATGGACACCGACAGCATCATGGCCGGGCTGCTGCACGACACCGTGGAAGACGTGGACGGCGTGACCTTCGAGCTGATCGAAAGCCAGTTCGGCCCCGATGTGCGGCGCATTGTGGAAGGGGAGACCAAGGTCAGCAAGCTCTCCAAGCAGGGCTCGCAGAGCGCCGAGGTCAGCGAGACCGGGCGCGACGTGCAGGCCGAGAACCTGCGCCAGATGCTGATTGCCATGACCGGCGACATCCGCATCATCGTGGTCAAGCTGGCCGACCGCCTGCACAACATGCGCACGCTGGGCTCCATGAAGCCCGAAAAGCAGGTGCGCATTGCGCGCGAAACCATGGACATCTTCGCGCCGCTGGCCCACCGCCTGGGGATTGGGCAGATCAAGTGGGAACTGGAAGACCTGAGTTTTCAGTACCTGCACCCGGATGACTACGCCTACTTGCAGTCGCGCCTGCGCACCCGCCAGGACGAGCGCGACGCACTGATCACCCGCGCGGTGGCCGACCTGCGCGCCGCCCTGGAAGACGATCTGGAACTGCCCGAGTGGGTGGCCGACATTGACATTGCCGGGCGCAGCAAGCACCTGTGGAGCATCCACAACAAGATGAAGCGCGAGGGCAAGGGCCTGGAGCAGATTTTCGATCTGCTGGCCATCCGCGTGATGCTGACCCCGCGTGACCTCGTGGTGCCCCCTGGCACCGACGACGCCCGGCGCGAGCGTGCCGAGGCCACCCGCGAAAAGCGCATCTGTTACCACACGGTCAGCATTGTGCATTCCATCTGGACGCCGCTGCCTGGGCGTTTCAAGGACTACATTGCCGTGCCCAAGCCCAACGGCTACCAGTCGCTGCACACCACGGTCATCAGCCAGAGCGGCCAGCCCATTGAGGTGCAGATTCGTTCGCGGCGCATGCACGAGGTGGCCGAGTACGGCATTGCCGCGCACTGGATGTACAAGCAGGGCTCGCAGCTGGCGCAAAAGGACCGCGAGAACTGGATTGCCCAGCTGCGCGAACTGCAAAACGAGATCAACGACGCTTCCGACTACATGGACGCGGTGAAAACCGACATCCTGTCGCAGCGGGTGCGTGTCTTTACGCCCAAGGGGCTGGCGATCAGCCTGCCGGCGGGCAGCACGCCCGTGGATTTTGCCTACCACATCCACACCCGGATTGGCGAAACCACGGTGGGCGCGCGGGTGAACGGCTCGATTGTGCCCCTGTCGCACCGCCTGGGCAACGGCGACATGGTGGAGATCGTAACCAGCAAGAACGGCCACCCCAGCAAGGACTGGCTGAACTTTGCCGTCACCCGCTCGGCGCGCGCCAAGATTCGCCACCACTTCCGCCAGCAGGAACGCACCGAGGCGCTGCAGCACGGCCACGACCTGCTGGAACGCTACCTGCGCAAGCGCCAGCTGGCCGTGCGCCAGCTGATGCGCACCAAGCTGCTGGAAGACGCCACGCAGAAACTGCTGGGCACCCGCAACCCCGACGACCTG
Source organism: Deinococcus multiflagellatus (assembly GCF_020166415.1). Classification (NCBI taxonomy): domain Bacteria; kingdom Thermotogati; phylum Deinococcota; class Deinococci; order Deinococcales; family Deinococcaceae; genus Deinococcus; species Deinococcus multiflagellatus. Next base: position 202,963 of record NZ_JAIQXV010000001.1, read on the forward strand.
TATCAGGCCCTGCACGCCGGCAAACTGACCCCCAGCGGGGTGGGGCGCGTGCTCTCGCCGCAGCTGGCCCAGGAGCAGGCCCCCGCCCCCAGCCGCCGCGCGCCCGTGCCCAGGGCGCCGGAACCGGGCGGCGTGTACGTAGAGGGCTTTACCACCAACACCAAGCTCAGCCAGTGCTGCAATCCCATCCGGGGCGATCAGGTGATGGGCTACCTGACGCGCGGGCGCGGCGTGAGCGTGCACCGCATTGACTGCCCGAACATGATCCGCCTCCTGAAAGACGAGCCCGAACGCTGCGTGGCGGCCTCCTGGGAGGCGGGCACGGCGGGCACCATGCTGGTGGATGTGGACGTGATCGCCCCGGACCGCCAGGGCCTGCTGGCCGACGTGCTGGGTGTGCTGGCGCGCGAGAAACACAGCCCCACCAAGGTAGAGGCCGTGGTGGGCGCCCAGGAAATCGCCGTGATTCACCTGAGACTGCATGTGGCGGGCCAGAGTGACCTGGAAGCGGTGCGCCGCGCCATCCTGGCCGTGCCCGGTGTGACCGACGTGGTGCGGGTGGGCGGGCGCAAACGCAACGGCGCGGGCTCGTAGCGCAGGCACTCTACACTGCGGGCCATGCGCCGACCCCCTGCCCGTCCCCCGAGGCCCCTGTGCCCCTGACCCTGCTGCCCGACCTGGGGGACCTGCTGCGGCTGCAGCCCCAGTTCAACGCGGGCACGGTGGTGGAGGCCCTGCGCCACCTGGGCGCGCGGGAGGTGTGGTGGGCCACGGGCCGCGACCCGGACCACCCCCTGCGCGACGCCCTGCCCGCCGCCGGGGTGGCCCTCCACGAGGCCGCTCCCGACTGGTCCTGGGCCGACGCCGAGCACGAGCAACTGCTGTCCTTTCTGGGCCAGTACCCCCAGGGCCGCGAGCGCCTGAAGCGGGCCGCGCAGGCCGGGCGCGAGCTGGCTGCCCTGGTCACCGCCCCCCTCACGCTGCCCCAGGCGATCAGCCCCGACGTTCTGACCACCCTTGGGCGCAGTCTGGACGCTGAACGGGAGGCGCTGGACGAGGGCCCCGGCACCCGCTGGCGCGCCCGGCGCCTGGGAGAAACGGCGCAGGTCCTGGCCGCTCAGGGCGGCGTGGCCCTGGTGCCCCTGGACGACCTGCCCGGCCTGTTGCCGCTGCTCCCCGGCGCGGCCTTGCCCGACCTGAGTGGCTTTGCCCCCGGCGACACCAGCCGCCTGCGGGCCCTGGCCGACCGCGCGTGGCAGCTGAGCGACAGTGACGACCTGGGCAGCCTGCTCGCGGCCCTGGAGCGGGAAGCGGGCGACCCGGTGACGCCCCGTGCCGAACTGGACGCCGCCGAGGCACACATTTATCTGGCGGTGGGCGAGCTGGCAGCGGCCCGCGCCCGTCTGGAACGCGCCGCCCACGCCCTGACCGACCACCTGCCGCGCAGTCTGGCGGGGCTGGTGCTGGCCCGGCTGGGGCAGGTACGCGACGCCCAGGGCGAGCGCGACCTGGCCCGGCGCACGTATCAGGCGACCCTGGCTCTGGGGTATGCCCCCCAGGTGGCCCGCGAAGCCGCGCAGGCCGGGCTGGACACCCCGTTTACCCTGGCGCTGGGCTGAGAGGGGGGACCAGCGTCACCCTGGGGCCAAGGGGCAGCCTCTTCACTCTGTCTGCGACACGGTCTGGATCGGACACGGATTTCGTTCGCCCACGGGGTCACTAAACCCCTTCGGTTCCCCAGGCTTCCGCTTTGACCACCCCTTACCGCACCGCCGCTGCGATGGCCCGCCCAGCCACCCGCCCGCTGAACAGGCAGCCGCCCAGGAAGGTGCCCTCCAGCGCGCGGTAGCCGTGCACCCCGCCGCCCCCAAAGCCCGCCACCTCGCCCGCCGCGTACAGGCCCGGCATGGGCTGGCCGCCCTGGGTCAGCACCCGGCCCTGCAGGTCGGTTTCCAGCCCGCCCAGGGACTTGCGCGTGAGGATATTCAGGCGCACGGCGATCAGCGGGCCGCCCGCCGGGTCTAGCAGCGGCGCGGGCTTGGCCACCCGGATCAGGCGCTCGCTGAGCAGCTGCCGCGCGCCGCGCACCACCGCCAGCTGCGGGTCCTTGCCCGCCGCGTTGCGCAGCTGCAGGTCGCGGTCCCGGACCTCCTGTTCCAGCACCACAAGGTCCACGAGGTCGGTGCCGGTCAGCGCGTTCATGCCTGCCACCAGTTCGGGCAGAGTGTCACGCACCACGAAATCGGCGCCCCGGTCCATGAACGCCTGCACGGGCGGCTGCACCGCCTTGCCCACACGGCGCAGGGTCAGCGGCAGGCTGCGGCCCGTCAGGTCCGGGTTCTGTTCGCTGCCGGACAGGGCGAATTCTTTTTTGATGATGGCCCGGTTGAGCACAAACCATGTGTAGGGGTAGCCGTGCCGGGTGATGTGCCCCAGGGTATCCAGGCTGCTGGCCCCCGGAAAATGCGGGAAGGGCAGGCGCCGCCCCGTGGGGTCCAGCCACAGGCTGCTGGGGCCGGGCAGGATGCGAATGCCGTGGTTCGGCCAAACCGGGTTCCAGTTGCGCAGGCCCTCGGTGTAGTGCCACATGCGGTCGGGGTTGATCAGCCGCGCCCCGGCCGAGCGCACCGCCTCCTGCATGGCACCGTCCACATGCCGGGGCACGCCAGAGACCATGAAGGCGGGGGCGGGCCCCAGCCGCTCGGCGGGCCAGTAGTGGCGCACCAGCGCGTGGTTGCCGCCAATACCCCCAGAGGTGACCAGCACCGCCTGGGCGTTCAGGCTGAAGTCACCCACCACCACCCGCGAACTGCTCTCGCCCCGCGCGGCGTCCGAGGGTTCCAGCACGTCCCCGTGCACGCCCTGCACCACCCCGCCGGTGATGTTCAGCCCGCGCACCCGGTGGCGAAAGCGCAGCCGGATGCGGCCCGCCTGCACATGCTCGCGCACCCGGCGCTCGAACGGCGCCAGCACGCCGGGCCCTGTGCCCCAGGTGAGGTGAAACCGGGGCACGCTGTTGCCCGGCAGGCCCGCCCCCGCGCCGCCGCGTTCGGCCCAGCCCACAGCCGGAAACCAGCGCATGCCCAGCCCGTGCAGCCACGCGCGCTTTTCGCCCGCTGCAAAGTCCACGTACGCCTGGGCCCACTGCCGGGGCCAGTGGTCCTCGGGGCGGTCAAAGGCGGCCGTGGCCATCCAGTCGCGCAGAGCCAGTTCGGGCGAGTCGTGGATGCCCAGGCGGCGCTGCTCCGGGCTGTCCACGAAAAACAGGCCCCCCAGCGACCAGAAGGCCTGGCCTCCCAGGTTCTGCTCGCCTTCCTGGTCCAGCAGCAGCACGCGCCGCCCGGCGTCGGCCAGTTCGGCGGCGGCCACCAGTCCGGCCAGACCCGCGCCAACCACAAGTACGTCTGTCTCCAGTGTGGGCATGGCCCATTTAAACAGGGCAGCGGTGGTCGGGTGCCCTTTCGGCGGGCGGCCCTGGTTCAGCCGGGTTCGCGCCCGCAGCCCCAGCCTTCACCTTTTCTCAAGGCAAATTGGGATTCTTCATTATCAGATGTGAAAACGCCCAATTGCGGGCCAAATTTCGGTGAATGGCGCGTTGGGCCAACTGTCAGGTGAGGCCGGTGTTCTCACCCTACGCTGGGGCCGTTCCACCCCCGCAGCGGGGGCATTCCACACCACCGGAGGGATTACCATGACCATGACGAACGAAACTGTGCTGGACAAACTGCAGTACCTGCTGGGCACCCTGCGCGACGGCGAGAAGGGTTTCAAGGACGCCGCCGAGCACGCCACCGACCCCCAGCTGCGCCAGCTGTTCATGGAGCGCAGCGTGCAGCGCGCCCAGATGGCAGGCGACGTGGAAAGCCACATCAGCCGCCTGGGCGACAAGCCCCGCGAGCACGGCAGCGTGGGCGCCGCCCTGCACCGCACCTGGCTGAACGTGCGCGACGCCCTGACTGGCCGCGACGACTATCAGGTGGTCGCCGAGTGCGAGCGCGGTGAAGACGTGGCCGTGGAAAACTACCAGGACGTGCTGAAAGAAGCCGAACTGCCTGCCGACATCCGCACCTTCGTGGAGGGGCAGTACGCCCAGGTGAAGGCCAGCCACGACCAGATCCGCGACATGAAGCACAGCATGCAGGCCAGCTGAACCAGGCCATGAAAAGCGCGCCGCCCCGGTTACAGGGGCGGCGCGCTCCATTGCTGCTCTTTGTTTTAGCCCCGGCGGCGGCGGCGCAGGCGCTCCATCGCGGAGTCCAGGCTCAGGCGCATGCGTTCCAGGGCCTGGGCCAGATCCCCGATCTCGTCGTTGCGCTCGGCCTGCACCGGGCGCGACAGGTCGCCCATGCTGATCGAGTCGGCGATCTTCACCAGCTGCTCAATGGGCTCTACCACGCGCCGGGCGGCCCGCAGCGCCAGGTATGCGGCCAGACCCAGCGCCAGCAGCGACACGAACAGCACCAGCAGCAGCGTGTTGCGCAGCGACGCCGCCTGCTGGGCGTTGGACACCCCCACGGCCACGGTGTACAGCAGGTTGTCGTTGCCTTCCACGGAGCGCCCGGAAGCCAGGGTGCGCTTGCCGTTCTCCTGCGACACGGTGACCTGCTGCACGATGAAGTTCACGTTCGTGGCCTTCTGGTTCTTGGGGTCGTCGGCCAGCGCCTGCAGCTTTTGCACGTCGTTGGCGGTGCCGCCCATCTCCTTCATCTCGTTGGCGCGCGCCTGGTACACCTTGGCGGGCGAGATGGTGGCGAGGTAGTTGTTCTTGTTGGGGTTCTCGATCAACCAGTTGCTGACTTCGGCGTTCAGCAGGTCGTTGATCTCGCTGTTCTGGCTGGCAAAGTAGCGCGAGCCGTCGCGCAACTCGACCTGCACGAAGCCCACGCTGGAGTTGTTCACCAGTGCGTCCAGCTGCGGCTGAATCTGCTGGAAGCCACGGTTGGGGTCGATGTTGCTGCTGACCGCCACGGCCACGGCCTGCGCGTTGCGCTGCACCAGGCCCTGCTGCAGCGGCGGCAGGGTCAGAGCCAGCACACCCAGGGTCAGGGCGCTGGAGATGCCCAGCGGCACCAGGGCGCCCACAGCCATGCGCTGGCCCAGGCTGGTGCGGCGTTTGGTCGCCTTGGGCGCCTCGTCCACCAGCGGGGTCACCACCATGGTGTCCATGGCCTGGGGCACTTCGGCGGCCTGGGCAGGCGCGGCGGCCGGCGTGGCGTCGTGCAGCGTCAGGGCGCCGGTAAAGTCCGACCACACATCTGCGCTGGGCTCGGGGGCCGCCGGGGCGCTCACCACCGGGGCCACCACCGGGTCCATCACCGCTGTGCCGGCGCCAGCGCCCCAGCCTGCCGGCGCGCTGTCCAGCCCGCCCAGGGCGCTGGCCAGCCCGGCGTCCAGGCCGCCGCCCGGCGTCGCCGGGGCCGCGAAAGGATCGGCCGCGCCTCCAAAGGGGTTCTGGTCCGGGCCGCTCTCGCCGAACGGCACCGCCGGCCAGATGGCCGAGGCGCGCAGATCGGCCATGTCCTGCGACGCCGTGGTCTGGGTCTGCAGCGGCGCCAGCGGCGCGTCGTCGGGGGCCGTGGGCGCGGCGACCGGGCGGCTGGGCGCCACGCCCTGAAAGGGCTCGCTCAGGATGTCGGTTTCCTCGCGCACCTCTTCCAGCGCCACGCTGGCCCCCACCTGCTGAAACATTGACATCAGCAGTTCGGCGCGGGCGCGGCCCGTGGGCTTCATCAGGCGCCCGGAACGGCGGCTGCCCAGGCGCTGGGCCTGCTCGGCGTTCAGGCCGAACTTATCCTGCAGCAGCTGCTCTAGCACCTGCTTCTTGTCCTGCGCGACGGCTTCTCGGATGACAACGGTGTACTTCATGTGTGGGCTCCCAGAGTGAGGGGAATCGGGGGTGGCGGGGTGGGCAAGGCGGGGCGGCTCATGCCAGGCCCCGGGCGCGGAGGTTGCGGGCAAACTGCTGCACCCGTTCGGGGCTCAGCTGCCGCGCCACGTGCGACAGCAGGCCGTTCAGGGTGCCGCCGTCGCCCAGATCGTCAAGCGCCTCGTCCACCATCACGGCGGCCATGGGGCCCACCACGGGGGTCAGGCAGGCGGTCACGGCGTCGGCCATCTCGTCGGAGACCTGCTGGTGGTGCTGCGTGGCGCGCTTGACCCAGTCGGCGGCCATGCGCAGGCGGTCTTGCACGTCGGGCACGGTCATGCCGGCCAGCCGGGCCACCTCGGCCACCTCGCGGGCGCCGTCCACATGGGTCATCACGCGCCAGATGTTAAAGGGCAGCGGCGTGGCGTCGGTCAGGCCTTCAGGCCAGTGGGGAACCGTCAGGGTCATGCGACCTCCAGGCCAGAGGCGGCCCATTCTGGGCGCTCACGCAGGGCGCCCACGGGAACGTCGGCCAGGCGCAGGCCCAGCCGCATCAGAATGGCGCGCAGCGCCGCGTTCATGGCGGGCCGGAACTCGCGCACCGGCACCTCGTCTTCAATGGTCAGTTGCCCACCCCGGAAGCTGATGTCCTGGGCAAACGGGTCCAGGCAGGGGTGATCACCTGCAAGCCGCACCGCCACCTGCTGCCACACGCTGTCCAGCGGCGAGACGCGGTGCACGGCCTGCAGCAGCTCCTGCCAGAACTTCACGAACTGCGCGCGGTTGCCTTCCGCGTCGGTGGCGTACAGCAGGCACGGCGCCCCGGCCTCGGGGAGCGCACCGCCCAGAAAGCGCCCGAACGACCAGAAGCTGCAGCTGAGCCCCGAGACCAGCAGGCCGTGGAAGCACTCGCGCTCCAGCTCCGTTTTCAGGGCGGGCCACGCGGCGGGGGCCGGGCGCCCGGGGGCCGCGCGGGTGGCCCACAGCAGCTCGGTGACATTCACCGGCAGCGCCGCGAGGCTGATGCGCGCCCGGGGCACGCCCTGCATGGCCACCGCCCAGGGCACCGGCTGGCCGCCGTGCGTGTAGCCGCCCAGCAGGGTGCCGCGCGTCCACAAAAAGCGGACCCAGCGGCCTTTTTGCCACGCGTCAAAGACCCCGGTAAAGCCCTGGGCTTGGCGCAGCGTCAGATCGGCGGTCACCTCCGTCCACGGGTAATGGTCGGTGCTGAGGCCAGCGTACACGGCGTCGCCCTGGGGGACGGCAACCGCGTGGTTCAGGGGTGGGATGGCAGCAGGAGCAGATTCTGGCATGGCAATTCCGGGTGAGGTCAGAATGAGAGTTGGTCGGGGCGAGGCACAAAGAACATGACCGGGTGGATACTGCACTATCTCACCTCGGGGGCTCTTACGTCGCGCTTACACATGTACGAAACCTCACGTGGGCCCGGGGCACCACGTGAGGTTCGGCTGAGAGCGAGGTTGATCAAGCGTGGGTCAGTCGCCTGCGCCAGCACGTGGCGGGCAGGCGGGGCCTGCCTAGCCCAGTTCGGCCAGCAGCGCCTGAACCCGCTCGCGCAGGTCACCCCGGGCCTGGGGGGCGCCCAGCTGGTGCAGGCCGCCGTGGTAGGCGTCCGGGTCCCCGAACAGGCGCGAGAGCAGCTCGAATTCGCGCTGGCTGCGCAGGCTGGCGTCGTCGCGGAACAGGGTCACGTACTGGTCCTGGAAAGCCCACTCACTGAGCTGCCCGTCAAGGTAAGCGCGCATCAGGCGGCGGTAGGGCTCCACGTTGTCGTCGGTGGCCACGCTGCCGCTCTGGGCTCGGGGCGGCACCTGGCCCTCAAAAACGGGCGTCAGGGCCTGCGGCGTGATGTCCCAGTTGTTCACCTCAAACTGCGCCTCGCCGCCCCGGAACAGAATGAACTGCGGGCTGTGGTGCACGATCCCGGTGCGCTGGGCCACATGGTTGCTGGCCGGGCGCCAGTCCACCACGCGGATGTAGCCCACCGGCAGCTCGAAGCGCTGCAGGAAGGTTTCCACCACCCCAAAGCCCTGCATGGTCTTGTGGCAGGTGCCGGCCTTGAAGACGGCGGCCAGCGGGTAATCCTGCAGGAACTGGTCCACCTCTTCGGGCGTGGTCAGGGGCACCAGAACCTGAGCGTCGGCTTGTGCGGTCTGCGTCATGCCTCCAGCATAGCGCCGCTTTACAAAACGAAGTGAAAAGAGGTCGTGGGCATCCTCAGAACGGGTTCAGGGAGAGGGAAGGGCAAGGAGGCCCGGAGGTGTGCCGACAGGCCTATCCTCCCCCGTCTGTGGACGCTGCCCCAGACGGAGCGCGCCACAGCATCAGCAGCCACGCGGCGCCCGTCAGCGCAGCGCACAGCAGAAACACGCTGCGGTAGCCGAAGGCCTGCGCCCAGGCCCCGGCCGTGATCCCGCTGAGCATGCTGCCCACACTGCCGGTATTGGCGAACAGGGTGGTGGCCGCCGCAAAGCGCCCCGGCATCAGGCCCTGAAAGTAGGTCATGCCCAGCCCGGCCAGCAGGGCCAGCACCACCGCGCGCAGCACCTGGGCCGCCACCAGCGCGCCCACCCCCTGCGCCAGCAGCAGCAGGGCAAAATGCACGGCGAACAGGCCCATCCCGGCTGTGACCAGCCGCGCCACTGGGGGCGGGCGGCGCCACGCCACCAGCGCCAGCATCACCGGAATTTCCAGCAGCGCGCACAGGCCCACCAGCAGCCCCACCAGCCCCTCGCTCTGGTTCAGCGTGCCGGTGACGAACAGGGGGAAAAATGTCATCCCCATGCTCATGGCCATGCCATACAGCACGAAAGCCAGGGCGCTCCAGGCCACCGCGCGCCGGGGCGGCCCGGCGCTGGGGCGGTCCGGGCCCACCGCCGCGCGGGGCGCGCGGCCCGGCACCCGCCACAGCGGCAGCGCCGAGAGCACAAAGCAGCTGCTGGCCAGCGCGAAGACCCCGGTAAAGTCCAGCCCGGCCAGCGCCAGTGCCCCCAGCCCTGGCCCCACCACCCACGAGAGGCTGAACACGGAGCGCAGCGCCGTCATGGCCCGTTCGGCCAGATCGCCGGGCACGTCCTGCAGGGCCGCGCGCGCCAGCGAGAACACCTGCGGAAAAGCCGCCGAGCCAGTGCCCAGGAACACGGCCCCCACCAGCAGCAGCCCGGCAAAGTCGCGCACCACGCCCAGCAGCGCGTAGGCCATAGCCCCCGCCGCAATGGTGAGCAGCACCAGCGGCTTGCGGCTGGGCCAGCGGTCCGACCAGCGGGCCAGCCGCGTGGCGATCAGCACCGCGCTGACCGCGTTGAGCGACAGAAACAGGCCCAGTTGCAGCGGGTTCAGGCCCGCTTCCTCCACCGCGAACAGGGCCATAAAGGGGATCGCCAGCGACAGGCCAAAGCCCAGCAGAAACACGCTGAGGGCCAGCCGCGCCGCGTGTGGCAGCCGCAGCACCGCCCGGAGCATCTGCCCCGCTGAGTCGGGGTGGGCAGGGTGGGTCATGGGGCGGGCCACAGCGGCATCCGACCACTGTACCCCGCGCGGGTGCCGGCCCAGTGGGCGGCCGGGGCCCGATCTTAAGCAAAAGCACAGGTTGACAGAAGATTATTTTTAGGTATAACTAAAAATATGATTTGCCGCCACTTTCTGCTGCTGGGCAGCCTGAGTCTGGCCGGCGCGGCCCTGGCCCAGCCGGCGCCCCCCAAAAAGACGGTGCTGACCACCTTCACCATCCTGGCCGACATGGCGCGCAACGTGGCCGGTGACCGCCTGAACGTGGTGTCGCTGACCCGCCCCGGCGCCGAGATTCACGGCTACCAGTTCACGCCCAGCGACATCGTGAAGGCCCAGAAAGCCGACCTGATCCTGAACAACGGCCTGAACCTGGAACTGTGGTTTGCCCGCTTTACCCGCCAGCTGCGCGGTGTGCCCACCGTGACCGTCACCGAGGGCATCAAGCCCATTTCCATTGCCGCTGACGCCTACCGGGGCAAGCCCAACCCCCACGCCTGGATGTCGCCCAAGAACGCCCTGATCTACGTGGAGAACATGCGCAAGGCGTTTGTGAAGCTCGACCCGGCGGGGGCCGCGACCTTCAACCGCAACGCCGCGCGCTACAGCGCCGAGATCCGCAAGGTGGACGCCATGCTGGCCAAGCAGCTGGCCACCGTGCCGCAGAACCAGCGGGCGCTGGTCACCTGTGAAGGGGCCTTCAGCTACCTGGCGCGCGACTACGGCCTGCGCGAGTTCTACCTGTGGCCGGTGAACGCCGAAGAAGGCCAGGGCACGCCCCGGCAGGTGCGCGCGGTGATTGACGCCGTGCGCCAGAACCGCATTCCGGCCGTGTTCTGCGAGAGCACCGTGCCGGCGACCGGTATGCAGCAGGTGGCCCGCGACACCGGCGCGCGTTTTGGCGGCGTGCTGTACGTGGATTCCCTGACCGACGCCCGCGGCCCCGTGCCCACCTACCTGGACCTGCTGCGCAAGGACGCCGCCGCCATCGTGAAAGGGCTGACCGGCCAGTGAGCCCTCACGCCCTGGACATTCACGACCTCAGCGTGGCCTACGGCGGCGGGCGGCTGGCCCTGCGCCACGCCACGCTGACCGTGCAGGAGGGCAGCATCTGCGGCCTGATTGGCATGAACGGCACGGGCAAGAGCACGCTGTTCAAGGCGGCGATGGGGTTCCTGCCGCCCATCACCGGGCAGATTCAGGTCTTTGGGCAACCCATGCGCGCCGCCCAGCGCCAGGGCCTGATTGCCTACGTGCCCCAGAGCGAGGACGTGGACTGGGACTTTCCGGTGAGCGTGGGCGACGTGGTGATGATGGGCCGCCAGGGCCGCATGGGCTTCCTGCGCCGCCCCAGCGTGCGCGACCGGGACATGGTGCATGACGCCCTGACGCGCGTGGGCATGGCCGCCTTTGCCGGGCGCCAGATTGGCGAACTCAGTGGGGGCCAGAAAAAGCGCGCCTTCCTGGCCCGCGCGCTGGCCCAGGAGGCCCGGCTGCTGCTGCTGGACGAACCCTTTGGCGGCGTGGACGTGGGCACCAGCGAGGCCATCATTGCCCTGCTGCGCGACCTGCGCCGGGCCGGGTGCAGCGTGCTGGTCAGCACCCACGACCTCGACAGCCTGCAGGAATTCTGCGACCACGTCGCCTTTGTGGGCGAGCGCACCGTGCTGGCCTTTGGGCCCACCGCCACCACCTTTACACCGCAGAACCTCGCCCGCGCCTTTGGCGGACGCCAGCACCAGCCGGCCGCGCCCGCGCGCCTAGAGGTGGGCGCATGATCGAAACGCTGCTGGAACCCCTCACCTACGATTTTATGGTGCGTGCCCTGCTGGTGAGTTCGCTGGTGGGCGCCGCCTGCGCGGTGCTGTCGTGCTTCGTGACCCTCAAGGGCTGGTCGCTGCTGGGCGACGCGGTGTCGCACGCGGTGCTGCCCGGCGTGGTCATCGCCTACTTGCTGGGCTGGCCCTTTGTGGTGGGCGCCTTCCTGTTCGGCCTGCTCAGCGTCTCGGCCATCGGCTTTATCGGGTCGCGCTCGCGCGTCAAGGAAGACACGGTGATCGGCGTGGTCTTCACGGCGCTGTTCTCACTGGGCCTGGTCATGATTTCCAAGATTTCCAGCGAGGTCCACCTGTCGCACATCCTGTTCGGGGACGTGCTGGGCATTGGGCAATCGGAACTGCTACAGACGGTGGTGGCGGGCACCCTGGCCCTGACGGCGGTCGTGCTCCTGCGCAAGGACCTCGTGCTGTACATCTTTGACCCCTCGCACGCGCGCAGCATTGGTCTGAACACCACGCTGCTGTACTACGCGCTGCTGGCCATCCTGGCCCTGACCATCGTGACGGCGCTGCAGACCGTGGGCGTGATTCTGGTGGTCGCCATGCTGATCACCCCCGGCGCCACCGCCTACCTGCTCACCGACCGCTTTGGGCGCATGCTGTGGCTGGCGGTGGCCTGTGGGGTGCTGTCCAGCGTGCTGGGCACCTATATCAGCTACTTTCTGGACGGCGCGACCGGCGCGTGCATCGTGCTGACCCAGAGCGTGCTGTTTGGGCTGGCGTTCCTGTTTGCGCCCAAACACGGCCAGCTGGCCCGCCGCCGCCAGCAGCGCCGCGAGCGTCTGGAAGAACTGGGCCAGCTCCAATCATCCAGTCGCTAAGCCAAGCGGCCTAGTGACGCGTCCCGTGGCCGGGGGGGAGTGCTACCCTCCGGCCATGACCACAATTCAGGCCCCGGCCCTGCCCCCCCGTTCCGACGTGCCCCGTGAGCAGACCTGGGATATTGAGGCGCTGTTTGCCAGCCCCGACCACTGGCAGGCCGAGGCCGAGGCGCTGCCCGGGGCCATGGACGCCCTGGCCACCCACGCGGGCCGTCTGGGCACCCCGGAGGGCCTGCTGGCCTACCTGACGGCGGCCGACGACATGGAACTGCGGCTGACGCGCTTTTTCTCGTATGCCAGCATGGGCGCCAGTGTGGACGGCCGCGACGCGGTGGCGGCTGCCCGGCGTGATGTGGCCACCACCCTGGCCGCGCGCTACAACACGGTCACGGCCTTTTTCCGCCCCGAACTGCTGGCCCTGGATGAGCGCACCGTGCGCGGCTGGCTGGACACGCCCGCCTTTGCCGATCAGCGCGTGCGCCTGGAGCGCATTCTGCGCGGCAAGCCCCATGTGCGCAGCGCCGAGGTGGAAGAACTGCTGGGCGCGGTGCAGGCGCCGTTTGCCAGCGAGCGCGGCATTCACCCCGCGCTGGCGAATATGGACCTGCGCTTTGGCACGGCGGGCGGCACGCCGGTCACCCAGGGCAACGTGGACCGCCTGACCGCCCACCCCGAGCGCGAGGTCCGGCGCGAGGCCTGGGAACACTACGCCGACGCCCACCTGGCCGCGCGGCACTCGCAGGCGGCCATGTACGCCACCAACGTCCGCCAGAACGTGTTCCTGGCGCGGGCCCGCCGCTACCCGGATGCCATCACCGCGACGCTCTCGCCCGACCGCATTCCCGTAGGCGTCGTGACCACGCTGCTGGACACCTACCGCGCCCACACGCCGATCTGGCACCGCTACTGGCGGGTGCGCCGCGACTGGCTGGGCCTGGATGAACTGCGCGAGTACGACGTCAAGGCCGCCCTGGTCCCCCCGCGCGAGGTGAGCTACGCCCAGGCCGTGAACTGGATTGCCGAGGGCATGGCGCCCCTGGGCGAGGCGTACGTGGCCGACCTGCGCCACGGCCTGACCACCGACCGCTGGGTGGACTACGCCGAGAACGACGGCAAGCGCCAGGGGGCCTACAGCAACGGCGGCGGGCGGGTCAAACCCTACATCTTCATGACCTGGAACGGCACCATGAATTCGTACTCCACCCTGGCGCACGAGATCGGCCACTCCATGCACTCGCTGCTCTCGCAGCGTGAGCACCCCTCTTCGGTGCCGCGTTACACGCTGTTTCACGCCGAAGTCGCCAGCAACTTCAATCAGGCGATGGTGCGCGCCCATCTGCTGGAACAGGCCCGTGCGGCGGGTGACACCACCTTCGAAGTGCAGATCATTGAAGAGGCGCTGTCGAACTTCCACCGCTACTTCTTCATCATGCCCACGCTGGCGGCCTTTGAACTGGAAGCCTACCGCCGCATTGAGGCGGGCGGCACCCTCAGCGCCCCGGACCTGATGACCCTGACCGCCGACCTGCTCTCGCAGGGCTACGGCGACGGCGTGACCATGGACCGCGAGCGCTCTGGCATCCTGTGGGCCCAGTTTTCCACCCACCTGTACGCCAACTTTTACGCCTACCAATACGCCACCGGCATCAGCGCGGCCCACCAGATCCTGGAGCAGTTTGCCGCCGACCCCGCCGGCGCCCGTGAGCGCTACCTGCGCTTCCTCAAGTCCGGTGGCCGCCTGGACCCCATTGACGCCCTGAAGGAAGCGGGCGTGGACATGCTGAGCCCCGAACCCGTGCAGGCCACCTTCCGCACCCTGGAAGGCTACGTGGCCCGCCTGGAAGAGTTGTTGCCAGAACGCCGCTAACGGCACAGGCCGCCGCCCCCTGGTTCACCGCCAGGGGGCTTTTTTGGCCCCACATGTGCTCGCACGCGCTCTCAGCGCCCGTCATGCTGGTCCCATGACCACGGCGCCCCTGCCTGCTGCCCACCCTGAAGCGCCTGCGCTGGACCGCCCCTGGCCGTGGTGGCGGCGCTTTGCGCTGCAGTTCGGCAGCCTGTACCTCGCCCTGTATTTCCTGGTGGGGGTGCAGGGCTTCGCCCCCCTGCCTGACCCGCTGCGCTTTGCCATGGCCCACGCTTTCAGCCGCGCCCTGTTCAGCGCGCCCCTGCCGCCCCTCGCTGGACCCACGGGGAGCGGCGACACCGCCCTGGACTGGGCGTGGACCCTGGTGCTTTTGCTGGCGTCGCTGCTGGGGGGCGCCGTGTGGACCCTGCTGGACCGCCGGGCGCCCCACCCCCGCCTGATGGTCACGCTGTCGCAGTTGTTGCGCGTGTCGCTGATCTGGTGGCTGGCGGTTTACGGCCTAAGCAAGTTCAACTTCGGGCAGTTTGGCCTGCTGGTAGACCGGCAACTGACCACCACTTACGCCGAGTCCAGCCCTATGGGCCTGCTGTGGCGCTTCATGGCCGCCAGCCCCGGTTACCAGTGGCTGGCAGGCGTGGCCGAGGTGCTGCCCGCCCTGCTGCTGCTGCACCGCCGCACTGTGACCCTGGGCGCCCTGATCGCCGCCGTCACCATGACCAACGTGCTGGCCCTGAACCTCTTTTACGACGTGCCTGTGAAGAACTTCAGCGCCCACCTGCTGCTGGCGGCCCTGGTGCTGCTGGCTCTGGACGCCCGGCGCCTGCGCGCCTTCGTCACCGGCGAGGCGGTGCCCGCGCAGGTCGCGCGCCCACAGCCGCGCGTGATGACCGTCCTGGCGTGGCTGGTCACGGCCGCCCTGCTGGTCATGGTGGGCGTGCAGGCCCGCACCGGCCTCGCGGCCCTGCACACCGACCGCCAGCGCACCCAGGTCAGTGCCGAGCCCCTGAAAACACGCGGCTTTCAGTGGGTGAACGAACAGCCGTACAACCGCTGACCGCTGAGGCTAGAGCGGTTGACCAAAGAACCCCCTCACCCCTCGCTGCGCGAGGCCCTCTCCCACGAGGGGAGAGGGTCGAAAACCCACATCATCTTTATGTCAACTGCTCCAGAGAGATTCAGCACGCCGCCTGGGAGGCTCGCTGAGGGCGGACACTGCGCGCCCACCGCGAGCAGTCTTCAAGACCGTGCTGTTCTGTCGCCGGCACCGCCAGCGTGGCGCAGCCCTGACCCGGCCTCCACCTCCATCGGCCCCACACCAAAAGGGGCGAGGCGACCACCCGGCCGCCTCGCCCTTTCCTGCCCAGCCCGGCTTACGCCTGCTCGACTTCCACCATCTCGCTGGCTTCAATGATGTCGCCTTCCATCACATCGTTCCAGTCGAGGTTAATCCCGCACTCGTAGCCGGTCTGCACTTCGCGCACGTCGTCCTTGAAGCGCTTGAGGCCCACCACGGTGCCCTCGTACACGACCTGCTTGCCGCGCGTGACCTTGGCCTTGGCATTGCGCTTGAACATGCCGTCGGTCACGTACGAGCCGGCGATGTTGCCGCTCTTGGGGTGACGGATGACCATGCGCACTTCCGCGCGGCCCAGGTACTTCTCCTCGAACACGGGCTCCACGTTGCCCTTGATCAGGCGGTCCACCTCATCAATGAGTTCGTAGATGATGCGGAAGGACTTGATGTCCACGCCCTTGCCGTCGGCCACCTTCTTCACGCCGCCCGAGGGGGTGACGCTGAAGCACAGAATGGTCGCCTCGGCGGTGGAGGCCAGCAGCACGTCGCCTTCGGTGGGCGCGCCGATCCCGGCGAGCATCACGTTGATCTTGACGTCGTCGCTTTCCTTGCGGGCCAGGATGCCCTGAATGGCTTCCACGCTGCCCTGGGTGTCGGCGCGCAGAATCAGGTTCACGGTGCGCACGCTGCCCAGCGGTCCCATCATCTCTTCCAGGGTCAGGCGGCGCTGCACGCGGGCGTTCTCGGCGTCGCGGCGGGTATCCACGCGCCCAGCCACCACTTCACGCGCGGCGTGCTCGTTCTTGGCCGACTGCACCTTTTCACCGCTGGACGGCACTTCGCTGAAGCCCAGAATCTGCACCGGGGTGCTGGGGCCCGCTTCCTTGATGCGCGCGCCCGCGCTGTCGGTCATGGCCTTGATCTTGCCGTAGCCTTCGCCCACCACCAGGAAGTCGCCCACGTGCAGCGTGCCTTCCTGCACCATCACGGTGGCCAGCACGCCGGCCTGCTTGTCCACCTTGCCTTCAATGACCACGCCGCTGAAGGCCGCCTTGGGGTCAGCGCGCAGGTCTTCCAGCTCGGCAGTCAGGCTGATGTACTCCAGCAGGTCTTCTACGCCCTCGCCGGTCTTGGCGCTCACCGGCACCACCACAAGGTCACCGCCGTACTCTTCGGGCACCAGGTTCAGCTGCGTCAGGTCCGTCTTCACGCGCTCCGGGTCAGCCTGGGGCAGGTCTACTTTGTTGATCGCCACGATCATGGGCACCTTGGCCGCCTGCGCGTGGGCAATCGCCTCGCGCGTCTGGGGCATCAGGGAGTCGTCGGCGGCAATCACGATGATCGCAATGTCCGCCACGTTGGCGCCGCGCGCGCGAATGGTGGTAAAGGCCTCGTGGCCGGGCGTGTCGATAAAGACGATCTTGCCCTTGCTCGTCTTGGCTTCAAAGGCCCCGACGTGCTGGGTGATCCCGCCCGCTTCCTTGGCGGCCACCTTCGTCTTGCGGATGTAGTCCAGCAGGCTGGTCTTGCCGTGGTCCACATGGCCCATGATCGTGACCACCGGGGCGCGGTGGGGAATCTCGGGGGTGGCCTCGGCGGCGGGCTCGGCCACCTGCACGGGCGCGGCCTGGGCTTCAGGCTCGCGGGCCGGGGTCGCCTCGGCGGCCGGGGTAGAGGCCGGCTGGGCCGGGGTGCTGGGCGCGGCGTCGGCCACCGTGTCGGCCACAGGGGCCGCCTCGCCACTTTCCTCGGCCAGAATCTGCTTGATCAGCTCCACGGTGTCTTCCTCGATGGTGCTGCTCACGCTCTTGTAGCTCACGCCCAGACCATCGAGAATTTCCAGCATTTTGGCGTTCTCTACGCCAAGATCCTTGGCCAGGGTATAGATACGAACTTTCGACATGCTCACCTCCGGTGAGACTCGCGCCTGTCCCCGCGTGGGGGCTACGCGTTGTGAATCGGGTCGGTGCCCGTCTGCGCCGTGCCTGGTCTCAGGGCCGAAACCGCTGCCGCCTGCGCGCCAAAGACCCGGCGCAGTCGCTTGTCCTGCCAGCATTCGGGGCGGTCAGCGCACAGGTAGGCGCCGCGTCCCTGCCGGGGCCCGGGGCACACGGTCCAGGCGCCGTCCACCCGGGTCAGGCGCACGAACTCAGGCTGGGGCCGCTTGCGGCGGCAGGCCACGCAGGTGCGCTCCGGCACGTGGCGGGCAGGGTGGGGGCCCGTCAAGCCGCTTACTCCACGTCGTCCGGGCTGGCGGTGGCCACCGACTTGCTGTCCTTGAACAGTGCGTCAAAGGCCGACTGCGCCGCCGCGTTGCCCTGGGCGCCCTGGTCGTCTTGCATGGCCTGCTGCATGGCGGCGTCCAGGTCACTGATGGCGGCCGTCTCGCGCAGGTCAATCTTGAAGCCGGTCAGCTTGGCCGCGAGGCGCACGTTCTGGCCGCCCTTGCCAATCGCCAGCGACAACTGATCGGGCGTCACGGTGACGGTGGCCTCACGGCGCTCGGGCTGGGCTTCAATCAGGCCCACCTTGGCGGGCGACAGCGCGTTGCGGATGAAGTCGCGGGTGTTGGCGTCCCAGAGAATCACGTCCACGCGCTCGCGGCCCAGTTCGCCGGTGACCGCCTGAATGCGGTTGCCCCGGTGCCCGATGCACGCGCCGATGGGGTCCACGTTGCTGTTGTGCGAGAACACCGCCACCTTGGACCGCTGCCCCGCTTCGCGCGCAATCGCCTTGACTTCCACGATGCCGTTGGCGACTTCGGGGATTTCCTGGCGCAGCAGGTAGTCCAGCAGCCGCTCGTCGGCGCGGCTGGCCAGGATGGTGGGGCCTTTGGGCGTCTTGCGCACTTCTTTCAGGTAGATCTTGACGCGGTTGCCCGGGGTCAGCTTCTCGCCGGGAATCTGCTCGCGGGGGGGCAAAATCGCCTCGCCCGCGCCCAGTTCCACGAACCAGTTGCCCTTGTTGTCGCTGCGCACCACCTGGGCGGTGAGCACCTGCCCCTCGCGGTCCTTGTACTCGTTAAAGACCACGTTGCGCTCGGTTTCGCGCATCTTCTGGGTCAAGGTCTGCTTGGCGGCCTGCAGGGCAATGCGCGAGAACTTCTCGCGGTCCACCGGGAACTCCATCTCCATGCCCACTTCCACGCCGGGGTCCAGCTCCAGCGCGTCGGCCAGGGAGATCTGCAGGTGCTCGTCTTCGACCTTTTCCACGACCTCGCGCACGACCAGCACTTCCAGTTCGCCGCTCTGCGGGTCCAGGTGCACCTCAATGCGCTTGTCGGGCTCCACGTTGCGGGTGTAGGCCTGCGCGAGGCTCTGCTCGAAGGCCTCGATCAGCTGCAGCTCGTTGATGTTGCGCGCCTGCGCCACTTCCCGCAGGGCGTCGGCGAAATTGAATTCGGGTTGGCTCATCTCACTCTTCCTTTGGCCCGCGCGTGTGGCGGGCAACGGTGCTTGGGGCCCCGGCGGTGCTCAGCGGTGCCGGTCCGGAAACTCGGCCAGATTGGCCTGGAACGTGCCCACCATCAGGGTCTGGGGCTCGCCGCTGACCATGAAGGTCACCTGATCGCCGCTGACAGCCTGGATGGGGGCCGTAAACGCCAGCCCGCCCTCGCCGCGCACCCGGGCCTTCAGGCCCAGCATGCGCTCAAAGTGCCGCGCCCGGGTCAGGGGCCGCTTGGCACCCGGTGACTCGAATTCCAGGCGGTATTCCCCCGCAATGGGGTCCACGCGGTCAAATTCGGCTTCGGCCGCGCGGCTGGCCTTGGTCAGGTCGTCCACGGTCACCGGCTGTTCGTCCAGGCGGTCAATACGGATCAGGACCACCGGTTGCCCGCCCAGGTTCTGCACCTGCACTTCCAGCACTTCAAAGCCCAGAGGCTCCAGGGCTGTGCGGGCCAGCCCTTCCAGATTGTGTGTTGTGTTGTTATTCATATTGTCTCGGCCAGGAAAACCCAGGCCTGTTTCACCACCCCCTCCACGAAAAAGGGTGGGTCACGGCCCACCCCCCGTTCGAGGAACGACCCGCAGTATACCGCACTGGGCGCCGTTGTCCGGGCCGACCCTCACAAACGGCCCGGGGCGGCCCCGGGCCCCCTTGCGCGCCGGGGGGGACTGCCCTTAGCATGTCAGGCCACGCGTGGGCGGTTAGCTCAGCGGTAGAGCTCTCGCCTTACAAGCGATAGGTCGGGGGTTCAAATCCCTCACCGCCCACCAGAAGAAGACCCCGCGCCAGGCGGGGTTTTTCGTGTTGAACGTGGGAGAAAGGGCTTCAGCCTTCCGCCGGCCGCTTCTGCATCAGCGCCGTGCGCTTGCACTTGGCGACCACCTCGCCGCGCTGGTTCAGTGCCCGATGCTCCACCACCACAATCCCGGCGTCCGGGCGGCTGCGGCTTTCGCGCACCTCCAGCACCTCGGATTCTGCCCGGATGGTGTCGCCATGAAACACTGGCTTGGGGAACACCACGTCTGTCAGGCCCAGGTTGGCCACCAGCGTCCCCAGCGTGAGTTCATGCACGCTGAGGCCCACCAGCAACGACAGGGTCAGCAGGCTGTTCACCAGGGGGCGCCCAAACTCAGTCTGCGCGGCGTACTCGTGGTCCAGGTGCAGCGGCTGCGGGTTCATGGTGAGGGTCGTGAAAAACACGTTGTCGGCTTCGGTCAGCGTGCGGGTGACGCGGTGGCGAATGACCGTGCCGGGCGTCAGCTCTTCCAGATATCGGCCCTGGGGGCGCTGAAGGTCTTCATTCATAGGGGACCTCGGGGAGTGGTGAGTGGTCAGTGGAGGTAAAGAGCTCTGGCTCAGGCGGGGGCTGTTCCACGTCCCACTCCCTCCTCCCCACTTCCCGCGCCTGCCACCACCGCCCGCGCCGCCGCCAGCATCGGCTCATCCACCATCTGCCCTTCAAAGGCAAAGGCGCCGTGACCGCTCAGGCTGGCGTCGTGGGCGGCCTGCAGCAGGGCGCGGGCGCGCCTGAGTTCGGCCTCGGTGGCGCCAAAAATCTCGTGGGCCAGGGCCACCTGGGCGGGGTGAATACACAGTTTGCCCGCGTAGCCCAGCGCGCGCCCCTGGGCGGCGTCTTCCCGGAAGGCGGCCTCATCGTTCAGCCGCGTCACCACGATGTCCAGCGCGGGCACCCCGGCCAGCCGCGCGGCCAGCGCCACCTGCGAGCGGGCGTAGAGCACTTCCAGCCCTCCTGGCGTGCGCAGCCCGCCCAGGTCGGTCGCATAGTCCTCGGCGCCAAAGTAGGCCCACTGCACGGCGTCCTCGCGCAGAATGTCCAGGGCGTGCCACACCCCGGCCCCTGTTTCCAGGCCCGCCAGCAGGGGCAGCCCCAACCCCCGCGCCGCCAGCGCCGCCACCACCTGCCGCACGTCCGCTGCCGACTCCAGCTTGGGCACCACGACGCCCGCCAGTTCCGGGGTCAGCACCGCCAGATCGTCTTCGAAGTACGGCGAATGCACCGCGTTCACCCGCACGAACACGCTCAGGTGCGGCGCAGCGGCAATCAGGTCCCGCGCCGCGTCGCGGGCGATGGGGCGGGCCGCCGCCTTGGCCTCGGGCGTGCTAGGAATGGCGTCTTCCAGGTCAACCACCACGGCGTCGGGGGCGCTGCGCGGCAGCTTGGCCACCAGCTCGGGGCGGTTGCCCGGCGCAAACAGCAGGCTGCGGGGCCGCAGGGGCAGGGGAGGCGTCACGCCCGGTCCCCTGAACGAACGTTTGTTCTCATGGTCCCCAGGATAGCGGCTTACCCGGCAGGGGTTTCCCGGCGTTCCAGACGCAGCAGGGCAGGCGAGAGGAAGCCCGCCAGACACGCGGCGGCACTCAGCACGCCGCCCACCACGAACACGCCGCGCACGCCGATCCACTCGCCCAGCGGCGCCGCCAGGGCCAGCCCCACCGGTCCGGCCAGCCCCATCACGGTGTTCAGCAGCGACAGCACCCGCCCTTGCAGGTGGTTGGGCACGGTGGTTTGCAGGGTGGCGGTCAGGGGCGCGTTGCCAAACGCGAAGGTCGCGCCGCTCACTACCCACCACACCACTGCCAGCCAGAACCAGTCCGCCGGGGCCAGGGCGGTCAGGGCCACCGTCAGGCACGAGGCCGCCAGGGCCAGCAGCACCGTCACAATGGGCCGTTTTGGGTTCAGGGCCGCCACCAGCAGCCCGCCCGCAATCATGCCCACGCCCGACAGCCCTTCCATCAGGGCCACCTGCCCGGCCCCGCCGCCAAAGTGCGCTTTCACCAGCAGCGGGGTCAGGGTGAACGTGGGCATCACGACCAGCACCACCACACCCAGCAGACCGTACAGCCGCCGCAGGCCGGGGTTGTGCCACACCACGCTCAGGCCCTCGCGGAATTCGGTCCAGACACCCCGGCGGTCCTCGCGGGCGACGGTGTGTTGCGGAATACGGAACAGCAGCAGCGGCACAATCCCCAGCAGGGCGGTCACGACATCAATGCCCAGCGCCTCGCCCAGCGGCAGCACGCTGATGGCCAAGGCCCCCAACGGCGCGGCGGCCACCGTCATGAGGCCCTGCAGGGTCTGGTTAAACCCGGCGGCGCGCGGCAGGAACTCGGGCGGCACCAGCATGGCGGTGCTGGCAGCGGCGGCCGGTCCCTGAAACGCCTGCATGGCGCTGCGAATGAACATCATGGTGTAGACGTGCCACAGCTCCACGCCCCCGCTGGCAAACAGCCAGATCAGCACCAGCATGCACGCGGCGCTGATCGTGTCGGCCATGATCATGATGGTGCGGCGGCTGTAGCGGTCGGCAAAGGTGCCGCCCAGGGGCCCCAGCAGCGCCTGGGGCAGCAGCGCGGCCACGCCCGCTGTGCCCAGGGCGGCGGCGCTGCCTGTGGTGTCGGTGATCCACCACAGCAGCACAAACTGCGTCATGGCCGAGCCAATCAGCGACAGTGCCTGTCCGGTAAAGATGGCCCAGTAACGTGTGGCCCAGCCTGGACCAGGGTGCGGGGTGCCGGGCCGGGCCGGGGTCAGCGGGTCCATGCGGTCAGCGCCTCGCGCAGAGTCTGGGTCTGGGCGGCGCTCAGGCGCGGCTGCCCGGTCAGCTCGGCCAGCCAGAAGCCGTCGCAGGCCAGGCGCACGGCGTGGGCGGCGCCTGCGGGCACGCCGTCGGCCTCAGCGCGTTCCAGCAGAAACACCTGGGCCTGGGCCAAGGCTTCCAGCAGCGCGGGTTGCCCGGCCAGCGGCACCAGCGCGCGGTGGAGGGCCGTGTCCTCCTCGCCCTCGCAGAACGTCAGGGCGATGTACGCCCGCAGCCACGCGCCCGGGTGCGCGCCGTGCGCCTCACATTCGCGGGCGTACGCGGCTTCCAGCTCCTCGCGGAACTGCTCCACCAGCGCCAGCGCCAGCGCCTGCAGCAGGGCGTCGCGGCTGGGAAAGTGGTGCAGCAGCCCCCCCTTGCTAACCCCAGCGGCGCGCGCCACGGCGTCCAGTGACAGGGCGGCGCCTTGCTCTCGTACCACCTGCCGGGCAGCTTGCAGCAGAGCGGCGCGCGTGAGTTCCGGCTGACGGGTTCTGACCATGACTACAACATACCGTCCAGACGGTCGGTAAGAAAGAGAGAGTGCTGGGGGCAATGGGGGTGGTGTGGCGCCGCCCCCGACTATCTCTGTGTGGGTGTGGAGGTGACGGGTGCAGGCTGCGCCCACGGTCCGCGATTCATTCAAACGGCAGTTGGTTCGCGTCCCTCATCCACAATGCTCTTCCCACTCCCTACACCCCACTCCCCACTTCCCCAAACCCCCCCCACCGCCCTGCCTAGTTTCAGCGTTGACCCATCCCGCCGCGCCCCGCTACAGTTGCGCCATGTTTGCGGCGAGCAACAACGTGAATGATGATCCCTGTTAGGGGACGTCTTTGCCGCATACCGCGCCCCCGACCCCAGCACACGGAGTCGGGGGCTTTCCTATAGCCCACAGGAGGCCACCCCCATGACCCAGACCGAAGCCCAGCCCACCCACCTTCCCCGGACCCTGACCCGTGACCTCGCCCAGCACGAGGGCCAGCAGGTGCGCCTGCAAGGCTTCGTGCATGCCCGGCGCGACCTGGGCGGCGTGCAGTTCGTGGTGCTGCGCGACGTTTCGGGCCTGACCCAGTGCGTGGGCAGCGGCCTGAGCCTGCCTCTGGCCGAAAGCAGCGTGGAGGTCGTGGGCACGGTGAAGGCCCACCCCAAAGCGCCGGGTGGCTTTGAGGTGCAGATCGAGGTCTTCCAGGTGATCAGCGCCGCTGTAGAACCCGCGCCCGTCGAGATTCCCAAGATGGAATGGAACGTGAACCCGGAAACCATGCTGGACTACCGCGTGGTCACCGTGCGCGGCCTGAAGGAGCGAGCGGCGCTGAAGGTGCAGGCCGAACTGGTGGCGGCCTTCCGCGACCACCTCTCGACCGAGGGCTTTACCGAGATCAGCACGCCCAAGATTGTCTCGGCAGGGGCCGAGGGCGGCGCGAACCTCTTTCCCATTGACTACTTCGGGCATCCGGCCTACCTCGCCCAGAGCCCGCAGCTGTACAAACAGATCATGGTGGGCGTCTTTGAGCGCGTGTTCGAGGTGGCGCCCGTCTACCGCGCCGAGGAACACGCCACCAGCCGCCACCTGAACGAGTACCTGTCCCTGGACGTGGAAATGGGCTTTATTCAGGACGAGGAGGACGTGATGGCGCTGGAAAACCGCCTGCTCGCCAGCATCATGGCCCGCCTGAAGGAACGCTGCGCCGCCGAGTTCGCCCTGCTGGGGGCCACCATTCCCGAGGTGCCCGCCCACATTCCCCGCATTCCGCTGATGGAGGCGCGCGCCCTGGTGACCGAAAAGTACGGTCACGCCGTGGGCGGCAAGGACCTGGACCCCGAAGCCGAGCGCCTGCTCTCGCAGCACTACGCCGACACCGAAGGCAGCGATTTCGTGTTCGTGACCAAGTACCCGCGCGCCGCCCGCCCCTTCTACGCCCACCCCGACGAGGGCGACCTGACCCGGGGCTTCGACCTGCTGTTCCGGGGCATCGAGATCACCAGCGGCGGCCAGCGCATCCACGACCACGCTATGCTGATGGACTCGATTGCCGCCTACAAGCTGAACCCCGAATCGCTGGCCGGCTACACCGAGGTCTTCAAGTACGGCATGCCCCCCCACGGCGGCTTCGCCATCGGCGCCGAACGCCTGACCGCCAAGCTGCTGGGCATTGCCAACGTGCGCTACGCCCGCGCATTTCCCCGTGACCGCCACCGCCTGACGCCGTGAGAGCGGCCTGGGGCGGCCAGGGCCGCCCGGTCTAAGGGTCAAGAGGTCGAAGGGTCTAAGGATGGGGTGGGTCGGAGCGGCCTCAGGCAATGGGGTGCACGCAGGGCGAGGGCAATGGGTTCTCGACCCCCTTAGACCCTTTGACCCTTCGACTCTTAGACCTTCACCCCCTTAGACTCCCCCTACATGGAAGAATTCGCCCAGTTCAGCGTGGACGGCCAGCGGCTGTACGGCATGGTGCACCGCCCGGAAGGTCAGGCGCCCGCCCAGGGCTGGCCCAGCGTGGTTATCCTGCACGGCTTTACCGGCAACCGGGGCGGGGACCACCGCCTGCTGCCGCTGCTGTCGCGGTTTCTGGCGGCGCGCGGCGTGGCCAGCCTGCGCTTTGATTTCCGGGGCAGCGGCGAGTCGCAGGGAGACTTCAGCGAGATGACCGTCTCGCGCGAGGTGCAGGACACCGAAGCGGCGTTCGAGTACATCCGCCGCCAGCCGGGCCTGGACCCCGAGCGGGTGATGCTGCTGGGTTTTTCGATGGGCGGCCTTGTGGCGGCCTTGAGTGCCCCGCAGGTGCGCCCGCACCGCCTGGCCCTGTGGGCGCCCGCCCTGCCGGAACTGTGGCTGCCCTTTTTGCGTGGCGGCCTGCTGCCCCCCACGGTCACCGATTACAACGGCTGGCCGCTGGGCCGCGAGTTTCTGCAGGAGATGGTGCGCCTGCGCCCCCTGGACGCCGCGCAGGCCTGGGGCGGCGAGGCCCGCGTGTTCCACGGCGATGCCGACCAGACCTGCCCGCCCGAATTTGGTGTGCGCTACGCCCGCGCCCTGGGCTGCGACGCCGTGGCGATTCCTGGCGCCGGTCACACCTTTGATTCCCTGGACGCCGTGGAGTTGCTGTACCGCGAAACCGCGCGCTTCCTCACAGGGCAGTAAGACGGGTGCCGGCTGGAGCGTTCGCCACGGCCTGGGGGCCCAGTGGCCGCTCGCCTCGACCAGATGAAGTGGTTCGTGGGCACTGGGACGAGGTCAGGTGGCACGGCCGGCAAAGGGCGTTGGTGCCGCGGGGCCTGCCCCCTGGTCTGCTGTGAAGCGCCGTCAGCTTCTCACGCCACCTCTGGGCCAGCCTTACCTGCATGGGGAACGGGCAGCCAACCTGGGCCACCTTTCGAGACAGTGCAGACCCCTGCGCAGAGCCAATTCCATCAGTAAGCACGAAAAAAGGCCCTGGGAGGCCAGCCGGCGCCCCAAGGCCTTTGCCTGCTTGCTCAGGTTTTCGTGCTCCACAGCGCCGCCGCTTCTTCGCGGATGGGCAGCAATGTCGGGGCAGGGCGGCCCAGCACATAGCCCTGCGCGTAGTCGGCGCCCAGCTCGCGCAGCAGGCGCAGCGAATCCAGGTCTTCAACGCCCTCGGCCACCACCTGAATCTCCAGGTCGTGGGCGTAGGCGATCAGGGCGGCCAGCAGGCCCACGCGCGGGTCGTTGGGCGTGAGGTTCTGGCTCAGGGCCCGGTCCAGCTTCACGATGTCCGGGCGCAGTTCGTCCAGGTAACTGAGGCTGGTGTAGCCTGCGCCTAGGTCGTCCAGGGCCACGCGCGCGCCCTCGGCGCGGTAGCGGGCCAGAATGCGGCGCAGCATGTCCAGATCGGGAAAGCGCTCGCTTTCGGTGACCTCGAACACGAGGCACTGAAAGTCAATGTCGGCCTCGCGGCAGGCGGCGAAGGTGGTCTGCAGGCAGACGTCTGGGTTGTACACCACGCCCGGCGCGAAGTTGATAAACAGCTGCTGCCCGGCCGGGAGTAGCGGCGCCGCCTGCCGGATCGCCTCGCGACGCGCCTGGGCGTCAAAGCTGCGCAGGTGGCGGTGGCCCTCGGCGGCGCGCAGCAGTTCGCCGGCGCCCACGCGCCGCTCGCCCAGCTGCGCGCGCACCAGGGCCTCGTAGGCGCCCACGGTGCCGCTGCCCAGTGCCACGATGGGCTGCACGTCAAACGTCAGGTGCTGCAGGGCGTCCGGGTACCACGGCGTTTCCAGGCACACCAGCCACTCGGCCAGCGGACGCACCTGCCACGCGTCGGGCTCGCCCGTCGCCAGGGCGGGCGTGGCCAGCAGCTCGGCCTGCCCCGAGGGCCCCGCCTGGGCCAGCAGCGCCCGCAACTCGGCCACCGCCGAAGCCGGAAAGAGCCGCGCCTCCTGGCCCCCCAGAAAGCGCTGCACATATCGGGTCTGGCCCCGGACCCACAGGCCGCTGGCGACCTCACCCACCGGGGGCGCGGCGGCCAGACAATCGCAAGCATGAGTGGAAACAGACATAGTCGGCCTCAGGGTGTCATGGAAGCTCTGTAAGAATTCTTTCAGAAACTGACCCGGCGCACGGCTGGCGAAGGGGCATGAAGCGTGGTGGGCAGAGGCGGTCTCCCTGAGCATACTGGGGCCGCCACCCCCGCCGCTGCTGTCTTGGGGAAGCCTAAATGGAGCGCGCTGTGGAGGCGCCAGGCGAGGGCTACGGTGGCTCCCGGTGTGCGCGCGGTCTGGGGAGCCCTCGCGCTTATCCCGGTGGGTGGGCCGCGTGCGTGACCGTCGTCTGCCCGCTGTGCAATTGGTCGCGCCCGGCCCCCTTGGCCGCGAAGAGGCGCTGGTCGGCCAAGCGCAGCAGCGCAGTGATCTCGGGGGCTTCGGCCAGGGTGGCGTGCCCCGCGCTGAGGGTCACGCCCAGCCCCGGGGCCAGTTGCAGGGCGCGCACACCGCGCAGCGCGCGTTCCAGCACCGCCCGGGCCTCGCTGGGGCTCAGGTCGGCCAGCACCAGCAGAAACTCCTCGCCCCCCCAGCGCACCACCACGTCACCTGCGCGCAGGTGGGCCCGCAGGGTCTGGGCCACCTGCGCCAGCGCCTCGTCGCCCTGCTCGTGGCCGCGCGTGTCGTTGATGCGCTTGAAATGGTCCAGGTCGCACAGCGCCACGCTCAGGCGCTCGGGGCGCGCCGCCCACTGCTCGGCCAGGGCCAGCAGCTCGCTGTGCCCGGCGCGGCGGTTCAGGCACCCGGTCAGGGGATCGGTGGCCGCCAGGGCCGCGAGGCGCACGCCCCGCGCCCGCTCGCCCGACACCACGCGCCCGTGCACCGTCAGGTACCACGTCAGCGGCAGCACCAGGCCGGTCAGCAGCAGTCCCGGCACATCCGGCGCGCGGCTGAACGTGGCGGCCAGCACCAGCAGCACGTAGGCCGGCCCCACCAATAGCGCGGCGCCGCGCGCGGGCAGCCAGGTGTAGGCAAAGAGCGCCAGCAGCACCATGTGAATCAGCACGCCCGAGGTGATGGGCCGCGCGGTGCGAATCACGCTGGCCAGGTTCAGCACCAGCCACAGCGCCACGGCCCCCACCACCAGCTTTTGCAGGGTGCCCAGCGCCAGGGCGCGCACGCGGGTCAGCACCAGCAGGGTCAGGGCAAACCCCAGGCCCAGGTCGGCCTGCAGGGCGCGCGGCCACTGGTCCGGCTGCGCGTGCAGGTGCAGCGAGGTCGCTGCCTGCATCAGCACTGCCAGAAGCGCCAGCGCCGACATGAAGTCGCGCTGCTGGCGCTCGCTCAGGCTGACCCCGCCGCTGGCCTCACGCTGCATTGCGGCACTGTAAAGCATGGGCCGCCGCGCCCGGACGGGAAACAGGTGAGCGTTTTCCAGACATGCGCCGGCCCACAGGGGGTAGGCTGGGCCCACCCATGCCCCGCCCTGCCTGCGCCCCGCTGCTGAGCCTGCTGCTGCTGTCCTCCTGTGCACCCACCATTCAGACCGGAACCGGCCCAGTGCGGGTGGTGGGCAACGTGGTGGCGGCCGCCTCGCCGCACGTGTCCGGCGACACGCTGAGGGACGCTGACCTCGCCGCCGTTGCGCCGGGCACCTACGTCACCTTCTCCGCCTGCCAGTTGTCCGGGGTACCCATTGAGGACGTCCGGGCCGCCGGGCTGGCTGCGGCGCGCGCTGCCTGCGCCGCTTCCCTGGGGCAACTGTGGGGCGGCGTGACGGTGCTGTCCGTCCTGGCGCTGCCGCTGGTGGCCGTGGTTGTCTGGTTCTTCGTGCAGCTCCTGAAGCTGATGACCTTCAGCGCGTAGCGGGCGCAAGTTCCAGCAGCATGCGGTGGGCCAGCCCCCGCCCGGACGCCAGTTGCCACGCGCGCCGCCCATCGCCCGCCTGCACCGCCGCCATGAAGCGCTCGTCTTGCGCCAGCGTGGTCAGCAGCCAGAAGTCGCCCCAGACCTCCAGGCCCCAGGCGCGGCGCATGGCGCGCGACGCCGCCTCCCACACCGGCTCCGAAAGGTGCTCCAGCGGCGCAATGAAGTGCAGTTCGCCGTCGGTGCCGGGGGTGCGCGCCACCACGCGCTGGTACTCGGCCCGCTCGCGCTGGCCCATGCTTTCCCAGGTCTCGGCGGCGCAGTAGCGGGCCGGCAGCGCGCTGAAGGTGTCGCGGCAGCGCGTGGGGCGGGCGTCGTAGCGGCTGCAGCCGCCCGTGGCGCGGTCCAGAATGGGACAAAAGCCAATGTGCAGGCGGTGGCGGCGCACATATTCGTCCTCGTTCGGGGCGGTGCGGGCGTTGGCCACCGCCGCGCGGGCGTGGGCCTCCACGGCGCGGGCGAGTTCTGCGTCCAGCGTCCCGGCCATGATCCGCGCCTCGGCCAGGCTGACGCGAATGGGCATGGTGCAGCAGGCGGTGCAGCCCGCGCCGCAGTACACCTGACCGCCGCGCTGGGTATAGCCCGACAGCCAGGTGCGGGCCTGCTGCCCGTAGCGCGCGTAGGCCTGCTGCACCGCCGCGGCGACGGGGTCGGGAAAGGAAGCGGAAGAGGTCATGCGGCGCAGGGTAGCGCGGGTATACTACGGCCAACGTGTTCCGACGCCCCAGAACCCCCCAGCCGCCTGGTTCCGCCGAAGCGCGCGCTTCGGTGCCCAGTGAAAGCCCCGATGTCACGCGGGTTATTGCCGATCTGCTGGCCCGCCCCACCCAGGAGGGCATTCTGGAAGGCGCGCTGGCGTACGCCGCGACCCTGATGGGGGGCAGCGTGCAGGGCTTTGCCATCGTGCGCCGGGGCCAGGACCGGGTGGCGGCGGTGCTGGGCTACCCCAAGACGCTGCTGGGGGTGGCCCTGGGCGGGCCCTGGGCCTCCATGCGCCCGCGCGTGCTGACCGACGGCGCCCGCGAACTGTACGAGGGCAGCCCCCCCGAGGCTGCGCCGCTGCTGGACGAGGCCGGCATGAAAGCCGTCACCCTGTCCCTGGTGGTGCCGCTGACCGTGCGCGGGCGCAACCTGGGCGCCCTGGTGCTGGACCGCACCAGCGAGGGCGGCTTGCCCCCCGCAGCCCAGGAGGCGGTGACCAAGTGGGCGGCGGCCGTGGCGCCCCTGATGGGCGTGCTGGAAGGCCGCGAGGAGTGGCGCGCGGCCTCGCGCCAGCTGACCGGCGCCCTGGTGGAAGCCGTGGAAAGCGGCGAGTTCGACGCCCTGGGCCACGCGCAGTCGGTGACTGACCTGAGCCTGAAACTGGGCAGGCTGGTGGGCCTGACCGAACGTGAACAGGAAGAGCTGTGGTACGCCGCTATGCTGCACGACATCGGCAAGATTCACGGCGAGCAGGGCCACGCGCAGGTGGGGGCCAACTTTCTGCACGGCGTGCCGCACCTGGCCGAGGCCATGAAGGCCGTGCGCCACCACCACGAACGCTGGGACGGCCAGGGCGAACCCGACCGGCTGGCCGGCGAGGACATTCCGCTGTACGCCCGTATTCTGGCGGTGGCCAACTCTGCCGTGCGCATGGGCGGGCCGGACCGGGTGAAGGGTCAAGCGGGCAAGGCACTGGACCCCCGGCTGGTGGGCCTGCTGGAGAAGCTGCCACAGTGAAACGCGCCCGGCGCGGGGGGGGCCCTTGACCCTGCGGCCTGCTCCCACTGGCGACGCGCCCCCGTCGCGCTTTCCGGTGCTCGAAGCCCGCTACGGGCCGCTGAGCCCCATGGACTCGGGCATGCAAAGCCGCGTGTACGCCACCGCCGATGGCCAGACGGTGGTCAAGGTCTACCGCAACCACCAGGGCGACCACTGCACCGAGGCCGCCAATATGCGCCGCGCCGGGCTGGGCGCCTGGGTGCTGGACGCCACCGAGGCCGACGGCGTTGAGGTCCTGGTGCTGCGCCGCTTTCCGGGCCGCCCCCTGCGCCGCCCGGACCTGCCCCGCGCCCTGGGGCCCCTGCGCGCGCAGCTGGCGGCCCTGCACCGCGAGCCGGTGGGCACCGTGAACCTGGGCCGGGTGCACGAGCGCCTGCGCCGCTTCCGCAGCGCCCTGGCCGCTTACCCGCTGGGCGACCTGTTCGACGCCGTGGAAATCCCGCTGGAACGCGGCCTGCTGGCGGGCCCGGCGGCCTTCTGCCACCTGGACCTGTGGCACGACAACATCCTGTTTCACCCCGAACAGGGCGAGGTGCTGATCATCGACTGGACCAAAGCGGGCCCCGATGATCCGCTGCGCGACCTCGCGCTGCTGAAAACCGGCACCCTGGACCTGCTGCCCCCCGACGAGAGCCTGCAGGCCGCCCTGTCCTTTCTGCCGGACCACGCGCCCGCCACCCTGACGCGCTACCGCGCCTACCTCGCCATGACCACCCTGCACGACCTGTACTGGTTCCTGATGAACGAGCCCTACGAGTTCGAAGGCCAGCGCGATGCCAAGGTGCCCCGGGCCCGCCACGCCCTGGCCCGGCTGCCCGCATAGCGTGCGTGCCCGGTATGGTGTGGGCATGGTTACGGTTGTTTCCCATCCCCTGGTGCAACACAAGCTGTCGGTCATGCGCGACGTGCGCACCGGCGTCAAGGAATTTCGCGAACTGGCCGGCGAACTGAGCCTGCTGCTGGCCTATGAAGCCATGCGCGACCTCGAACTGGCCCCCGAGCGCCTGAGCACGCCCATCACGGATGCCGACTTTCCCATGCTGAGCGGCAAGAAGCTGGCCCTGGTGGCCATCCTGCGCGCCGGGCTCGTGATGACCGACGCCATTACCCAGCTGGTGCCGGCCGCCAAGGTGGGCCACATTGGCCTGTACCGCGACCCCGAAACGCTGGCGCCCGTGGCCTACTACAACAAGCTGCCCGCCGACATTGCCGAGCGCCGTGTGTTTCTCACCGACCCCATGCTGGCCACCGGCGGCAGTGCCAGCGCCGCCATCGCCTTTCTGAAGGAGGCCGGGGCCACCACCATCAAGCTCATGTGCATCCTGGCCGCCCCCGAAGGCATTGCCGTGATTGAGCGCGACCACCCGGACGTGGAAATCGTGGTGGCGGCGGTGGACAGCCACCTCAACGACCACGGGTACATCGTCCCCGGGCTGGGCGACGCCGGGGACCGGATCTACGGCACAAAGTAAGCTCGGGGCAGGTCAGCACCCTCACGGCCTGCCCCCCACCTTCCGGGTGACGCCCAGCGGCACCTGAGCCGTTACACTTGGGGCCGTTTATGGACGCATTGCAGGCGCTGGCCGCACAGCTGGGAATCGCCGACCTTCGGGGGCGGGGCTTTCTCAGCGTACTGATCACTTTTGTCACGGCCGGGCTGTTTACCTGGTTCTTTATTCCGCGTCTGCGCGCCTTTGCCATGCAGGTGGGCTGGGCCGACCAGCCCAACGAGCGGCGCCTGAACAAGACCCCGCTGCCCAATGCCGGCGGGCTGGCGATCTACGGCGGCTTTCTGGTCAGCATCATCGTGGCCTGGGCGCTGCGGCCCATCGCCGTGGACCTCGTGAACATTCAGGTGCTGGCGATTTTGCTGGGGGCCACGCTGCTGGTGCTGGTGGGCTTTATTGACGACCAATACGGCCTCTCGCCGCTGTCCCGGCTGGTGGTGCAGACCTTGGCGGCCGTGCTGCTGCTGGTCAACGACCTGCGGGTGGACCTGAACGCCATTCCGTTCATGCCGGACCTGCCGGCCCTGATCAACCAGCCGCTCAGCACCCTGGTCACCATTCTGTGGGTGGTGGGCCTGACCAACGCCGTGAACCTGCTGGACGGTGTGGACGGCGTGGTGGGCGGCGTGGCTTTTGTGGCCAGTTTCGTGCTGCTGGCCACCGCCGCCCAGTTTCCGGACCGCGCGGCGGCGGTGGTGCTGCTGGCCGGTCTCTCGGGCGCGGCCCTGGGCTACCTGCGCCACAACTTCAACCCCAGCCGCATCATCATGGGCGACGCGGGCAGCACCCTCTTTGGCTATACCCTGGCTGCCGTGAGCCTGCTGGGCACCCTGAAGGTCAGCGCCGGGGCCAGCCTGCTGGTGCCGCTGATTGTGCTGGCACTGCCCCTGCTGGACACCACGCAGGTGGTCATTGGCCGCCTGGCACGCGGTATCCGCAACCCGCTGCGCCACCCGGACAAGACCCACATCCACCACCGCGTGCTGGCCCGCACCGCCAGCGCCCGGCGCACCGCGGTGATTCTGTGGCTGGTGGCGTTGGCCTGCGGCGCGGCCGGCATGTCCCTGCAGGGCCTGCGCCCCGAGGCCATTGGCGGCACCGTGCTGGCCGCCGCCCTGTGCCTATTTTTCGTGGCCTACCGCCGCATTCGCGCGCAGAACCTGGAAGACGCGCGGGAAGGAAACGCATGAAGCAGATCGTCTTGGCCTTCGGCACCCGCCCCGAAGCCACGAAAATGGCCCCGGTGTACACGGCGGTCCAGGCCCAGAGTGGCCTGCACCCCCAGATTCTCTCGACCGGCCAGCAGCGCCAGATGCTCGACGGCGCCCTGGCGGTCTTCGGGTTGACCCCCGACCGCGACCTAAACGTGATGACCGAGCGCCAGACCCTAGCCGACCTGACCGCCCGCATCGTGCCCCAGGCGGGCCGGGTGCTGCGCGAGATGGGCGCGGATATGGTGCTGGTCCACGGCGACACCACCACCTCGTTCTGCGTGGCGCTGGCGGCCTTTTACGAGGGCATTCCGGTGGGGCACGTGGAAGCGGGCCTGCGCAGCGGCAGCCTGAAAGAACCCTTTCCCGAGGAAGCCAACCGCCGCCTGACCGGGGTGCTGTCCACCCTGGACTTTGCCCCCACCCCCGGCAGCCGCGCCAACCTGCAGCGCGAGGGGAAGGCCGATACGGGCATTTTTGTTACCGGCCAGACCGCCGTGGACGCCGTGCGCGAGGTGGCCGGGCGCGTGCCCCTGCGCCCAGAGTGGCGCGCGCGGGTGCAGGCCGGGCAGCCACTGGTGACCGTCACCATGCACCGCCGCGAGAACCAGCCCATGATGCGCGAGATGGCCCAGGCCCTGGCCCGCGTGGCGCAGGCCCACCCGGACCACCACTTCATCTACCCCGTGCACCTCTCGCCCGCTGTACAGGAGGCGGTGCGCCCGGTGCTGTCCGGCGTGCCCAACTTTGAATTGACCGAGCCCCTGGACTACAGCGACATGGCCCCCCTGATGGCCGCCTCCAAACTGCTGGCCACCGACAGCGGCGGCCTGCAGGAAGAGGGGGCGGCCCTGGGCGTGCCCGTGGCCGTGCTGCGCAACGTCACCGAGCGCCCGGAGGGGCTGGAAGCCGGCGTGCTGACCCTGGCGGGCAACGACCCCGCGCGCCTGGAAGCGGTGCTGAGCGGCCTGCTGGACAGCGAGGCCACCCTGACCGCCATGAAAATGGCCCGCAATCCCTACGGCGACGGCCACGCTGGAGCGCGCATCGCCTCGGCCATCGCGTGGCACTTTGGCCTGCAAGAGCGCCCCGCCGACTGGCGCTGAAACCAAATCCGATTGGACCAAAGGTGCGGACAGTCTCAACATGCTGTACGGCGCTGCTCGTGTGCTTACTCCTCCCCCCTGGCGGGGGAGGTTGGGAGGGGGGCAGCGGGTCCAGCGGCGTCGCAGGGTGAGCGCGGCGTGCGGTGCCACCCTTGCGCCAGCATGAGGCTGTTTTTCTAGGAGACTCACCTCATCCGCTCCAGAATCACCGAGAAGCTCGGCCCTGGGGTCCGCTCTGAGGGATCGGTGCGCTAGAGAGGACCCATCTAAAGGCAGGGCGCCCAGCGCCAGCCTGCGCGGCCCCTGGGCTACACTGGTGCTCCATGCCCGCGTTCGATACGCCCCTGGCCCTCGTCGGTTACGCCCCCCAGGCAGCGCGCGCCCTGCGCGACCTGGGGCTGGTGGCCGTGTCGGTGCCCACCGACGACCCCGCCAGCGTGCTGGAGGCCTGCCGCGCCCTGCGCTTTACCGGCGCGCTGGTGCACGCCAGCCAGCAGGCCAGCACCTTTGAGAAGGTGACCCCCGACAGCGCGGCCCGGCGGGTGGGCCGGGTGGACGCCGTGGCCTTTACCGCCGGCCTGCACGGCACCTTTGCCGAGGCCGACGCCCTGACGGATGTGCTGCACGACAGCGGCTACGCCTCGCGCGGGGCCAGCGCCGTGCTGCTGGGCCAGCACGCGCCAGATCTGGCCCTGGCCTTGCCCCTGGCCCGGCTGGGCTTTACCGAACTGGGCGTGGTGGCCGCCAGCGCCCCGGACGCCGAACGCGCCGCCCGCGACGTCCCCGCCGGGGTGCGCGTCTATCCCCTCAGCCGCCGTGACCCCAGCGTAACGGACCTGGCCGGCCGCGCCGACCTGATCGTGCTGACCGGCGGCGACCTGCCCCACGGGCTCGTGCAGCCCTACCACACGGTGATTGACCTGACCGGCCACGCGAACGTGAGCGGCACAGGCGCCAGCAGCCTGGACCTGCGGCCCCTCCCCCTGCGCCGGCTGGCCCGCCAGCTGGCCCACGCCACCGGGCAGCGCTTTCATCCCCAGGAACTGGAAGGGGCTCTGCACGCGCTGGACTAGGGATGTGGGCCGTGGGTTGTGGGATGTAGGCAAAGCAGAAGCCCCCTCCTGACTACGCGGAGGGGGCGAAAACTTAAAGAGCGTCTACTGGGTGCTTCTGGGGTCCAGCACGTCGCGCAGGCCGTCGCCCAGCAGGTTAAAGCCCAGCACGGTCAGGAAAATCGCCAGCCCCGGGAACACCATGGTCCACGGCGCGTCCAAGTAGAGACGGCGGCTGTCACTAATCATGGTCCCCCATTCCGGCAGGGGCGGCTGCGCGCCAATGCCCAGGAAGCCCAGGGCCGCCACCTCAATGGTGGCCGTAGCAATGCTCAGGGCAGACTGCACAATCAATGGCGAGAGGCTGTTGGGCAACACGTGGCGAAAGATCATGCGGCCCTGGGTGGCGCCCAGGGCGCCCGCCGCCTGCACGAACTCTCGTTCACGCACCGAGAGCACCACCCCGCGCGCCAGCCGCAGATACACCGGCACCTGCACCAGAGAGACGGCGAGCATGGCCGTGACGAGTTGCGGGCTTTTCAGGGCAAAGAGGCGGTCCAGGCCGGCAATCAGCAGCGGTGGATTGTCACTGGAGAAAATACTGGCAAACCCGATGGCCAGCAGAATGCTGGGAAAAGCCAGCATCACGTCCGTGAGGTAGCCCAGCACCGAATCCAGCCAGCCACCAAAATACCCCGCCAGCACGCCCAGTAGCGAACCCAGAATCAAGGCGAGCACGGTGCTGACCACCCCCACCTTTAAGCTGATCTGCGTGCCGTGCAGCACCCGCGTCATGACATCGACGCCGCGATCAGCGGTGCCGAAAGGTGCGGCCCAGAGATTGACCTTGCCGGAGACCGGGTCTTTGTAGATTTCGGCCACTTCTTTGTTCCACAGCGCAGCGACCGAGGGAGGTTTGTTGTTCAGCCGGTAACGATTTTGCTCGGTGAACGGGTCATAGGGTTTGATGACGTTGGCGAACACAGCCAGGAGCACGAACAGGGCCACGATGATCGCGCCGACCTTACCAGGGGTGGAGCGCCGGAAGCGGCGCCAGAAAATGCTCTCTTGCTTGCGTTTGGTGACAGGAACGGTTGCGGTTGTCATGTCTTTACCAGTTCCTTTCAGTTGTACTGAATGCGGGGGTCCAGGGCCGCGTAGCTCAGGTCCACAATCAGGTTGGCGAGGCTGACCACCAGGGCGGCAAAAATCACGCCGCCCTGAATAATGGGATAGTCACGCTGGCTGATGGCGTCGTACACCCACGAGCCGATGCCGGGCCAGGAGAAAATGGTTTCGGTCAGGACCGCGCCGCCCAGCAGCGCGCCTGCTTGCAGGCCAATGACCGTCACCACCGGCAGCAGCGCTGTGCGCAGCGCGTGCTTGAGGGTGACGCTGCGCGGTGGCAGGCCTTTGGCCCGCGCCGTGCGCACGTAATCCTGCCCCAGCACGTCGAGCATAGAGGAGCGGGTAATCCGCGCGATGATCGCCAGCGGAATACTGCCCAGCGCAATGGCCGGCAGAATAAGGTGGCGCAGGGCGTCCCAGGCAGCCGCTGTCTGCCCACGGAGCAGGGCGTCCAGGATGTAGAACCCAGTGATGGGCTGAATATCGTAGTCCGCCCCCAGGCGGCCACTGGGCGGCAGCCAGCCCAGCTTCACGGCAAAGAAGTACGACAGCAGCAGGCCCAGCCAGAACACCGGCATGCTGACGCCCAGCAGGGAAATGGTGGTGGCGAGGTTGTCCCAGATGCTGTTGCGCCGCAGCGCCGCCAGAATGCCGGCGGGCATGCCGATCAGCAGGGCGAAGAGCAGCGCCGCGACGCTCAGCTCGGCGGTGGCAGGAAAGCGGGCCTTCAGGTCATCCAGCACCGGAATATTGCTTTTGATGCCCGCGCCCAAGTCGCCTTGAAGTAGTGCACCCATATACCTGGGGTACTGGGCGTCCAGGGGGTTGGCCGGATTGAAAAACCAGGGCTTGTTCAGCCCCAGCTGCTCTCGCAGGGCCGCCGCCGCTTCGGGCGTGGCGCGTTCGCCCAGCATGGCCACGGCCGGGTCGCCGGGAATAGAGCGCACAAAGACAAACACCACCAAACTGATGCCCAGCATGACCAGCACGGTCCGCAGCAGGCGGCGAATCAGGTAACTGCCCAAAGCAGACCTCCAGACAAACAGGAAAGAAGCGGGAAACCGGACCGCGCCGGGGGAAAGCCAGCGCAGGCAAACAGGAAATCAGTATTGGCGCACAGTGTAGCGGGTCTCACGGCTCTGGCACGCCCTGTCCCACCAGCAAAGACCGCGCCCCAGCAAGGAGGCGCGGCCGTGCAGGCAAGACTTACTTCTTGCCAGAGACGGAAATGGTGTTAAACGCCTCGCTGCCCAGGGGGCTGGGAATCCAGCCCTTGACGTAGGTGCGCGCGGCGGCCAGCGGGTTGGAGTGCACCATGGGAATACGGTACGCGGCGTTGTAGGTCAGCTCGTGCAGCTGCTGGTATACCTTGGCCTTGGCGGCCTGGGTGGCAGCGGCGCGGCCCTGCTGCAGCAGCGTCTCGACGCCCGGGGGGTTCCAGTTGATGTCGTCGCTGGCGTTGGCGCCGTAGTACGCCCCGTAGAAGTTGTCCGGGTCGCCGTAGTCGCCGGTCCAGCCGATCATGTACATGTCGAAGCCGGGTTCCTTGTTGCGGTCTTCCAGGTACTTGGCCCAGTCCTCGGTCTTCAGGTTCACCTTGATGCCAATGGCGCTCAGGTCAGCGGCAATCGCTTCGGCAATCGGCTTGGGCGTGGGGAAGTACGGGCGGCTCACCGGCATGTACCACAGGTCCAGGGTAAAGCCGTTGGGGTAGCCGGCGTCGGCCAACATCTTCTTGGCGGCCTGCGGATCAAACTTGTAGTCGGCGGGCACCTTGGGGCTGTTGGCCCAGCTCATCACGGGCGGCAGGAAGCTGGCGTTGCTGACCCCCAGGCCGTTCCAGAAGGCGTCCACGATTTCCTTCTTGTTGATCGCCATGGAGATGGCCTGGCGCACCTTGTCGTTTTTCAGGTACTGGTTGCGGTTGTTCAGCGACACGAAGCCCACGTTGAAGCTGGGGCGCTTGACCGCCACGAGGTTCTTGTCGGCCTGCACGCTCTTGAGGCTGTCGGGGGTGAGGTCGTTGGCGAAATCAATCGTGCCGGCCTTGAGCTCGTTCAGGCGCTGCGACGCGTCCTTGATGGAGCGGATGACCAGCTGGTCCACCTTGGCCTTTTCCCCCCAGTACAGCTTGTTGGGCAGCAGGGTCACGCGGTCCCCGGTGCGCCAGCTCTGGAAGATGAAGGGCCCCGTGCCCACGGGCTTGCTGGCGGGCGTGCCGTACTTGGCGCCCTCTTTCTTGATGGCTGTGGGGCTGGCAATGCCGAAGTACCCGGCGGCCAGCACGTTGGGCAGCACGCTGGAGGGCTTGTTCAGGTCCACGCGCACGGTGGAGTCGTTCACCTTGACGATGTTCTTGATGACGGCCGTGGCGTCGCCCTTGTAGCCGCCGAGCAGCTCACCCATGATCTCGAAGGTGCGGCCCTGGTCACGGAAGCCGTAGGGGTGCGCCTTGTCCCACCAGCGGCCCAGGTTGAACACCACAGCGTCGGCGTTGAAGGGGGTGCCGTCGTGGAAGCGCACGCCCTTGCGCAGCGTGAAGGTCCAGGAGGTGTTGTTGGCGTTGGGCGTCCACTTGGTCGCCAGCCCGGGCACGAGGTCGGTGGTGCCGTCTTTGAAGTCAATCAGGGTGTCGTAAATCTGGCGCTGCACCAGAATGGAAATCCCGTCGGTGATGTTCCCCGACTCCAGGCTGACGGGCTCGCCGTTGCCGCCAAACACCAGGGTGGCGGCCGAAGCGCCGCTGAGGGTGGAGAGCAGGGCGGTCAGAAGCAGTTTCTTCATGGAACCTCCGTCACGGGCAGGGGTCTGCGGGTGCTCCTGGCATCCCCGCGCCCCCACCGTGATGAAAAGAGAGTCAAACGTGCGTTCAGGGTAGGGGCCGCCCTGTAGGGTGTCAAGCGCGCCGCCCGCCCGAGGCTCCGGGTCCAGGACCGTCAGGCCGAGCAGTTGCCCCCGGCGCTCACCAGGGTCACGCGGCGAATGGTCAGGTTCAGCTTCGGATTTATCCATTCCAGCACCGGCACAGTCACTGCCAGATCACCACCGGTCACGCCGTTTCAGGCCCAGTGCAGGCGCCCCGGGGCTCGCCGCTGCCGCAGCGTTTGGGTCCTGCGGGGTGTGGCGCCCGCGCGGCCGACCCACAGCGCGTCGCCTGCCGGGCCTGTGGGCACAAGCCCCGCCGCCCGTTCAGGTTCGGCCACCGGGCGCACCACGCCCCGGCCGCGTCGGGCAGCACCTGTCCCAGCCCAGTTCGGGGGCCGCGCCGGCACACCCGCCGGAAAGGTGGCCTGCTGCGGCGCCGGAAGGAGCGTCTGGCCCGGCTGCCCCCGCGCCTCCGGGATCAGGGGAGAGGGGAACGGGCACCGCCAGCGCTGGGGCGCACAGGACCAGCGCCCACAGCGCCGCGCTCAGGGGGCCGCCGGTCGGCAGGCGCCCAGTTCGCGCCACGCCGCCGCCATGCCGCGCCCGGGGAGGGTCAGCACGGCTGTCTGGCCAGCCCCGGTGCGCCGCACCTTGACCGTCTGCCCCTGACGCAGCGCCCCCAGCAGCGCGGCGCCGTCTGCCGGGGCCAGGGGAACGAATTCAGGCAGGTCGGCTCGCGGCGCCGTCACGTTCAGGGCTCGCCACGCGCCGCCCACCTGCGCCGCGTACCGCACCGCTGCGCCCTGCCCCCGCGCGGGCGGCCAGTTCAGCCCCACCCGCGCCCCGCCGCCCGGCAGGCAGGCCACCAGTAGATACGCCTCGCCAATGCGCGATTCCAGCGGGGCCACGTAGGCAAAGCGGTCCTCGCCCGTCACCAGCACCGCCACCCGGGTACCCGGCAGCACACGTGGGCTCTGGTCCCAGAGGCCCGGCACAATCACCGCCGGGTCATCCGGGGCGCCGTCCAGCGGGAACTCGGGCTGGTCGTCCGGGCGCATGGCGGGCCGGTCGGTGGGCATCTCGTAGGCCCGGAAGAGGTCCACGGGTGGGGGCCCGCCGCCACCCGCGAGGGCGCCCCCACCCCCGGCCAGCGCGCCCAGGGCCACCAGCAGGGTGGCCGCGCGCCGCAGCCCACGTCCTCCAGACTGGCGTTCTCTGCCTTCACGCTGCCCTGCAGGGCCTACTGGGCACGCGCCTGGCCTCCTTTGAGGCCGTGAATGTTCGGCATCCAGCCGGGCAGCCCGGTTTCGTCCTTGATCTGCTTGGCCCCCGCCATCAGGGTCTGGATGGTGCGCGGGGGGACATTGGGGGCCAGCCTCGCCATGCGGAAGAGGGCGGTGGTGTGGGCCACCACCCTGGGCGCCCAGTCCCAGGGCACGCCCAACACCTTGCCCTTCAAGGGAAAGGGGCTGAGCGGCAAGGCGAAGTGCGGCTTCTTCTGCGCCAGCTTGACCGCCACCGCGCTGCTGAGGTTCACCGCCGCCAGGGGCCGCCACCGCCGGGGACAGCTTCTGCTCCGTGGCCGTGGCGGGCATGTCCAGC
This sequence comes from Deinococcus multiflagellatus, assembly GCF_020166415.1. NCBI lineage: Bacteria > Thermotogati > Deinococcota > Deinococci > Deinococcales > Deinococcaceae > Deinococcus > Deinococcus multiflagellatus. The sequence continues at coordinate 243,819 of NZ_JAIQXV010000001.1, forward strand.
CACTTGAGTTCCCCACAGGGGCTCTCCTTCTCGAACGGCGCGATCAAGCGGTTCATCTTGTCGTTGTACAGCGGCGCGCGGCTGATGGTCCAGAACCCATAAGGACTCCTTGCGCGGCGCAGAAGAGGGAACGGCTTCGTTGTGGCGTACCCAGACTGCAGCGCCCAGCGCGGGCCCTGCCATTCGGACGTGGCGAGGTCCTCCGGCAGACGGCCCCGTCCAGGGCACCTCTCACCCGGCCCGAAGGCTCGGTTGTCCCCTGCTCGCCCTTCCGCCGTGCGGTGGCTACCCCATACGGAACTCAGGTGAGCCGCAGACGAGGGGTGAACGGCCTCGTGAAGCTCCGCGGGAGAGCGAATGCGCCGATATACGGGGCTCCGGCGATGGAACAGCACCCCTGCGCTCTTTCCACCCCAACGCTATGAAGTCGCCCCTCGGTCACAGAGGGAAGGTCGGCCGCCGCCAGCGCCCAGCTCAGCGCAACATCGGGGTTCGGCTCCGGTCAGGCTGTGGGGCGTGTGACCGCTCATGGTGGTCCCTGCAAGGTCGGCCCCCACAGCGGCTGCCTCCTCCGGCGTGGCCGTCATAGACACCAGCGAGCCCGGGTGGGCCTGCTTGGTCAGGCCAGTGGTGGGCACAGCCGTTCCTGTCCGCAGCCCCGCCCAGCGCCACGATCTGGGCCGTGGCCACGCAGCGGGCGGCCCTCGTCGGCCTGCACACCCACCACCAGCGCGCCGTGCACACGCCCGGCCCCCGGCTGCCGTACGCTGCACACCGTGACCTCCCTGCCCCAGCCCGGCGAACTGCTGATGGTGGATATTCCTGGCCCCACCCTGGACGACGACACCGCCGACCACCTGCAGCGCTGCGGCATCCGCAGCGTGTGCCTGTTTGGCAAGAACGTGCAGAGCGAGCCCCAGTTGCGCGCCCTGTGCGCGGACCTGCGCGCCGTGCTGGGCGCCGGCGCCCTGATCGCCATGGACCACGAAGGCGGCGCGATCCTGCGCCCGACGTTCTGGCCCTTTGCCCCGGGGGCCATGACGCTGGGCGCCGCCGACGACCCCGCACTGACCGGGGCCGTGAGCGCCGCCCTGGCCCGGCAGCTGCGCCGGGTGGGCGTGAACTGGAACTTCGCCCCGGTGCTGGACGTGAACGTGAACCCTGCCAACCCGGTGATTGGCGAGCGGGCCTTCGGGGCCGACCCCGCCGCCGTGATCCGGCACGGCCGCGCGGCGCTGCGGGGCCACGCCGGGGCCGGGGTGGCCGCCTGCGTCAAGCATTTTCCCGGCCACGGCGATACGGTGCTGGACAGCCATCTTGCCCTGCCTACCGTGCCCAAACCCCGCGCCGCGCTGGACGCCACCGAACTGGCCCCCTTCCGCGCCCTGCTGCCCGAAGCCCCGGCGGTGATGACCGCCCACATCGTGTATCCCGCCCTGGACCCCCAGCACCCCGCCACCCTGTCGCGGGCGATTCTGACTGACCTGCTGCGCCGCGACTGGGGCTACGAGGGCGTGATCGTCACCGACTCTATGGGCATGCAGGCCATCGACGGCCACTACGGGCGCGGCGAGGCGGCGGTGCTGGCCCTGGGGGCCGGTGCTGATCTGGTGATGGCCCTGGGCCGCCGCGAGGCGCAGGACGCCACCCTGGCCGCTGTGGCCGAGGCCCTGGCCACGGGCCGCCTGGACCCCGCGCAGATGACCGCCAGCCTGGGCCGCCTGCGCGCCCTGGCCCAGACGTTTCCCGCCCAGGTGGCCCCCACCCCCGACCCCGGGGCCGATGAAGCCCTGTTTGCCCGCGCCTGGGCCGCTGGCCTGACCGCCTACCGCACGCCCCAGGCCCCCCCGCCCGGCTCGCGCATCCTGTTGGTGGCTCACCGCACTCCTGAACGCCACAACGTCAGCGAGGCCGGCGCCGACGCCGAGACCCTGGCCCGCGAACTGGGCACCGTCTACGACGTGCACCTCCACCCCTTCGAACGCCCGGAAGAGCTGGACTGGCCGGCCCTGCGCGCCCACGGAAAGCCCATCATTCTGGCGACGACCGCCCGTCACCGCGCCCCGGCCCTTCAGGGCGCCCAGCCGGACCTGCACCTCGCCCTGTACAACCCCTACGCCGCTCTGGATGTGGACGCCCCGGCCCTGATCACCTACGGCTTTCGTCCGGAAGCCCGCCGGGCCGTGCTGGCGTGGCTGCGCGGCGAGCAGACCGCTGACGGAAAGGCACCGTTCTGACCGGGAAAAGAGTGGCGTGCCCGGTCTGGAGATCAACCGCCCACGCGGTTCCTGAGTTCGTTCGTTTTCCACTGGCTCAAGCCTCAAGGCTTGTAACGGTGCGGCCAGGCCCAACAGGTCAGCTGGGATGATCCGGTGAACGCGGCGCTTCCCCGGGTTCCCTTGAGAAGGACGCGCAGGAATGTGCTGCAGAGGTTGAGGAAGGCGAGCAGGCCCTGTGCCCCAGACGACATTTTCCCGGCTGCAACCTCACTGGCTTTGCAAACCGCCCGAACCCTTGCCGAGTGTCCCTGAGCCGCGCCCGACGTGAAGGCGCCCTTCTGCCCCGTTCACGTCCCGCTCCCACCTCTCACCTACCCTCGCCCCATGAAGATTTCACGGTTTATGCCCCTGGAGCCCATTCTGGCCCGCATGGGCGCCCAGACCACCACCGACCGCGAGGCCCTGATCATGCGCGACCTCCTGAGCGATGCCCACGACGGCCACGCCCTGGACGACCTGCCCGAAGAGGAGTGGCTGCGCCTGATGGGCCTGATGGAGCAGCGCAAGCTCCAGGCCGACCCCGGAATGCGCTAACGGTGGAAAAGTAACGGAGGGGGCGGCAGAGTTGGTTCTCTACCACCCTTACTTCAATTCCAGGCCGTTCATCGCCTCAATCAGCTTCAGCGCGGCCGTGTGGTCGGCGTCTGGGCCCACCACGCCGGCTGCGCCGCGCACCAGGGCCGCCACCTGCGCCAGCACAGGCGCGCTGCCCTTCACGGCGCCCGTCAATTCGGCGGCAATCCCGGCATCCTTGGCCAGCAGCCCCAGGGCAAAGGTGGCGGGAAACTCGCGCGTCAGCACCCGCTGGCCGATCAGGTTCTCGGTGGCGTTGCTGCGCCCGCTGCTGGCGTTGATCACGCCCAGGGCCGCGCCCAGGTCCACCCCCGCGCGCCCCAGCACCGCCAGCCCCTCGCCCGCCGCCCACAGGTTCACGGCCAGCAGGGCGTTGTTCACCGCCTTCACCGCGAAGCCCGCGCCGCTGCCGCCCACATGCACCACCTTGCCTGCAAAGGCCAGTTCCGGCGCCACGCGCTGCAGGGCCACTTCGTCCCCACCCACCATGACCGTCAGGGTGCCGGCCTGGGCGCCGTTCGTGCCGCCGCTCACCGGGGCGTCCAGAAAGGTCACGCCGCGTTCGGCCAGGGCCGCCGCCTGCCGCCGCGCGGCCTCCGGGTGCCCGCTGGTGCAGTCCACCCACACGGTGCCGGGCCGCAACCTGGGGGCCAGTGTGGTCAGCACCTCGTCCACCTCGGCGCTGGTGGGCAGGCAGGTGAGCACCATGTCGGCCTGGGCGGCCCCGCTCAGATTCACCGCCTCGCTGCCGTGCTGCGCCGCGTGCGCCGCCGCCCGCGCGGCCGTGCGGTTCCACACCAGCGCGCGGCCCCCCTGCGCCGCCGCCCGCTGTGCCAGATGCGCCGCCATGGGAAAACCCATCGCGCCCAGTCCCAGAAATGCCGTGGTGGTCATGCCCGCAGGCTAGTGCATGAACCCGTGGCGGGCTTCACCGTTGCCCAGCCCCCTGTGCTGCACCCGGGAGGCGCTTCCAGACTGCCGTTCAACTCCGGACCATCTGGAACAGCACCGGATGTTTCTTTCCTGCGGCGTTTTCCAGATTCACTTCCTGGGAATCCGCTGTTTTTTCCCTTTGGCCGAAGACATTCCGTGGCCCGTTTCGGAATGTCCCCGAAGTCGGCTCACCCCTTCTCGTTGGGCAACTGCCACTCGCTGGCCCCCGCGCCAAAGCGCTCGCGCAGAAAGCGGCCCTGGGTGAGCAGGCGGTCGGCGGCGGCATGGTCGCGCCGGACGGCCTCGCGCACGCCGTCGTCCAGCAGGGTCAGTTGCTCCTGCAACAGCACCTCGGCCGGCTGGCCCTGGCGCAGCAGCACCCCCCGGGCCTCCGGGGTCAGCTGCAGGTAGGCGCGCAGGGTTTCGGGCAGGTACTCCGCGCGCGTTTGCGTCAGCAGGAACGTGGTGCGGGCGTCGTTTCCCTCATGGGCCAGGGCGTCAGCCACGCGGCACAGCAGCGCCCACGCCTGGGTGCGGGCCGGCTCAGGCAGCCGCAGCGCCAGCGTCTCGGCGGCGTCGGGGATGGGGGCGGGCAGAGCGGGGGCCGCCGCCGGCTCGGGCAGGGCCGCTCGCCGGCCCGCTGGCAGCGCCCGGCCGCGCTTGGTGGTGTTGTCCACGTACACGATGCCCGCGATCCCGGCAAAAATGACGATCAGAACCAGAATGGCGCTCACGGCTCAGTTGCCGCTCTTGGGTTTGGTCAGGTTTCCCACGTCCAGCAGGAAGTTGCCGTCGCTGGGCAGCATCACGGTCTGAATGCCAGGGGCCAGCTTCTCGGCCACCGTCAGCTGAATCAGCTGCGGATTCTCGCGCAGGGCCCGCCCGCGCAGCGACAGCGCCTCGGCCTCGCCGCGCGCCTTGGCCACCGACGCCTTGGCCGCGCCCTCGGCCTCCACCACCGCGCGCTGGGCGCTGATGTTGGCCTGCTGCAGCCGGTTTCTTTCCACGGCCACCTGCTGCTCGGCCGTCTGCTTCTGCTCAATGGCCTTGGCGATGCTGTCGGGAATGCGCAGTTCGCGCAGCAACACGCTGTCGAGCACCAGATTGTTGCGCTCGAAGACCTGCCGCAGCGCCGCCGTGATGCTGGCCTCCACCGCTTGCCGCTGCGTGCTGATGATGTCGGCGGCGCTGAACTGCCCGATGGCGTCGCGCACCTTGCTGCGCACCTGGGGCCGAATCACGGTCTGCAGGTAGTTGCGCCCCAGTTCCTTGTGCAAAATGGCCGCCTTGGCCCGGTCAATGCGGAACTGCACCGTCACGTCCGCCGTGATGTCCAGCCCCTCCTTGCTGCGCGCCCGGATGGCCCCCTCATCCCCGTCGTTGACGTTGTGGGCCAGCGTCACTTCCTGCAGGCGGGCGTCGTAAAGGTTCACCCGGTCCACGAACGGCACCAGAAAGTGAATGCCTTCTTGCAGCACGCCACCCTTGACCCCGCTCAGCGCACTGAACACCACGCCCACGTAGCCCGCCGGAATGACCTTCACGCTCTGGCCCACCAGCAGCGCGGCCACCACGAGCCCACCCACCGCCAGCGCCACCCCTCGCCCGGGCGGCTTCAGCCCCAGCGGCGTGCCTGCGCCCACCTTTCCCTTCACCCCATTGTCCGTCATGCCCCATGCTACGGGGCGGCGCGGGCGCCCGTTCCCACCTCGGCCGTTTCGGCCTCGCGCAGGTAGAACCACTGCCCGCCCTCCTGCCGGAACACGCTGCGCTCGCGGAAGCTGTAGCGCTCGCCGCCGGGCAGTTTCAGCTGCGCGGTGAATTCCACCTCTTCGCCCGCCGCGCGGTGAACGCGCAGGCCCACGTAGCGCGTGCCTGGCTGCAGCGTGAGCTCCGCCGGGCGCGTGTCCGGGTGCCATGTGCGCAGCACGTACCCGGCGTCCCCCAGCGCGTAGGCGCAGTAGCGCGAGCGCATCAGCGCTTCCGGGCTCTGGGCCGCCGCGCCCGCGTGCAGCGGCGAGCAGCAGTGGGCGTAACTGCGCCCAGACCCACACGGGCACGATTTGAACGGGGGAAAGGCCAGCGCCATGCGCCCACCCTAGAGCATTTGCCCCCCGCCTGCGGCCCGGCGCGCCGCGCGGCATAATCAGAACCCATGACCGCGCCCGCCCCCATCACCTCCCTGCAAAATCCGCAGATCAAGCGGCTCGTGCGCCTGCGCGAGCGGCGCGAACGCGAGCGCAGCGGCACCATCCTGATCGAAGGCGCGCGCGAACTGTCCCGCGCCCTGCAAGCCGGCGTGCGCCCCGAAAGCGTGTTTTCCTGCCCCGCCCTGCACAGCCCCGAAGCCGCCGCGCTGGCCCCCACCCTGGGCCCGGTCACCGAACTGAGCCGCGCCGCCTTTGACAAGGTCAGTGGCCGTGAGCACCCCGACGGCCTGCTGGCCCTGGCCCCCACACCGCACCCCACGCTGCCCGAACCCGGGCCCCAGGCGGTCACGGTGGTCCTGCACGGCCTGGAAAAACCCGGCAACGTGGGCGCCATCCTGCGCAGCGCCGACGCCGCCGGGGCCCACAGCGTGCTGGTGCTGGGCCGGGGCGCCGACCCCTACGGCCCCAATGTGATCCGCGCCTCGCAGGGCAGCGTGTTTGCCCTGCCGGTGGCGGTGCTGGACGAGGCAGAGGCCCTGGCGTGGCTCTCGGCGCGCGGCTTTACCACCTTTGCCTGTACCCCCGACGCCCCGCGCACCTACTGGGACGCGCCCCTGACGGGCCGCGTGGCCCTGCTGCTGGGCACCGAGCACGAGGGCCTGCCCGGCGAGTGGCGCCGCGCCGACCACGCCCTGAGCATTCCCATGCAGGGCCGGGGCGCCGATTCCCTGAATGTCGCCACCGCCGCCGCCCTGATGCTGTACGAATGCGCCCGCCAGCGCCGCACCCCGCAACAGGAGGCCGTATGAGTGATCCCTACCGCGACTGGCTCAAGGCCCGCCTGAGTGTGGAACTGGGCGTGCGCGAAGCCGAGCAGGCCGTGCAGGGCGCCATTCAGCGCCGGGGCTGGCCCGCCCTGCGCGCCCTGGGTCCCCGTGACGTGGTGGCCGTGCTGCAGGACGTCTACACCCTGATGCAGAGCACCTACGGCGACGCCCGCGCCGACAAGTGGCTGGAGAGCACCACCCTGGACCTCGCGCGGTTTGCCGAAACCGTGCCGGTGCCCGCGCAGCCCACCCCCGGGCCGATTGCCCCGGCCCCAGGCCCGATCAAGTGGGGCCGCCGGGCCCACGACCTGCCGCTGCTGCTGGCCCGCTCGCACGCCGAGATCGCCGGGCGCAGCCTCGCCGCCATTCGCCAGAACCCGGACCTGCGCGCCCTGGAGCGCGCCGCCGAGTGGGACGTGCAGGCGACCCAGGCCGAAGTGAGACGCTGGGAAACCGAGGAAATGCTGAGCAAGCTGCGCGCCGACCACGCCCGCATTGAGGTGGCCGATCAGGTGGCCGCCGCCGCGGCCCAGAGCGAACTGCTGCAGCTGAACGTGGCCGAACTGGACGAAGCCGCCCGCGCCGGGCAGCCGGTGGCCGGGCAACTGGCCCACACCCGCCTGATGGCCAGCCAGACCGCCGCCTTTCTGGAAGCCTTTACCCCCCTCATTGACCTGAGCGACGCCGACACGCCCCTGACGATGCTGGACCTTGACCTGAATACCGCGCGCTTTTCCCTGGGCGTGCCGCTGCACCCCAACGTGCTGCGCGCCCGCCACGCCCTGAACTACGCGCAGTGGCAGGCGGGCGAGGCCGGCGAGGGGGCCCCGCAGGTGGCCCAGGCGCAGCGCGCCCTGCACGCCGCCCAGCAGGAAGCCCAGGCCCAACTGGACGCCACCCTGGGCGCGGCCCGCGCCCACCAGGCCGCGCTGCGCGACCTCGCCGCCAAGGTGGAGACCCTGGAGCGGCGCGCCCTGCAGGTTTCAAGTCTGGGTGCCGACGCCCTGAGCCTCGCCCGCGTGCGCCTGGAGTGGCGCCAGACCCGCACGGCTGCGCGCGTGCAGGCCCACCGCCTGGAAGAAGCCCTGCGCCTGCTCGAAGCCCTGGTCAGCGAGGGCTAGCGTTCAGGGCAAAATCGGTAGGGCCCCAGGGACAGTGCCTGGGGCCCTCCAGTATGAACAGAGCAAGTGCTGGCCGTCGCTTGGGCAGGACACTTGTGTGGGAACCACCGGTCGTCCTTAGGCCGAGCGCCGCCCCGTGGCCTCACCGGGCCCTGGCACCCGCACGATGGTGACCATGTAGCGCCCGAGGGCCTGAATAGCCGAGTAGAACCGGTCAAAGTCCACCGGCTTGACCACGTAACTGGCAGCAAAAGCCTCGTAGGAGCGCAGAATGTCCTCTTCGGCCTCGCTGGTGGTCAGCATGATGACGGGAATGGTCATCAGCTGGGGGTCGCGCTTGATCTCGCGCAGAAACTCCAGGCCGTTCATGCGCGGCATGTTGATGTCCAGCAGAATCACATCTGGCCGGGGCATGGCGCCGGGGGTGCGCAGGCGCTCCAGCGCCTCGACCCCATCACGCGCCACAGACAGCTCATTGGTGATGCCCGCTTCGGCAAACGCCTCCTGGGTCAGCAGGATGTCCGGCTCGCTGTCCTCGACCAGAAGAATCTGAATGGCGGTGGGGGGCGGGGTGTCGTGCGTCATCGGTCAAACCTCTAAAAAGAACGTTGGCGGGCTGACGGTGCGCCGCCCTGATCTGTAGTGTGGCAGCGCTGACTGAGCCCTGACCCCAGCTCGACTTTAGGGTCCGACGAGGTGCTCTTGAGGCTCCCTTGAAGCCTTCGTCAGCTTGGGGCCTGGGCCGTAGGCTGGGGGCCATGAGCACGCCTCCGCTGAACGTCTTGCAGTACGCCCTGGTGGGCGGCGCCGCCTTCCGCGCCCCGGCCGAGTTGCTCGCTGGCCTCACCTGGGCCGACGCCCAGCGCCCTGTGCCGGGCGTGCCCTACACCCTGGCCGGGCTGCTGGTGCATCTTGCCGTGACCACCCGCGCCAGTCTGGACCTTGCCTCAGGGCGCGCGCAGGGGTGGCCCGAAGGTTTGGCAGTCTGGCCCGAGGAACCCGTCAATGAAGCTCAGTTCAACCACGCCCTGACCGAGTTGCAGGTGGCCCTGCCCGAAGCGCAGCTGCTGGCCCAGGACCCCTCCCAGCGCGCCCGCGACATCCTGACCGATCTGGCCGCCCACAGCGCCTACCACTGGGGTCAGGTGGCCCTGCTGCGCCGCCTGTACGGCACCCTGCCTGAGCCCGGGTGAACAGCCGTACTCGCTCTCCCACCTTCCCCGACCCCAACAAACGTCTGTTAGCCTGCAATCCATGACCTGGCTCAAGCAGCGGCAGTTTGGCGACGTGCGCGTGCATTCCCTCACCGATGGGCAGTTTCGCCTCGACGGCGGCGCCATGTTCGGCAGCGTGCCCAAGGTGCTGTGGGAACGGGTGGCCCCCGCCGATGAACTCAACCGCATCCGCCTGCGCATCAACCCTTTGCTGATTCAGCTGGGCGGCGAGAACATCCTCGTGGAAACCGGCTTCTGGGACCAGGGCGGCGAGAAGTTCGAGGCCATGTACGCCCTTGAGCGCGACGAAAGCGTTTTTCGCGGCTTAGGCGCCGTGGGCCTACGCCCCGAGGACATTCACCTCGTGATCAACACCCACCTGCACTTTGACCACGCCGGGCGCAACGTGACCCTGAGCGGCGAGCCCACCTTCCCCAACGCCCGCTATGTGGTGCAGCAGCAGGAGTTGCATGACGCCCGCCACACCCACGAACGCAACCGCGCCAGCTATGTGCCGGCCACCATTGACCCCATTGCCGACGCGGGGCTGTTCGAGGTGGTGGACGGCGAACACGAGTTGCGCCCTGGCCTCAGCGTTCTGCCCCTGCCCGGCCACAACCTGGGCCAGCAGGGCGTGGTGCTGCGCGCCGGCGGGCAGATGCTGGTGTACGTGGCCGACCTGATCCCCACCCTGGCCCACGCACCGGTGCCGTACATCATGGGCTACGACCTGTACCCGGTGACCACCCTGGAAACCCGCAAGCGCTACCTGGGCCAGTGGTTTGAAGAAGGCGCCGTCATCTGCACCCCCCACGACCCCGAGGTTGCCTTTGCCCAGTTGCAGGCGAATCCGAAGGGCGGTTTTGTGCTGAAAGGCGGTGAGTAGGCAGTGGAAAGTGGGAAGTGGGACCACCCTGGCCTTTTCCACTCACCACGCTCTACTCACACCCTACGCCGGGTGCAGCCCCGCGAACTCCAGCCCCGTCGTCTCTGGCCACCCCAGGGCCACGTTCAGGCTCTGAATGGCGTGGCCGGCCGTGCCCTTGACCAGATTGTCAATGGCGCTCATCAGGACCACGCGGCCGGTGTCCATGTCCATCTCGAAGCCCAGGTCGCAGTAGTTCGTGCCGTCCAGCAGCATGGGGTCCGGGTAGCGGTGAATGCCCCGGGCCACCTTCACGATGCGGATAAACGGCTCCTGGCCATAGACCTCGCGGTAGGCGCTCCACACGTCGCGGTCGCTGTAGCCGTCGGGAATCCAGGCGTGGGCGGTGGTCAGGATGCCGCGCACGCGCGGCGTGGAGATGGCCGTCAGGTGCAGCGGAAAGTGCCCGGGGAGTTCCTGCTGCGCCTCGGCGGTGTGGCGGTGGCCCACCGGCTTGTACACCCGCAGACTGCCCGCCCGCTCCGGGTGGTGGCTGCCGTCCGTGGCGCTGGCCCCCGCCGCGCTGGACCCTACCAGCCCGGTGGCAATGATGTCCCTCGGCAGCAGCACGCCCAGCTTCAGCAGCGGGTATAGGGCCAGAATCACGCTGGTGGCAAAGCAGCCCGCGCAGGCAATCCGGGTTGCGCCGCGCAACGCCTCGCGGCGCAGCTCCGGGTTGCCGTACACCCATTCATCCAGCCGCTCCGGCGTGGGGTGCGGCTCGCCGTAGGTGGCCTGATACACAGCCGGGTCCTTCAGCCGGAAATCGGCCGACAGGTCCACGATCACCCGCGCCTTGCCCTCGAATTCCGCCAGCCGTTTGGCGGCGTGCCCGTGCGGCAGCGCCAGCACCAGAATGTCGGCTTCATCTAACTCGGCCGCCTTGCGGAACTTAAGGTTGGTGCGCCCGCGCAGGTTGGGATGCACCAGACTGACCGGCGTGCCGGCGCTACGCTCACTGGTTACCTGCGTGACCTGCAGGTGCGGGTGCCCCAGCGCCAGCCGCAGGAATTCCCCGCCTGCGTATCCGCTGCCCCCCACAATGGCGACCGTCTTCTGCTCGTGTAGGCTCATCGCCCCGCAGCATAGCCCGGGGGAGGGTGACCTGTAGAGTGACAGCTATCCCCTGTCTTTATCTGCCAAACGAAAAGCCGCCCCGGGGGAGGGGCGGCAAAGAGGAGGTTGGGTTTACGCTTTGGCCGGGGTACCCGTCTTGCGGCGGACCTTCCATTCCTCGAAGTACACCACCAGCGGCGCCACGATGTAGATGCTGGAGTACGTGCCCACCAGGATGCCCACCAGCAGCACGAGTGAAAAGTCGCGCAGCACCGGGCCGCCGAAAATCAGCAGGCTCAGCAGCGGCAGCATGGTGGCCACCGAGGTCATGACCGTGCGCGAGAGCGTCTGGTTGATCGAGGCATTCACGATCTCGCGGTAGGGCCGCCCGCGCATCTCGCGGATGTTCTCGCGGATACGGTCAGAGACGATGATCGAGTCGTTCAGCGAGTAGCCGATCAGGGTCAGCAGGGCCGCCACGCTGGCAATCGTAAATTCCAGCCCCAGCAGCGAATACAGCCCCATCACGATGCCCACGTCGTGCAGCACCGCCAGAATGCTGCCCAGGCCCATCACGAAGTCAAAGCGGAAGCCCACGTACACCAGAATCAGGCCCATGCCCACCAGCACGGCGTAGAGGGTCTTCTGGGTGAGTTCCTGGCCCACCGCCGGGCCCACCGTTTCATCCGACAGTTTCTCGCCCTGCGGCAGTTTGGTGATGGCGGCCGAAACGCGGTTGATCTCGTCGCGGTTCAGTTCGGGCACCTTGATGGTGTACGACGCCCCTTCCAGGCCCGGGGTCACGGTGCGCTGAATCACCGTGCTCTGCGGGTTCACCTTCTGCACGCCCGCCCCGGTGGCGGCGGCGCGCACCTGCTCGGTGGAGGTGGCCGCGCTGGTCTTGACCGAGATGGTGGTGCCGCTGGTGAAGTCCACGCCGAAGTTCAGGCCGCGTGTGGCCAGAATGCCGCCGCCCACAATCGCCAGCAGCACGCTGAGGCTCGTGATGATCGGCGCCGGGCGAATAAAGTCAATGCGCGGGTTGGTGATCCACTGCGGCGCGCTCATGTTGGGCCTGCGCTGCGCCAGCCACTGAATGAACCACTTGGCGAACACGAGGTTCGAGAAGGTGGAGGCCACCACGCCGATCATCAGGGTCACGGCGAAGCCTTTGACGGCGCCCGTGGAGTAGGTGTATAGCGCCAGCGCCGAGAGCAGGTGCGAGGCGTTCACGTCCAGAATGGCCGCGGTGGAGTGGTCGTAGCCTGCCCCGATGGCGTTCTTGATGCCCTTGCCCCTGCGCAGCTCTTCCTTGATGCGCTCAAAGGAAATCACGTTGCCGTCCACGGCCGCGCCGATGGTCAGCACCAGACCCGCGATGCCCGGCAGCGTCAGCGTGGCGCCCAGGCCCGCCAGCAGGCCGATAATCACGATGCTGGAAAACAGCAGGCCCAGCGCGCCCACCAGGCCGAACCAGAAGCCGTAGTACACGAACAGCAGCACGAAGACCATGCCGATGCCCACCAGCGCGGCAATGGCCCCGCTGCGAATGGCGTCGGCGCCCAGCGTCGGCCCGATGGCCTGCTCGGCCTCCGTCTTGATCTTGATGGGCAGCGCGCCCGATTTGAGCACCAGCGCCAACTGCTGCGACTCGGTGGCATCGAAATTGCCGGTGATCTGCACGTCACGGAAGAGGCGCTGCTGAATGGTGGCCACCGACTGGATCTGGTCGTCCAGCACCACGGCCATCAGCTTGCCCACGTTCTTGCCGGTGAAGTCGCCAAAGGTCTGCGCGCCCTTGTCAGTGTTCTGGAAGGTCACCAGCCAGCGCCCGGTCTGCGGATCGGTGGCGGCCCGGGCGTCCTTGATCACTTCACCGGTGGCGGCCACCGGTCCCAGCTGCGCCAGGGTGTAGCCCCCGGTGCGCGGGTTGCGGGCCTGCAGGGCCTGATCCGGCTGCGCGCCGTCCTGCACCACGCGGAATTCCAGGCGCGCGGTCTGCTTGATGATGTTGCGCGCCCGGTCCTGCACCGCCGGGGTGGCGCCAGGGATCTCCACGACCACGCGCTTGCCGCCGGCAATGGTCACCGTGGGTTCGGCCACGCCCAGCGCGTTGATGCGGTTTTCGATCACCGTCTTCACCCGGTCCAGCTCTTCACGGGTGGCGGTGCCGCTTTCGGGGGCCAGCTCAATACGCAGCCCGCCCTTGAGGTCCAGGCCCAGCGTCATGAACTGGAACTTGTCGCCCCACAGGGACCACAGGTTGTCGCGGTGTTCCCAGGGGCGCCAGATGTACAGCAGGCTGGCGAGCAGGGTCAGCACCAGCAGCAGGCCGGTCCAGGGATTGGGTCGGCTGGCGGTGGGGGCCGCGCGTTTGGTCGGGGTGCGGCGCCCGTCTTTGTTTCGGTTGTTGCCGTAAGTCACAGGAAAAACTCCAGAGGTTCAGAATGAAATGGGGATTAAGAGGGCAGGAAGCGCCCTGGGCGCGTGTTCCGGGGACCAGCAGGCCCCCCTGTGCGCCGGGCGTCGCCCGGCGGTCAACCCTCCGGCCTAGCCCCCGTCTGTCTGCCGGCGGCCCAGCTCGCTCAGGCGGGGGCGCCGCAGCGGGGCCTGCCACGCCAGCGGCGCGGCGGGCGCCCCCAGGCGCACCGTGGGCAGCACCAGCGGCTCGGGCGGGGTGCCGGCCGTCATGGGCACCGGCGCCCCAGGCGGTGAGGCCGGGCGCAACTCCGGCAGCGCGGGGGTCAGGCGCCCGGCGGCGCTTAGGCCCCCGCTGTCGGGCGGCAGCGTGGGCGCCGTGCCCAGCAGCACCGCCAGCAGCGAAATCAGCGAGACCAGCCCAGGCCACGCGCGGGCCACAGGCCGCCACGTTAGAAAAAAGCCACTCCGGTCTCGCAAGGCGACCCAGCATAGCGCACCCGGCGCTTTAGCCGCGACTTAACGGCGTGCCCGCACACTGCCGCCTGTGGGAAAGGGCCCTTCCCACCCCGCCCGCCCCGCGTCCGCGCCCTCTTTCCAGGAGTGTTCCCCATGAAACGACTGCCCTTGATTGCCCTCGCTGCCCTGCCCCTTACCGCTGGCGTGGTGCTGGCCGGCACCGTGACCGCTGGCGCCCCCGCCCGCAGCGCCCCCGCCGCCCAGGCACAGCCCCAGACCCCCCAGCCGGGCCCCCGCACTCCGTCTGGCACCAACTACGGCGACGTGTACCTGCAAAAGCTGGCCGCCACACTGGGCGTCACCGTGGACAAACTGCGCGCCGCTGCGGTCTCGGCCGGCAACGCCACCATTGACCAGGCGGTGAAGGCCGGCGACGTGCCCAGCGACCGCGCCGCCGAGATGAAAGCCCACCTGCAAGACCACCCCCTGGGCTTCGGCCGGCGCGGCTTTGGCGGCCCTGGTGGCCGGGGCGGGCCGGGCCATGACTACGACCACGGCCCGCGCGGCGCCCTGCCGGGCAGCCAGGGGCAGGCGGCCCCGGCGTCTGGCACCCCGAGCGGCACTTGAGGCTTTAAAAGCCCTTCTCCCCTCAGGCCAGCTCAGGCGCGGCCCAGCAGAGGAGAGGGGCCAGAGGGGCCGCCCATCGTCCTCAGCCTTCCCAGGGTGGCCCCTGTCCCCCCAGCTGAGGGAATAAGAAGTACCCCCAGATCCACCTACACCCAACGGCAAAGCGGCGGAGGACTGTTCCCTCCGCCGCTTTCCTGTCGCCCTTACTTCAGCAGTTGCCGGCTGATCACCACGCGCTGAATCTCGTTGGTGCCCTCGTAAATCTGGTTCAGTTTCACGTCGCGCAGCAGCTTTTCCACCGGGTACTCGCCCACGTAGCCGTAGCCGCCGTGAACCTGAATGCCCTCGTTGGCGGCGTTGAACGCCATCTCGCTGCAGTACGCCTTGGCAATGGCGCTTTCAAAGCCGTGCGGCAGGCCCTGGTCCACCAGCCACGCGGCCTTCTGGTACATCAGGCGGCCCGTCTCAATGCCCATCGCCATTTCGGCCAGCTTGAACTGAATGGCCTGGAAGGTGGCAATCGGCTTGCCAAAGGCCTCGCGGTCCTTGGCGTACTTGATGCTCTCTTCCATGGCCCGCCGGGCAATGCCCACCGAGCCCGCCGCCACCGGAATACGGGTCTTGTCCAGCGTCTTCATGGCAATCTTGAAGCCGTCGCCCAGGCCGCCCAGCTGGTTCTCGCGCGGCACCCGCACGTTCTCGAACACCAGTTCGCTGGTCAGCGAGGCGCGCTGCCCCATCTTGTGCTTAATTTTGTTCCAGGAAAAGCCGGGCGCGTCCTTGGGCACCACCAGCGCCACCGTGGCCTTGTGCCCGCCCTGCTTGTCGGTGGTGGCGAACACCACGGTGAATTCGGCCAGCCCGCCGTTGGAAATCCACATCTTGGTGCCGTTGATCACCCACTCGTCGCCGTCCAGCACCGCAGTGGTGCCCATCGCCGCCGCGTCCGAGCCGTTGTTGGGCTCGCTCAGCGCAAAGGCCGCCAGCCCCGCCTTCGCGGTCAGCGGGCCCAGGAAGCGCTTCTGCTGCTCCTCGGTGCCGCCGATCAAGACCGGGGCAATCCCCAGCTCAGAGGCCATCAGCACCGTGTAGATGCCCATGCAGCCGTAGGCCAGTTCCTCGCCAATCAGGCACTCGTCGAACATGCCCAGCCCCAGGCCGCCCGCGTGCTCGGGAATGCTGGGATTGAGCAGGCCCACTTCAAAGGCCTTTTCCACGACCTGCCAGGGCAGTTCTTCCTTCTGGTCGTATTCGGCGGCAATCGGAATGATTTCCTTGCGGGCAAAATCGCGGGCCAGCTGCTGCAACTGGCGCTGTTCATCGGACAGGGTGAAATCCATGCGAGACTCCTTGAAGGGTGGCCGCCCACAGGCGGGCGAGACCAGAGGTTTGAACTGGGTTCAATCTATCAGGCAGCTGGGCCTTCCACAGCAGCCCAGCAACTGACCAAGAAACAAAAACTTCACGATCTGGCAAAATCGTGAATCTATTCACTTAGTAGCGCAAGACAAAGGGCGGGGAAGTCCCGCCCATGAGCCCGCTTACGCCTGGGGCTGCTGCGCCTGGGGCACGAAGCCCTCCAGCGCGGCGTAGTCGTCCTGGAAGTGCATCAGCACGCCGCCAAACAGCGTGTCGAAGGTTTCCTGGGGCATTTCGGCCAGGGTGGGGTAGAAGCCCACGTATTCCAGCCACACGTTGCCGTCGGCGTCAATGCTGCGGGCAAAGGCGCGCTCGCGGTTGCGGTCGTTGAGCATGTTCACGACTTCCACGCGGCGGTCACCGTACTGCTTCTGGGTCACGCAGGTGATCTCCAGGCGGCTGGTGTTGTTCGGGCCGTCGTTCACGCTGACCAGCACGGCCGCGTCGCCCATCTCGAAGCGCCAGCCCATGCGGATGAAGCGCTGACCGTTGTTCTCTTCCATGTCCAGCTGGACTTCCTTGTCCTTCAGGTACTTCGCCAGGGTGTCCAGGGTCAGCAGCGCCGTTTCCATCGTCATTGAAACCATCCTCCTCGGTGGGTGAAGCACATCAGCAAATCGTCTGTCTGTGGTTGAAACCCGGCGCGATTCTAACACCCGCCCGGGTCAGGCTGGGGCTCAGGGCCGGCTCAGGACCGTCAGGGTCACGGGCGCCACCCCTTCGCTGAGCATCCCCAGCGCGGCGGCGGCCTCGTTCGACAGGTCAATGATCCGCGCGCCGTTGCCAAAAGGCCCCCGGTCGTTGATCAGCACGTCCACACTGCGCCCGGTGCGCGCGTGCGTCACCCGCACCCAGGTCCCAAAGGGCAGCGTGAGGTGCGCAGCCGTCATCACCGTGCGGCTGTCGCGCCGGCCGCCGTAGTACACCGCCTGCCCGCGCTGAAACACGCTGGGCGCCGGCGCACTCATGGCCCGCACCGTGGCGGGCCGGGCCGGAATGGCCGCTACCGCCCCGCCCCCGCTGGCCGGCAGCTGCACCGTGGCCCCAGCGCGCAGCAGCCCGCCGCCCCCGTTCAGGGCCTGCAGGGCCGCCACGCTCACCCCGCTGCGCCGCGCGAGGCTCCACCATGTGTCACCCGGCTGCACCCGGTAGGGCGTGGCGCCCGCGGCCCCCAGCAGCGCACAGGCCAGCAGCAGCGCCGCCCTCAAAGGCGCTCCTTCTCGCTGTGGCTCAGGACCTCATGGCCGTCATCCGTGACCAGCACCAGATCCTCAATGCGCACGCCGCCCACGCCGGGCAGATACGCGCCGGGCTCAATGGTGATGACCATGCCCGCCTGGAGCACATCCTCGCTGACCTTGCGCAGCCCCGGGCCCTCATGCACGTTCAGGCCAATGCCGTGCCCCAGCGAGTGCGCAAAAGCCTCGCCCAGCCCGTGCCCGGTGAGCAGGTCGCGCGCCAGTTTGTCCAGGTCGGCCGCCCGCACGCCGGGCCGCACCGCCGCCACCGCCGCTTCTTCGGCCTCCAGCACCGCGCGGTACACCCGGCGCAGCTCCTCGCCGGGCTCGCCCACGGCCACCGTGCGCGTCATGTCGCTGTGGTAGCCGCGCAGCCGCGCGCCCATGTCCACGGTCACCAGTTCGCCGTCCTCAATCACCCGCGCCGAGGCCACCCCGTGCGGCATCGCCCCGCGCGGCCCGCTGGCCACGATCACGTCAAACGCCACCGTCGCCCCCGCCCGGCGCAGGCGCGTTTCGATCTCAATGGCAATGTCCAGCTCGCGCACCCCCGCCCGGATGAGCGGGCGCACCTCGGCAAACACCTGATCGGCCAGCGTCTGCGCGTCGCGGATGGCCTCAATTTCCACCGCCGTCTTGACCATGCGCAGCTCGCGCAGCACCGGCCCCAGCGGCTCCAGCGCGGCGCCGGGCCAGTATTCGCGTAGTTCGTCGAGCGCCGCCACCGTGAGGTGCTCGGCCTCAAAGCCGATCCGCAGTCCCGCCACCTGCGCGGCGGCGTGCTCCAGGGTTTCCGGCGGGCGCGCAATAAAGGTGGGCACGCGCGTTTCTTCCTGCGCCTGCACCTCGTAGCGGGCGTCGGTGTACAGCGTCACGCCGCCCGGGGTGAGCAGCAGCTTGGCGTCGGCGCCGCTGGTGAAGCCGCTGAGCAGCCGGATATGGGCCGGCTCGCTGATCCACGCGCCGCCCAGGCCAGCCCTGCTCAGCGCCGAGCGCATCTGTTCCAGTTGAGTCATGACCGGCCCACGGTAACACGGCCTGCCGCTGCGCCCCTCCTCTTGTCCCCGGTCTGGGGACAGCCGGGACGGGGCAATCCCCGGTGCGCTTATACTCATCTCTTGGGACAAACGAAAACGGCCTCACAGTCTGGGGCCCCACTCCCCCAAGGAGGGATCAGTCGTGAAACTTCACGAATACCAGGGTAAGGAAATCCTGCGCCAGTTCGGCGTGAACGTTCAGGAAGGCAAAGTCGCCCGCACCCCCGACGAGGTGCGCCAGATCGCGCGCGAATACGGTCAGCCGGTGGTCGTCAAGGCCCAGGTGCACGTGGGCGGGCGCGGCAAGGCGGGCGGCGTGAAGTTCAGCCCCACCGAAGACAAGGCCTATGAAAACGGCGAGAAGATCCTGGGCATGGACATCAAGGGCCTGACCGTCAACAAGGTTCTGGTCACCAAGGCCGTGGACATTGACGCCGGCACCGAGTACTACGTGGGCATGATCGTGGACCGCAATGTCCAGAGCTACACCCTGATGGCCAGCGCCGAGGGCGGCATGGAAATTGAGGAAGTGGCCGAAGCCACCCCGGAAAAGATCATCAAGCACCGCGTGGACCCCGTGACCGGCCTGCGCCCCTACGAGGCGCGCGAAGTGGCCCTCAAGGCCGGCTTCAAGGGCAACCTCAACAAGATTGCCGACATGATGGTCAAGATGAGCGAGGCCGCGCTGAAGCGCGACGCCGTGCTGGTCGAGATCAACCCCCTGTTCGTGGGCCCTGACGGCACCCCGCTGGCGCTCGACACCAAGTTCGAGATTGACGACAACGCCATGTACCGCCACAAGGACCTGGCCGACTGGCGCGAACTGGAAGCCGAGCACCCCCTGGAAATCGAAGCCAGCAAGTACGGCTTTGCCTACGTGAAGCTCGACGGCAACGTGGGCGTGCTGGGCAACGGCGCCGGCATCGTGATGACCTCGCTGGACGTGGTCAACCGCGCCGGGGCCAAGCCCGCCAACTTCCTGGACATCGGCGGCGGCGCCAAGGCCGAGGTCGTGTACAACGCGGTCAAGCTGGTCAGCAAGGACAGCGACGTGAAGGCCATTTTCATCAACATCTTCGGCGGCATCACCCGCGCCGACGAGGTGGCCAAGGGCGTGATCCAGGCGCTGAACGAGGGCATTCTGACCAAGCCCGTGCGCATGCGCATTGCCGGCACCGCCGAAGACGAAGCCAAGGCGCTGCTGGCCGAAGTCAACAGCCCCCTGATCCAGATGTACCCCACCATGTTTGAGGCCGCCGACGAGGCCGCCAAGGAGGCGAACAAGTAATGGGTATCCTCGTCAATAAAGACAGCAAGGTCATCGTGCAGGGCATGACCGGCCGCGAAGGCGCGAGCCACTCCCGCGCCATGCGCGATTTCGGCACCCAGGTCGTGGCGGGCGTGACCCCCGGCAAGGGCGGCACCGACTTCGAAGGCTGGCCCATCTACAACTCGGTGGCCGAGGCCAAGGAAAAGCACGGCGCCAACGTGTCCATCATCTTCGTGCCCCCGGCCGGCGCCGCTGACGCCGTGCTGGAAGCCGCCCACGCCGGCATGCCCCTGATCGTGCTGATCACCGAGGGCGTGCCCACCGTGGACATGATGCGCGCTGTGCAGGAAGTCAAGGCCCTGGACGCCCAGAGCCGCGCCGCTGGCGGCGAAGGCATTCGCCTGATCGGCGGCAATTGCCCCGGTCTCGTGACCAACGGCGAAGCCAAGGTGGGCATCATGCCCAACAAGATCTACGCCAACCCCGGCCGCATTGGCCTGATCAGCCGCTCCGGCACGCTGACCTACGAAGCGGCCAAGCTGCTGAACGACGCCGGTATGGGCACCAGCACCACCGTGGGCATCGGTGGCGACCCCGTGATCGGCACCACCTTCGCCGACGTACTGCCCCTGTTCGAGGCCGACGAAGGCACCGACGCCGTGGTGGTCATCGGTGAAATCGGCGGCGCCGACGAGGAAGCCGCCGCCGAGTACATCGCCGCCAACATGAGAAAGCCCGTCGTGGCCTTTATTTCTGGCCGCAGCGCGCCTGCCGGCAAGCGCATGGGCCACGCCGGCGCCATCATCATGGGCAACGTGGGCACCCCCGAGAGCAAGCTCGCCGCCTTCAAGGCCGCGAACGTGCCGGTGGCCGACACCATGCCCGAGATCGTGGACCTGGTCAAGCAGGCGCTGAACAAGTAAGCGCACCTTCTGAAGGGGGCGAGCCTGGTTCCATGCCAGGCTCGCCCCCTTCTTCCCCCCGCCCACCCGTGAAGACCCCGTCAGCTTGCGTCACCCACCCGTCAGCGCGGCGCGTAGACTGAAGGCATGACCCCGCGTGCTCTTTTGCCCCTCACCCTTCTGCTCGCGGCCCAGGCCTCGGCCCTGACCATTCAGGGCACCGTGGAGGGCGCCGCCAGCAGCGACCTGCGCGTCGCGGCGGTGGTGGTCAACCCCTTTGGCCAGGCCGTGCAGGAGGTCTCCAGCGTGCCCGTTGACGGTGGCCGTTTCCGCCTGGAACTGCCCACCACAGCGCCCACCGCCCGCGCCCAGGTGACTCTCACCCCGCAGAACGTCAACTGGCCCGGCGTGATTGACCCCATTCAGGTCAGCTCCCAGGCCCAGGTCGCCGAGCTCAAGTTCTTCACCTACCGCGACCTGAACAACAACGGCCGCCGCGACGAGAACGAAGCCCTGCGCGATGTGCAGCCCGAAACGGACCGCGGCACCCTCTTCGTCGCGTGGGTCAACACCGACGTGACGGTGAAGGCGAACCGCGGCTATGAGGCGGCCTTCAAGCGCGGCTGGAATGCCTTCCTGGTGGATGTGGGCCGCGCCGTCAAGGTGCAGCCCTTTGCCGATGCCACTGTGGTCACGGTGCGCTTGGCGCGGTAAACCGACTGGAAAGCAGGCGGCCAAGTCAAGGCTGCCTTCTTTTCATTTGCGATAGGGGGAACAAAATCTTCACAACCTAGTGTAATCGTGAATATATTCACTAGATGTGTGAATGTCCAGGAGACAGGGCAGGCGAAAGAACACCCACCCTTGCTCGCCCTTCGCTCACGCCACCGTGCGCTCGTAGGCCCTCAGATACTGCGGCACGATCAGGCGGGGGTGAAAGCGGTTCACGGCGGCCTCTCGCCCAGCCGCGCCCATCTGCCGGTACAGCTCCTGGTTGCGCAGCACGCGCAGCGCCGCGTCGGCCATGTGGTCCACGTCGCCCACCTCGGCCAGGAAGCCGGTCACACCTTCTTCCACCACCTCAGGAATCCCGCCGGCCCGCGCGGCCACCACCGGCACCTCGCAACTCATGGCCTCCAGGGCCGCCAGCCCGAAGCTCTCCTGCTGGCTGGGCAGCACAAAGAGGTCGCTGATGCCCAGCACGGTCTCCACATCCGGAAAGGAGCCCAGGAAGTGGGTGCGGCCAATAACCCCCAACTGCTGGGCCAGCTCGAAGGCGCGCGGGCGCTCCGGGCCGTCCCCGATCATCAGCAGGCGGGCCGGTATCTCGCTGGCCACGCGGGCAAACACCTGCACCACATCCGCCGCGCGTTTCACCGGGCGGAAGTTGCTGACATGCACCAGCAGCGCCTCGTCCGGGTGGGCGAAGCGGGCGCGCACCGCCGGGTCAGTCACGCGCACAAAGCGGTCGCTGTCCACAAAGTTGTGAATCACCTCAATCTCGCGCTCCACGCCGAAGACTTCGCGGGTGTGCTGGGCGAGGTAGTGCGACACCGCCGTGACATGGTTGCTGCACTCAATGGCGTGCCGGGTGGTGTGCCGGAACGCCGGTTCCAGACCCACCAGCGTGACATCGGTGCCGTGCAGGGTGGTCATCACCCGCGAGCGCCCCGTGATGCCGCGGGCGTGAATGGCCGCCGTGGCGTGTGGAATGGCGTAGTGGGCGTGGGCCAGTTCCACGCCGTGTTCCAGAATCACCTCGGTGAGCGTGTTGGCGGCCGCCAGCTCGGGGTAAGGCTGATCAAACAGCGCGTAAGCGTAGCCGCTGACCTGGTGAAAATAAGGCCCACGCATGCCCCCCGCCCCTGCCAGCCGGAAGGGTTGCGCCGAGCCCACGAAATGCACCTCGTGGCCGGCGCGCGCCACCTGCAGGCCCAGTTCGGTGGCGACCACCCCAGACCCACCGGCACTGGCGTGGCACAACACGGCCACTTTCATGGGCGCTCCGGAAGCAGGCAGGGGCAGGGGAGAGCGGACGCGTTCATGAGTGCGAAGTATAGTCGCCTGCTGGCCCGGCAATCGTCTGAGGTCATCCCATCCGGACAGCCGGCCGACATGAAAAATGCCCTCTGACACAACTCTGACAGAGTTGGTGCGGGGCGTTAAGACGCGGGGGGCAATCAGGGGCAAAGGGAGATACTTCACAACGGCCTGGGTGTGAAACGCCTAAAACGGGGTTCATGATCGCCGTCGTCACCGATTCCACCTGCGACTTGCACCCGGACCAGGCCAGGCAGCTTGGGCTGCATGTGGTGCCGCTGCAAATCACCATGCAGGGCCGCACCCTGCTCGACTGGCAGGAGGTGGACCCGGACGCCGTGTACGACCACATGCGCGCGGGTGGTGAAGCCACCACCACCCCTGTTCCCGCCGCCACCTTTGCCGACCTGTACCGCTCGCTGCTCAAGACCCATGATTCGGTGCTGAGCGTTCACCTCTCGGGGCAGCTGTCTGAAACGTTCAAGCATGCCCAGCAGGCCGCCGCCAGCCTGGGCGAAGGCGGGCGCGTGCTGGTGATGGACAGCGAGGTCGCGGGCGCCCCCCTGGCCGAGATCGCCATGGCCGCCAGCGCCGCGGCCCAGCAGGGCGCCGACCTCAAGACAGCCGCCGCGCGGGCGCAGTCCACCGGGCAGGCCCAGTACGCCGAGATGAGTGTGGCCTCGCTGGAATACCTGCGCCGCGGCGGCCGGATCAGCCGCACGCAGGCTTTTTTTGGCAACATGCTGGGGGTGCGGCCCATCCTGCAGTTTGAGGGGGGCCGCCTGAAGCCTGCCCGGCGCGCCAAGGTGGACCAGGCGGCCGGGGACATGCTCGCCAGCCTCAAGGCCCGCTTCGGCACCACCCCGGTGAGCGCCACCATCATGCACGCCGGGCGCGACGCTGCCCGCATCAGCGCCCTGCACAGCGCCATGACCGCCAGCGGCCTGAATGTGCAGAAGGGCCGCGTGCAGCTGATGGGCCCGGTGATCGGCGCCCACGTGGGGCCCGGCACCTTCGGCTTCTCGGCCGTGCCACTGGAATAAAGAGAGGGGAGGAGACGGTGGCGCCGCGCTGGGGATAGCCCGCGCGGCGCTCTGTGTTGGTGCGGTGGGCGA
Source organism: Deinococcus multiflagellatus (assembly GCF_020166415.1). Lineage (NCBI taxonomy): Bacteria > Thermotogati > Deinococcota > Deinococci > Deinococcales > Deinococcaceae > Deinococcus > Deinococcus multiflagellatus. The sequence goes on from NZ_JAIQXV010000001.1 coordinate 267,422, forward strand.
GGTGACTGGCCTCACGTGGAAACGGTGGTGGTCGCAGGTATCGCAGAGCTTGGTGGCCAACCCTGCAAGGCAGGCAGGAGAAGGTCAACCGCCCCCAGCATCCTGCCTGTGCCTGCCTGCAGGAGGGGGCCAACTCGGCCGCAGCCACCCCCCGCTGCCCACAAAAGAGGCAGGCCGGGTCACCCCGACCTGCCTCACTGCACCGTCACGCCTCAGTTGTGGCTGACGACCTCCAGCCGTTCCAGATACGCGGTGCCGCCTTCCAGTTCGGCCGCAAAGCCGTCCGCCGGGCCAAACACCAGCGTCTCGGCCAGCGTTTCACTCATCAGGTATTCCTGCCACGCCTCGGCGGCTTCCCGCGCGTCGCCGCTCAGGTCCAGGTGCAGGGCGATGCGGTCTTGCACCTCAAAGCCCGCCTTCTTGCGCGCGTCCTGCACCCCGCGCACGAGGTCACGGGCCAGGCCCTCCAGTTCCAGCTCGCGCGTCAGCGTGGTGTCAAAGGCCACCAGATAGCCGGCCTCCTCCTGGGCGGCAAAGCCCTCGGGCGACTGGGCGTCCACCAGCACCTCGTCGGGCCCCAGCTCAAAGCGCTCGCCCGTGGGGGCCACCACCTCAAACTGCTTGCCGTCGCGCACGAAGCGGGCCACCTCACTGGCGTCGGCCGCCCCCAGGGCCGCGCGCACCTGCGGCACGCCCCGGCCAAACTTCTTGCCCAGCACCGGCAGATTCGGGCGCAGCTGGTAGCGCACCAGTTCAGTGAACTGGTCCATCAGCTCCACCTCCTTGACGTTCAGCTCTTCTTTGAGCTGCTCGGCAAAGCGGCCCAGCGCCTGGGTCTGCTCGGCGGTGCGCGCCCGCACCATCACCTTGGGCAGCGGCTGACGCTGGCGCAGCCCTGTTTGCCCCCGCACCGCGCGCCCCAGGCTGACCACGCGCAGCACCGCGTCCATCTCGCCCACCAGGGTGGGGGCCGCCAGGGCCTCGTCCACCACTGGCCAGGCGGTCAGGTGCACGCTCTCCGGGGCGCCCGGGTCCAGGGACCGCACGAGGTTCCCGTACAGCGTTTCAGCCAGAAACGGCGTGAACGGCGCCGTGAGCTTGGTGACCGTCACCAGCGCAAAGTGCAGCGTGGCGTAGGCGTTGTGGTCCACCTGCCCGCCCTCGCCCCAGAACCGGCGGCGGTTACGCCGCACGTACCAGTTGCTCAGGTCCTCCACCACAAAGTCCTGCAGCGCACGGCTGGCGCCGGTGGGATCGTAGTTTTCCAGGCGCTCGGTGACCGTGCCGATCAGGGCCTGCACCTTGGCCACCAGCCAGCGGTCCACCTCCGGGCGCTGGGCCACCGGGGCGGCGGCCTGGAGGTCCGGCCGGTCCAGGTTGGCGTACAGCACGAAGAAGGAATAGGTGTTCCACAGCGTCAGGAAGTACGAGCGGAAGGCCTCGCCCACCAGATTCATGCCAAAGCGGCGGCTGAGTTCCGGCGGCGCCGAAACGTACATGTACCAGCGCGCGGCGTCGGCGCCGTACTGCTCGAACACGTCCCAGGGGTTCACCACGTTCCCCTTGCTCTTGGACATCTTCGCGCCCTTCTCGTCCAGGATGTGCCCCGAGCAGATCACGGACTTGTACGCCACCGAGTCAAAGACCATCGTGCCGATCTGGTGCAGCGAGTTGAACCACCCGCGCGTCTGGTCAATGGCCTCAGCGATGAAGTCGGCGGGAAAGCCGCCTGCCTCGAACCTGTCCTTGTTCTCGAATGGGTAGTGGTGCTGCGCAAAGGGCATGGCGCCCGAGTCGTACCACACGTCCATCACGTACGGCACGCGCCGGAAGGTCTTGCCGCCTACCTCAAAGGTGATGTCGTCCACGAACGGGCGGTGCGGATCAAAGTCCGGCCCCGTGAGTTCCGGGCGCCCGCTCAGCTCGGCCAACTCGGCGTAGCTGCCCACCACGCGGTACTCGCCGTCCTCGGCCTCCCAGATCGGCAGCGGCGTGCCCCAGTAGCGGCTGCGGCTGATGTTCCAGTCAATCAGGTTTTCCAGCCAGCCCCCGTAGCGCCCATTCTTGATGTGGGGCGGGTGCCAGCCGATGGTCTGGTTCAGTTCGATCAGGCGCGCCTTGAGGCGGGTGTTGTTCAGGTACCAGCTCTCGGTGGCGTAGTACATCAGCGGCGTGCCGCAGCGCCAGCAGTGCGGGTAGGCGTGCAGGAAGTTCTTCTCGCGCCACATCAGCCCCCGCGCGCGCAGGTCACGCACGATCTCGGTGTTCGCGTCGCGGAAGAACACGCCCTGCCACGGTCCAAAGCGGTGCTTGCCCTCGCTGTCCACGCCCACGATCACCGGAAAGCCGTAGTTCCGCGCCAGCCGCATGTCGTCCTCACCGAAGGCCGGCGCCGTGTGCACGATGCCCGTGCCGTCGGAATCGCTCACGTAGGTGTCCAGCCCCGACAGCCACACCGGCTTGCCCTCGCCCTCGGCCTCGTACGCCTCGGTGAACAGCGGCTCGTAGGCCACGCGCTCCAGCTCGGCGCCCCTGAACGTCCTGACCACCTCGGCCTCTTCACCCAGCACAGCGCCCTTCAGGCTCTGGGCCAGGATCATCACCTGCCCGTCCTTGTCCCGGGCGGCCACGTACGTGAACTCCGGGTGGATCGCCACGCCCACGTTGTAGGGCAGCGTCCACGGCGTGGTCGTCCACACCAGGAACGCCGCGCCTTCCGGCAGCCCCAGTGCCCCCGGGTCCTTCAGCCGGAACGGCACATACACGCTGGGGTCCTGAATATCCTTGTACCCCTCGCTGACTTCGGCGTTGGAGAGCGTGGTGCCGTCCTTGGGGCAGTACGGCGCCACCCGGAAGCCCTTGTACAGCAGCCCCTTTTCATCCAGTCCCTTGACGCTCCACCAGATGCTCTCGATGTAATCCTTGTGCAGCGTCAGGTAGGCGTCGTCCAGGTCCACCCAGTAGCCCATGCGCTCGGTAAAGCGCCGCCACTCGGCCTCGTACTCGAAGACGCTGGCGCGGCACTCGGCATTGAAGCGGTCAATGCCGTACGCCTCGACCTCGCGCTTGGAATTCAGGCCCAGCTTCTTTTCCACGCCCAGTTCCACCGGCAGGCCGTGGGTGTCCCAGCCCGCCTTGCGCGGCACATGGTAGCCCTGCATGGTGCGGAAGCGCGGAAACAGATCCTTGAAGCTGCGCGCCTGAACGTGGTGCACGCCCGGCTGTCCGTTGGCGGTGGGCGGCCCCTCGTAGAAGGTGAAGACCGGTCCATCCTTGGTCTGCGCCAGTGAGCGCTCGAAGATGCCCTTTTCCTTCCAGAAGGCCAGGATGTCCCCCTCCAGGGCAGGAAAGTTGGGGTTTTGCGGCACAGGTTTAAAGGTGGTCATAGGGACTCCAGAAGCAGGGAAGAGGTGAAAGGGAAAAAACCAGGGGAGCGGGGATCACCCGCGTCCGAATCTGCCCCCAACGGTGCACGGTGCTCATGCCTTCACCTCCAGAACAACAAAAAGCGGCGCGTCTCAGCTGATCTGCTGGGACGCGCCGCCTGGAAGCGTGTGCGTGGTACCACCCAACTTCGCCGCGTGCACGCGGCCTCGTTGCGGCCCTCTGCCGGGGGGTGTCCGGGCGGGTCTAGTCAGGCGCTCTGGCCCTTTCTTCCGCCGGCGCGGGAGGTGATCTTCCGTGGGTGCGGCTGGCTGGCCAGGCTCCCACCGTCCCTGACTCGCTCCGTGCTGCCCTGCGCCCCGTACTGTCCTCGCGGTCGCCTGTGTATTGTCTCCACCCCACACTGGGGTGGCTTCTCATGGTAGGACGCCCGGGGCCGAGCGGTCAATCTGATCCGCCCGCCGGGCCTGGACAGGGTATGCTCGGGGCCTGCGCTCCTTCTGACCCGGCCACCTTTCTCACCCCGCGCATGTGTTTTTCGCCCGCAGGTGTATACAATCGCTTTCAGGGAGAACGGTTTATGGAATTCTTTATCGATACGGCCATCACGGACGAGATCCGCGAAATCAATGAATGGGGCGTCCTGGCGGGCGTCACCACCAACCCCAGCCTGATCGTGGCCTCCGGGCGCGACTTCCGCGAAGTGGTGCAGGAAATCGCGGCCCTGGTGGGCGGCGCCATCAGCGCCGAAGTCACCGCCCTGGACGCCGAGGGCATGGTCAAGGAAGGCCGCGAGGTCGCCCAGTGGAGCGAGCACGTCGTGGTGAAGCTGCCCCTCACGCCCGCTGGCCTGAAAGCCTGCAAGGTGCTGACGGGCGAGGGCATCCGCACCAACGTCACCCTGTGCTTCAGCGTGCCGCAGGCCCTGCTGGCCGCCCGCGCGGGCGCCACCTACATCAGCCCCTTCGCCGGGCGCGTGGACGACATCGGCTGGGACGGCACCGAACTGATCCGCCAGATCAAGGAAGCCTACGTCCTGGGCGGCATTGACACCAAGGTGCTGGCCGCCAGCATCCGCCACCCCATGCACGTGGTGCAGGCCGCCCTGGCCGGCGCCGACGTGGCGACCATTCCGTACAAAGTCTTTACCCAGATGATCAAGCACCCCCTGACCCAGGCGGGCCTGGACGGCTTCATGAAGGACTGGGCCAAGCGCGCCGGTGCCAGCCCGGAAACCCCGGCCAGCGAAGCCGGCACGAACCCCACGGGTGGGGGCGTGACCGAGCAGGGAGGCAGCAAGCAGTGACGGAGCCGAGCGGCGCCCTGCCCTTTCACGAACTGCAGCAGAAAATTCTGCCCGAGCTGCACCTTCTGGCGGCCGGGTACGGCATTGAAAACTACCGCAAGCTGAAAAAAGACGCCCTGGCCTTCGCCATCATGGAGCGCCAGGCCGACGCCGAGGGCCAGCTGCTGGCGCGCGGCTATCTCGACATCAGCGCCGACGGCTACGGCTTTCTGCAGGCCGACCTGCTGGACCCGCAGAGCCGCACGGTGCTGGTCACGGCCGGCATCATCAAGCAGTTTCACCTGCGCACCGGCGACGAGATCATTGGCCGGGCCCGCAAGCCGCGCGAGAACGAACGCTACGGCTCGCTGGTGCAGGTTGAAGCCGTCAACGGCCTGGACCCCGACACTGCCCGGCGCCGCCCCCGCTTCGACGACCTGACCCCCACCTTCCCCGAAGCCCAGCTGGTGCTGGAAGACCCGGGGATGGAAGGCGGGCTCTCGCTGCGTGTGGTGGACCTGCTGGTGCCTATCGGACGCGGGCAGCGCGCGCTGATCGTGGCGCCGCCCAAGGCCGGGAAAACCACCCTGCTCAAGAAGATCGCCAACTCCATCGTCAAGAACTACCCCGACGTGACGGTGATGGTGCTGCTGGTGGACGAGCGCCCCGAGGAAGTCACGGACTTTCGCGAAAGCGTGCAGGGCGCGCAGGTGATTGCCAGCACCTTCGACGAGCCCCCGCAGCACCACGTCCGCGTGGCCGAATTTGTGCACGAGCGCGCCCGCCGCATCGTGGAAGAGGGCGGCCATGTGGTGATTCTGCTCGACTCGATCACCCGTCTGGCCCGCGCGAACAACCTCGTGACCCCCCCGACCGGGCGCACCCTGTCCGGCGGTCTGGATTCCAACGCGCTGCACTGGCCCAAGCGCTTTCTGGGCGCGGCGCGCAACATCCGCGAGGGCGGCAGCCTCACCATCCTGGCCACGGCGCTGGTGGAAACCGGCAGCCGCATGGACGACGTGATCTTCGAGGAGTTCAAGGGCACCGGCAACGCCGAACTGGTGCTGTCGCGCCGCCTGGAAGAGCGCCGCATCTTCCCGGCACTGGACATCCTGAAATCCGGCACCCGCCGCGAGGAACTGCTGCTGCAGCCCGAAGTCCTGAAGAAAATGTGGCTGCTGCGCAAGGTGATCAGCGACATGGACCCGGCCGACGCCATGGAAATGTTGCTCTCGCGCATGGGCAAAACCCGCAACAACGTCGAATTCCTGCAGGGCCTCGCCGGCGGGTAAGCCGGCGCGCCCTCTTTTTTTCCGGAGCCTGCTCTTGTCTCGATCCCGCATTCGCGGCCTGTCCCGTCTGGCCGCCCTCTGCGCCCTGCTGGGCGCCGCGTTCGCACAGACCACGCCTGTGCTGTCCTGGCTTACCGAGCCCTCGCCCCAGGCGCTGGCCCCCGGCCCCGACGTCGTGCTGACCCGCGACACGGGCGGGCGCGCCCTGCAGCTGGTCACCGACGGCCGCACGCCGCCGGCCGAGCTGGCACGCCGCTACGGCGTGCCCCCGGCCCACCTGACCCTGCTGGAGCGCCGCCCCGGCGCCCGCACGTGGCAGCTGGCCCTGCCCGCCGCCGTCACCGAGCGGGCCCCGGCCCGGCCCCGGTCAGTGCTGTCCTACCGCGTGCGGCCCGGCGACACCATGGCGGGCGTGGCCGCCCGCTTTGGCCTGCCGCTGGTGGACCTGCTGGGCATGAACCTGGACCGCACCAGCCTGGACCGCCTCCAGCCGGGCAGCCGTTTGAACATTCCCACCGGCCCCCGGGGCCTGCTGGTGCGTATCAAGCCCGGCCAGAGTGCCCTGTCCCTGATCGCGGGCTACGGCGCCGACCTCGTGCAGACCGCCCGCGCCAACGACGTGCTGCCCACCGAGCTGCAAGTGGGCGACGACCTGCTGCTGCCGGGCATCCGCGCCACTGGCTTCGCCCAGCAACTCGCCGACCGCCGGGAGGCCGAGCGCCGCGCCGCCCTGGTCGCGCAGCGTCAGGCCCAGTACGAGCGCTTCCTGGCCTGGAAAAAAGGCCGTGAGCGCGCCCGCCTGGAATCCAAGTACGCCGCCCAGGCCAAATATGAAGAGTACCTCGCCTGGAAAAACAGCCCCGAGCGGCAGGCCCGCATCCAGGCCTACGAGCGCCAGGCCCAGTACGAGGCGGCGCAGGCCGCGGCCCAGGCCCGCGCCCGCGCCGCTGCGGCCCAGCGCGCGGTGGCGGCCGCGCCCACCGCGCGCGCCGCGGCGACCGGCAGCCGCTCCCTGGTGTGGCCCATGCGCAACTACCGCCTGACCAGCCGTTACGGCGAGCGCGACATCGATTTTCACCGCGAAGTGTTCCACGGCGGCATTGACCTTGCCGCCCCCTACGGCACGCCCATCTACGCGGCGGCCGACGGCACCGTCTCCGAAAGCGGCTACGGTGACTACGGCCTGAATGTGTACACCCGCAGCGGCAACAGCCTGCTGATTTACGGCCATATGAGCCGCACGGCGGTGGTGGCCGGGCAGCAGGTGCGCCAGGGCGACCTCCTGGGGTATATCGGCTGCACCGGCATCTGCACGGGGCCCCACCTGCACTTTGAGGTGCGGTTGTCCGGGCAGACCGTGGACCCCCTGGCCCTGCTGCCATGACGGCTCCCGGAGCAACTCCCCTGCGCCTGCTGGTCGTGGACGACGAGGCGCAGATTCTGGAGTTGCTGGAGTTGACCCTGAGCCTGCAGGGCTTTGAGGTCACCACCGCCCCCAACGGCCCGGCGGCCCTGGACGCCCTGCCCGGTTGCGCCCCCGACGTGATCGTGATGGACGTGCTGATGACCCCCTGGGACGGCTTTGAAACGGTGCGCCGCATGCTGGCCCAGGTGGGCGCGGGCCTGCCGCCGGTGGTGTTTCTCTCCGGGCTGGCCCGCCCCACCCCGCCGGAGCTGGGCCCACGCATTCAGGAGCATTACCTCCTCAAGCCCTTCCGGCCCTCGCAACTGGTCGAGGCCATCCGCCGCGCACACGCCGACGGCGCCGACTGGCGCCCACCTTGACCTCCAGACAATCGGTCCAACTGACCCCATCACCCAGAGCCTCTTGACCCTGGTGGTGGGGTCAGTTGTTCGCCATACTGACCCCATGAGCGACGTGCAGACTGGAACCCCCGCCCTGAAGCAGGGCTTTGCCGAGATGTTCAAGGGCGGCGTGATTATGGACGTGGTCACCGCCGATCAGGCCCGCATTGCCGAGGCCGCTGGCGCCACCGCCGTGATGGCCCTGGAGCGCGTGCCTGCCGACATCCGCAAAGACGGCGGCGTGGCCCGCATGAGCGACCCCAAGATGATCAAGGAGATCATCGCCGCCGTGTCCATCCCCGTGATGGCCAAGGTGCGCATCGGGCACATCGTGGAAGCCCAGATTCTGCAGGCCATCGGCGTGGACTTCATTGACGAGTCCGAGGTGCTGACCCCCGCCGACGACCAGTACCACATCCTGAAAAGCGACTTCAAGGTGCCCTTCGTGTGCGGCGCCAAGAACCTGGGCGAAGCCCTGCGCCGGGTGGGTGAGGGCGCCAGCATGATCCGCACCAAGGGCGAGGCCGGCACCGGCAACGTCATTGAGGCCGTGCGCCACGCCCGCACCGTGCTGGGCGAGATCCGCGCCATTCAGGCCCGCCCCGCCGAGGAACTGATGACCGTGGCCCGCGACCTGCAGGCCCCCTACGAACTGGTGAAGTACGTGCACGCCAACGGCAAGCTGCCGGTCGTGAACTTCGCCGCCGGCGGCGTGGCCACCCCCGCCGACGCCGCGCTGATGATGGCGCTGGGCCTGGACGGCGTGTTCGTGGGCAGCGGCATCTTCAAGAGCGACAACCCCGAGCGCCGCGCGCAGGCCATCGTGAAGGCCGTGACCCACTTCCAGAACCCCGAGGTGCTGGCCGAGATCAGCGAGGACCTGGGCGCCCCCATGACCGGCATCAACATCGACGACCTGATTCCCGCCGAGCGGCTGGCCACCCGGGGCTGGTAAGCATGGGTGCCGCTGGTCCCCGCGTGGGCGTCCTGGCCCTGCAGGGTGCGTTCCGCGAACACCGCGCGCGCCTGGAAGCCCTGGGCGCCGCCGTGACCGAGGTGCGCCTGCCGGCCGACCTCGCCGGGCTCTCCGGCCTGATCCTGCCCGGCGGCGAGAGCACCACCATGGCCCGCCTGATGGGGGAGTTCGGCCTTTGGGCCCCCGTGCGTGACTTCCACGCGGCCGGCGGCCACCTCTGGGGCACCTGTGCCGGCGCCATCCTGCTGGCCCGCGAGGTGCAGGGCGCACCCCCCCAGTTCGGCCACCAGGACAGCCTCGCCCTGCTGGACGTCACCGTGCAGCGCAACGCCTTTGGCCGCCAGATTGATTCCTTCACCACCGACCTGTTGCTTGAGGGCCTAAGCGCCCCGCTGCCGGCGGTGTTCATCCGCGCGCCCGCCTTTGCCCGGGTGGGGGAGGGTGTCGAGGTGCTCGCTACCCACGAGGGCCAGACCGTGGCCGTGCGGCAGGGTCGCGTGCTGGCCACCGCCTTCCACCCCGAGCTGACCGGCGACCTGCGCCTGCACGAGCTGTTCCTTGGTGGCATGCGGGCACCGGTCCCAGCCTGAACAGCAAGGCCGAAGGGCAAGAGTCGCGGAAAACCGCACCTGCTCTTGCCCTTCGGCCTTGCGGGAAAGCAGAGGCAGGTGCGCCCTCCAGACCTCTTGTGCCTGGCCGCCGCCTGTGCCTCTCTGAGCGCCAGCCTCTCTCCCAATGGTCAATGAAATAATCAATTCACGATCTAGTACAATCGTGAATTGAATCACTTGCTGATCCTTCCTTCAACCCCTCCCTCAACCTTCGCTCAGGGCGAAGCCACCCGGCCTGCCCTATGCTGCAGCGATGGCGCAGAGCGTTTTCGAGCATCAGGGCGCGCGACTCCATGTGGAGCACAGCGGCGCAGGGGAGAGGCCCGTGGTCCTGATTCACGGCCTCAGCGGCTCGGGGCGCTGGTGGCGCTTCAATGTGAATGCCCTCAAAGCGCACCACCACGTCTATACCCTGGAACTCAGCGGTTACGGCCGCGCCCGGCGCCAGCGGGCCCTGGGGGTGCGCGAGGCCGCCGCCCTCGTCGCCGCGTGGCTGGAGCACGAGAACCTGCAGGACGTCGCCCTGGTGGGCCATTCCATGGGCGGCCACGTGAGCATGCATGTGGCGGCGCGCTGCCCGGATCGCGTGACCCGGCTGGTCCTCGTGTGCGCCAGCGGCCTGCTGCGGGCCAATGCCGCCCGCACCGCCCTGCACCTGCCGCGCGCCGCGCTGCTGGGCAACCGGCGGTTCCTGTCCACCATCCTGCTGGACGCCGCGCTGGCCGGGCCCGTGAACCTCTGGCGCAACGCGGTGAACCTGCTGAACGACTCGGTGCAGGACGCCCTGCCCGGCATTCGCGCCCGCACGCTGATCATCTGGGGCGAGCGCGACGTGCTGGTGCCGCTGCCCCTGGGCCAGTTGCTGCACGAGGCCCTGCCCGGCTCGCGCCTGGAAGTCATTCCCCGCGCGGGGCATATTGTGATGGTGGACGCCCCCCGCGCCTTTAACCGCCTGCTGCGCGCTTTTCTCGACGAGCCGCTGAACCCGCAACCCGCCGCCCCTGGACCTGCGTGAGGGGAACCCCCGTCTTCTGTACCGTCAATGGCCTGCGCACCCACGCGCGCCGCCTCGGCCAGGGCGCGCCGCTGGTCCTGGTCCCCGGCCTGGGCTGTGCCGCCTGGATGTACCACCGGGTCGCCCACGAACTGGCCCGCGAGCGCACGGTGTACCTGTACGACCCCCCTGGGCACGGCCTCAGCGAGGGCCGCCCGGACTTTCCCGTGTGCATTGAGCACCTCACCGACCACCTCGCTGCGTGGCTGGCGGCCATGAATCTGCGCGGCATGCCCGTGTTTGGCCACTCGCTGGGGGGAGAGGTGATGTTTGACCTCGCCGCGCGTTACCCGACTTTCCCCAGCGCCCTGATCGCCTGCGCCCCCACGGGGATTCCAGAAAACCCCAGCGTGCGCGTGCAGTTCCTGCGCCTGCTGCTGGACCTGCCCCGCGAGCGCCTGGGGCTGCTGCTGCCCGGCCTGCGTGCCTACACCCGCTGCGGCCCCCGGCGCATGTACCGGCTGGCCCGTGACCAGGAAGCCCACATGACGGGCCCCCTTCTGGGCCGCGTGGAGGTCCCCACCTTGCTGCTGGACGGCCTGGCCGACCCGGTGGTGCAGTCGTGGACCCTGTGGGAGATTCACGAGGCCATTCCCCACACGGTCATCCGCCAGATTCCCGGCGCCACCCACGCGATGGCCGATAGTTTTCCCTGTACGGTCGCCCAGTACACGCTGGACTTCCTGAACCTCATGGAGCGATGAAACGAAACTTTCACGATCTGATATAATCGTGAATACTTTCACTTACATCTCCATAAGAAAGAGGGCCTCTCCGCCCCCTTCCTTTACTCTTCTTTCGCCACCTGCAGTCCTACCTCCGCCAACTGCGCGGCCTCAACAGGGGAGGGCGCCAGGGCCAGCAGGTCCACGCCCCGGTTGTTCTTCGGAAACGCGATCACCTCGCGGATGCTCGCCGCGCCGCTGAGCACCATCACCAGGCGGTCAAAGCCCCAGGCGATGCCGCCGTGGGGGGGCGTGCCGTACTCCAGGGCGTCCAGGAAGAAGCCAAACTTCTCGCGCGCCTGCTCGGCGCTCAGGCCGATGGCGGCGAACATCTGCGCCTGCACCGCCGGGTCGTGAATACGGATGCTGCCGCCGCCGATCTCGAAGCCGTTGAGCACGAGGTCATACGCCTGGGCGCGGATCTCGCCCTGTCGCTCGGTGCCGAACAGGGGCAGGTCGTCCGGGTGCGGCGCGGTGAAGGGGTGGTGCATGTAGGTCCAGGTGCCGGCCTCCTCGTCGAATTCCAGCTGCGGGAAGTCGGTCACCCAGCTCACATGGAACTGGGGCCCCGTCGCCGCAAGGTCAAACAGGTCACGCAGCGCCAGCCGCACCGCCCCCAGCGCCGAGACGGCCTTCTTCCACTCGCCCGCCGCGAACAGCAGCGTGCCGCCCTGCTCGACCCCCGTGCGCTCGACTAGCGCCGCCGCCTGCGCGCCCACGAACTTGCTGATGCCGCCCGTAAAGCCCTCGCCGTCGCGCTTGAGCCACGCCAGCCCCCGGGCACCGTTCTGCTTGGCCACGCGCTCCAGTTCGTCAATCTGCTTGCGGGTGAGTTCCGGGGCCGAGAGCACCTTCACGGTCTGCGCCTCGGCAAAGGCCTTGAATTCACCGCCCTGAAACAGATCGGTGACGTCCACGAATTCCAGGCCAAAGCGCTGGTCCGGCTTGTCGGAGCCGAAGCGGTTCATAGCGTCCATGTACGGCAGGCGGGGGAAGGGGAGAGGCAACTGCACGCCCACCGTCTCGCGCACCACATGGGCCAGCAGCTCCTCTTGCGTGGAGAGCACGTCGTCCTGGTCCACAAAGGACATTTCCATGTCCAGCTGCGTGAAGTCCGGCTGGCGGTCGGCGCGCAGGTCCTCGTCGCGGAAGCAGCGCGCCAGCTGGTAGTAGCGGTCAAAGCCCGCGATCATCAGCATCTGCTTGAACAGCTGCGGGCTCTGCGGCAGCGCGTAGAACTCGCCGGGGTTCTGGCGGCTGGGCACCAGAAAGTCGCGCGCGCCCTCCGGCGTGGACTTGGTGAGCATGGGCGTTTCCACCTGCACGAAGCCGGCCGCGTCCAGAAAGGCCGTCACGGCGGCCACCGCCTTGGAGCGCAGCAGCAGGCCGCGCTGCATCTCCGGGCGCCGCAGGTCCAGGTAGCGGTACTTGAGGCGGATGTCCTCTGACACCTGATCGCCCTTGTCCAGCTCGAACGGCGGGGTTTTGGCCGCGTTCAGCACCTTCACCCGCGTGGCGAGCACCTCGTAGTCGCCCAGGCCGCCCTTGCGCTGGCTTTCGGGGCGCAGTTGAAAGCGGCCCTCCACCTCGGCCACATACTCGGCGCGCAGGCGGTCGGCGTCGGCAAACGCGGGGGAATCCGGCTCCACTTGCACCTGCACGGTGCCGCTGCGGTCGCGCAGCTCGGCGAAAATCAGCCCGCCCAGGTCGCGGCGGCGGCTGACCCAGCCCTGCAGGACGACGGTCTGCCCGGCGTGCGTGTCGTTGAGGTGGCCCATCATGGCGGTGCGTTTCATGCGTGCTCCTGCGGGTGCTGGGCAATTTGCCCCTGTAAGAAGGTGTGCAGGTCGCGGGTGTGCACGCTCGTCTGCGTGCCCGTGACCAGATTTTTGATACTGAGAGTGTCCCCCTCGACTTCCTGCGAGCCGATGAGGGCCACGAGGCGCGCGCCCCGGCGTTCGGCGTCCCGGAAGGCCGTGCCCGGCTTCAGCGCCCGGTAGGCAAATTCCGCCCGGCCCACCCGGCGGGCGCCTAACGCCACCGTGGCGGCGTAGCCCACGTTCTGTTCGTCCAGCGCGGCCACGTACAGCAGCGGGCCTTCGGGGGCCGGCAGCGCGCGGCCTTCGGCCTCCAGCGCCAGCAGCAGCCGCTCCACGCCAAACGCCCAGCCGATGCCCGGAACCGCCTCCTTGCTGCCCAGTTCCTGCGCCAGGCCGTCATAGCGGCCCCCGCCGCCCAGCGCGGACTTGGCCCCCACGCCTTCGTGGTGCAGTTCCCAGGCCGTGCGCCGGTAGTAGTCCAGCCCCCGCACGATGCTGGGGTCGAGGTCATACGCCACGTCCCAGGTGTCCAGGTACCGCTGCACCGCCTCAAAGTGGGTTTTTGCCTCGGGCCCTAGGAAATCCAGCATGGGCCGCACACCAAGCCGGGCGATCAGGGCCTGATCGTCCTCGCTCTTGGAATCCAGAATGCGCATGGGATTGCGGCCCAGGCGGTCTCTGGAATCGTCTGAGAGGGCCTCCAGGTGCGGCGTGAACACCCCGCGCAGATACGCGTTGTAGGCCTCGCGGTCTTCCGGGTCGCCAATGCTGCCCAGCTTGACCCGCACGCCCTTCAAGCCCAGGGCCTGCACCACCTGCACCATCAGGGCAATCGCCTCGGCGTCCACCAGGGCGTCCGCGCTGCCCAGCACCTCGTAATCCACCTGATGAAACTGGCGCAGGCGCCCGCGCTGCTGGCGCTCGGCGCGGAACATGGGGCCGTGGGTCCAGAGTTTCAGCGGACTGGGCAGCTGCTTGAGCCCCCCCTGCAGATACGCCCGGACAATCCCCGCCGTGCCTTCCGGGCGCAGGATGTACCCGCCGTGGTCCCCGAAGTAATAGACGGTGAACATCTCCTTGCGCACGATGTCGGTGGAGCCGCCCACGCCGCGCTTGACCAGTTCGGCTTCTTCAAACAGCGGCGTGTCGATGCGCTGCGCGCCGGCGCGCTCCAGCACGCCGCGCGCGGTCTGCACCAGCCAGGCATGGTCACGGGCCGAAACATCAAGCGTGAGTTTCGGGCTGCCGGCTGGCAGGTGGTCTTCGGTGCCCTTGGGGCGTTTGATCGCCATAACAGAGCGGAGCATAGCGCGGGGCGCCGGGGCAGATGGGGGCCAGGGGAGAGGTGGGGGCCCCTTTCCACTCAGGCCGGCGCCGGCTCCAGCTCGAACACCACCACCTCGGCCGGGCAGGCCCAGCGCAGCGGCACGCCGGTCACCCCCAGCCCCTGCGACACAAAGCCCAGCGCCTCACCCGCCGGGGCCTGGGTGGGCTGGCCCTCGGCGGGCGACTGCACAATGCGGGTGCCCCGCACCCAGCCGCGCAGCACGTTCAGCAGTGTGGAGCGCTTCTTCAGCGCCCCGAACAGCGGCAGCCGCACCTGCCCGCCGTGGGTGTGGCCACTGAGGGTCAGGCCCACCCAGGCCGGCACCTGGGTGAGGTAATCGGGGTTGTGTGCCAGCAGCACCACCGCGCCGCCCGCCCTGCCCCGCAGCGCCGCGTCCAGGTCCTGGGTGCCAAACCACCAGTCGTCCACGCCCGCCACATACAGGTCGTCGCGCAGCTGCACGCCCGCATTGTTGATCAGGCGCACGCCTGCCAGCCGCAGCCGCTCAGCAAAGGTGGTGCGCGCGGCGTTGGTGTTCAGGCTGGTCCAGTCGTGGTTGCCCCACACCCCGTAGACACCCAGCGGCGCCTGCAGGCGCGAGAGTTCATCCAGCAACTTGCGGTGGCGCCGGGTGCCCACCCCGCTGTCCAGAAAATCGCCGGTAATGACAATCACGTCTGGCTGCGTCTCCAGAACGGCCGAGACCCAGCGCCGCACCGAGCGGTGCCCCACGAACAGGCCGTAATGCAGGTCGCTGAGCTGCGCCACGCGCACCGGGCGCGTTAGGCCGGGCAACGCCACCTGTTGCCGGTTGATCACGAAGCGGTAGGTATTGGACACGGACGCGGCGCCCAGGGCCAGGGACCCCAGGCCAGCGGCGCGCAGCACACGGAAGACAGCCATGCCCCAGAGCTTATGCCCAAAGCGCCAGGGACCGCCGGCGCGTACACCAGCGGTCCCCGCGAATGGTCCTTACTGCCGAACGCTGAAGGGCAGCCCTGTGGACTGCCGGCCGGCCACTTCCACGAACAGCCAGCTGCCGCCCACCGGGGCGTCGGCGGGAATGGTCAGCACGATCTCGCTGTCGGTCCACGAGCGCACCGCGCTGGCGGGGAAGAGGTAGCCGCCCTGGCCGCGCTCGTCGGCGCCCAGGCGCACCCGGCCGGTGCTGGGCCCGCCCAGGTAGCGGCCCTGAATGGTCACGGTCCCGCCGCGCGTGGCCGCCTCGGACACCTTGATGAGCATGGGGGTTACCGTCACCATGGCGGTCTGCTGCGCGGGCGCGCAGGCCACCAGGGGCGCGGTCAACACTAAAGAAGCAACCAAGAAACGCAGCATGCTTAAGCCTCCGTGCCCGCAGTGTAATACATGCGATGACCGCCCCTGTGCCCCCCCTTGCCCCCCAGGGCCCCCTGCGCGGCCAGCGCGTGCTTGTGGTGTTCAATCCCAGAAGCGGCAGCGGCGACAGCCAGTTGCCCCTGTTTCTGTCCCTGCTGCGCGCCGAGGGCGCCGAGGTGACCGAGCGCGAGCTGAAGCCAGACACCCCCATGCATGAGTACGTGGGCGACCTGAAAGACTTTGACGTGGTCGTGGCCGCCGGCGGCGACGGCACCGTGAGCAGCCTCGCCTACGCCGCCCGGCACACCGATATTCCGCTGCTGGCCTTTCCCGCCGGCACCGCCAACCTGATCGCCCTGAACCTGGAGCTGCCCCACGACGCCGCCGCCCTGGTGGAGATCATGGCCCAGGGCCACACCCTGCGCCTGGACATGGGCGAGGTGGACGTCAAGGGCGAGACCAGCGGCTTTTGCATGCTGGCCGGGGCCGGCGCCGACGCCAGCATGATCCGTGACAGCGAGGACCTGAAAGGCCGCTACGGCGAACTGGCCTACGTGATCAGCGCCATGAAGCAGCTGAACCCCAAAAAGACCACCTTTCACCTGGAGATTGACGGCGAGAAACGCGACTTTGAAGGCATCGGCGTGATGGTGGCGAACTTCGGCATGGCGAACTACCGCCTGCCCATCACCAGCGCCATCAGCCCCGCCGACGGCCGCTTTACCGTGATCCTGATGAAGGCCGGGAATATCCTGCGCCTGCTGCCCAACATCATCGATTCGGTGCGGGTGAAGCTGAACCTGGGCGACCCCATCTTCAGCGGCAACCTCGAAACCCTGGAAGCCCGCACGGTCAAGGTGGACGCCGACGATCCTTTCCCGCTGCAGTACGACGGCGAACTGCACGTGGAAACCACCCCCTTTGAGGCCCGTATCCTCCCCGGCGCCGTGCGTTTTCTGACCCCCGCCCAGCGCACTGACCTGGAGACCTAAGCCAAGCCCGTCTGGGACAGCAAAAAATGGGCAGCCTCACAGGAAGGCCAGGAAGGGGCCTCGGCGCGCGGCTGAGGGGTAAAGTACTGGGCATGGGCGCCGAGTTTCGCACCTGCCGTGTTTGTCAGCAGCCCCTTTCGATAGCGGCATTTCCCAAAAACCGCCCCGATGGCAGTCGGCACTATCGTTGCCTCAATTGTCAGGCAGCGGCCTACCGTCAGCGCTATGCCCAAGATGATCGGCGTCGCGTTTTTCAGATGGCCTACAGTATGAATGGCAGTGTGCTCAAACGTTTTCCCAGTTCAGTCCTCTTGCGCCGGAGATGTTGGTGACATTGCTCTGCGAAACGCCAGCTTGTACCTATTGCGGCCTGCGGAATGATCGATGTGGTCTGGGTTTCCAGATTGATCACACTCATCCTCTAAGTCGGGGTGGGCGCCACGAGATGGACAATCTCGCGCTCGCCTGCGCGCAATGCAACCGGGCCAAATGGAACCTCACCCGAGACGAGTTTGAGCGCTGGCTGGCGCGAGCTGCCCAGCATCTGGCTGCCCCCAATCCAATGTTCTATAATTCCACTTATGAAACATAAGGAATGGCGATGACGGGCGCTGCCCTGGTCCTGGCCTCCCGCTGGGCCAGTGCCGCCAATCGCCGCCGCGAGGGCCTCCGGGCGGCCCATAGCCAGGACGCCGCCGCCCTGAGTGAGCTGCTGCACACCTACATGCGCCTGAAATCCAGTCGGGGTGGGCGGATCAGCGAACTCACGCTGTCGCACTACGCCGAGAGCGTGCGGCGCTTCCTGACCTTCACAGGGCCCCCAGAAGCCCCCTCACACGCGCTGAACCAGTTGTCCAGCGAGGTGTTCGACCTATGGCTGCTGCACCTGCAAGCCGAAGGGCTCGCGGCGGCCAGTGTGAAACGTCACCTCTACGGCGTCCGCAATCTCATGAAGGCCCTGGTGTGGGCGAACGTGCTGGACCACGACCCCAGCGCTGGGGTTCGCCCGCCTGCCGACGCCACGCCCGCCCACGCCCGCAAACGCGCCATTGAAGGAGCGCAATACCGCCAGTTGCTGGAGCTGCCAGAAGCGTTGCATCCCGCTCACCCCACACGGGCCACCCGCGACCGCATGCTGCTGCTGCTGGGCGGCAATCTGGGCCTGCGGGCCGCTGAAATCGTGGGGCTCAATCTCGGGGACGCTGATCTGACGACCAGTGCCCTCCAGGTGCGGGGCAAGGGCAGCAAGTTGCGCCGGGTGCCCCTCACGGCGGGCATGAAAGCGGCCCTGCAGGCGTGGCTGACCTACCGGGTCGCCGTGGCAGCCCCCAGCGGGCCCGACGCGCCGCTGCTGGTCTCCCTGACACCCAGGAATCTGGGCGGACGCCTGACCACCAAAGGCGGGCGGGATATCGCGGCCCAGTACTATCAGGCGCTGGGCCTCCCGGCGGAGATGTGGGGCCTGCACACCCTGCGCCGGACGGCCGGCACCCAGCTCTACCGCGCCACCCGTGACCTGCATGTGGTCGCCGATGTGCTGGGTCACGCCTCAGTCAATACCTCGGCGATTTACGCCAAGATGGACACAGAGCTGCGGCGCGAAGCGCTGGAGGCCATGGAAGCACTGCGGGAGAAGCCAAAACCCTAAAGCCACGCCACCCGCCGCCGCCAGCCATACAGCACCATCAGCAGCGCCAGCCCCAGCGCCGGCAGGTCACCCACCTGCATGAACACGGTGGTGCCGCTCAGCAGCCGGGGGCGCACGTCCAGCACCTGCACCTCTTGGCCCGTGCTCACGGTCTGCACCGGCTGGCCCAGGTCGTTCACCGCACCCGCCACGCCCAGGTTCACGCTGCGCACCAGCCAGCGCCGGGTTTCGATGGCGCGCACCCGGCCCATCTGGAAATGCTGCTGCACGCCCCAGCCCTTGTACCAGCCGTCGTTGCTGGGGTTGACCAGCACCTGCGCGCCCCGGTTGGCCAGCGTGCGCGCCACCCACGGAAACACGCTGTCGTAGCAGACATAAGTGCCGTAAGCCACACCGCCAAGACTTAAGGGACCGAGATCGCGGTTGGGCACCGTATCGGGAATCGCAAAGCCAAGCGGCGTGAGAATCAGGCGGTAAATCGGGCCCAGAACAGTCTGGAAAGGAAATTCCTCGCCAAACGGCACCAGCTTGGCCTTGTCGTTGCGGGACATCACCCGGCCACTGGCATCAAGACTGATGACGGCGTTGTAGGCCGGGCTGACATTCGCATATACCCCTGCGCCACTGATCCCCGGCCCCGGAAAAGCGGTGACTGGGGCCGGTGGACCGGCGAATGTCAAGGCGGTTTCGCTCCAGACCACCACACTGCCGGGCGGGCGGTTCAGACTGGCCTGCCGCTGCACCCGGAACTGCTCGTCTGCCGTGAGGGTGCCGGACGCCCGATCAAACGCCGCAAACGCCATCCGCAGCACCCGCATGGGCTGTTCAGGCCCTTCGCCGGGAAGGCGGGTCAGGCCGTAGCCCAGGGCCCCGCCCCAGGCCAGCGCCGCCAGCACCACGGGACGCCAGGACGCTCTCCCCTGCTGCCGTTCCAACCACGCCTGGCCCAGTGCCGCCGCAGTGAAGGCCACCAGCACGCTGCCCAGCAGCACACCGCCCAGGTCCGCAATCTGGATAGCGGGCGTGGGCAGCAGGGTGTACCCCAGGGTGGGCCAGGGAAAGGCCAGCGGGCCCAGAAAGCGCAGCCATTCCAGCAGCACCCAGCCGCCCGCCAGGGTCCAGACCCGTCCGGTGGGCGAAGGAGTCAGGCGGGTGGCAATCAGGGCCATGCCCGCCAGAAAGGCCCCCTCCAAGGCGAACAGCAGCCCGGCCAGGGCGCCGAACGGCACCATGCCAAACAGCAGGTCCACCAGAAAGGCGCCCAGCCACCACAGGTGCAGCCCCATGTAGCCAAAGCCCGCCCAGAACAGCCGCCCGGCGGCCTGCCGGGGGGTATCGGCGCGGGCGGTGAACGCCAGAATGGCCGCCAGCGGCAGGGCGCTCAGCGCACTCCAGGGCAGTGGCAGACCGCAGGCGGCCAGGGCCAGGCCCAGCAGCAGGGCGGTGACGGGAACAGGCATGGGGGCCATGATAGGGCCGGATGGTTGGGCGCCGTGCGGGCCGCGCCCCTGGGCGGAGGCTAAAGAGTGTCACAGGGCCCCCCCGTGGGTGGACCGGCGGCCACGCACCACAGATCGGGGCAGAATGTTCTACGATACGTGCACCTTGCGAGTGGCCTTTATCAGTGACATACACGGCAACATTCACGCCCTGACGGCGGTGAAGCGCTTCCTGAGCGAGAACATCGTCAATCAGGTGATCGTGGTGGGCGACCTCGTGGGCTACGGCGCCAGCCCCGGGCCGGTCATTGACTTCGTGCGGCGCGAGGGCTGGGTGGCCGGCCTGGGGTCCAGCGACATGCGCGTGGCCATTGACCTGGGCGAGCGCGCCGACCGCAAGGGCGTGGCCGATCAGGTGCTGACCTGGACGAAGAAGATCCTGACCCCCGAGCAGCTGGACTTCCTGCGCCGGCTGCCGCCGGGCGGGCGCATCACCACGCCGATTGGCCGCGTGCGCTTCTTTCACGGCAGCCCCCACGCCCCGGACCAGCGCCTGGACCTGATGGCCCCCAAGCGTGAACTCGAAGAACTGGCCGATTCGCTGGGCGCCCGCGTGATCGTGGTGGGCGGCTCACACGTCCCCTTCGTGCGCGTGCTGGGCGACACCACCTTCGTGGACCCCGGCAGCGTGGGCCTGACCCTGAACCATGAACCCGGCGCCGACGTGGCAATTGTGGACTGCGTGGGCCGCAAGCCCAAGGTGTCCCTGCACAAGGTGACCTACGACTTTGCCTCCAGCGCCTTTGACATCATGGCCTGGAACCTGCCCCCGGTGATTGCGGATGTGATTCGCACCGGGCGAATGGGGTAAAGGACAAAAGCAGAGGCGCGGCGGACCCACTCAAAGGTCCGCCGCGCTGTTCTGGGCTTTCTGGTCTTCAGGCCGGCACCGGGGCCAGCGCATCCAGAAAGCGCCCAGCCAGGCCGCGTTCGCCCAGCAGGTCTTCCAGCGCGCGCATCAGGGTCAGGTACGGCGCGGGGCGGGCGGTTTCGCCCATCAGGCCCAGGCGCCAGATCTGGCCGGCGGTGGGGCCCAGGCCGCCCGTCACGCTGATGCCGCGCTCGCGCAGGCGGCGGCGCACGTCAGCGTCATCAAAGCCCGTGGGGAGGCGCAGGGCCAGCACGGTGGGCAGCCGGGCTTCGGGGCGGGCCACGTACGGCGTGAAGCCCAGGGGCGCCAGGGCCTGCTGCACCGCCTGCCCAATCTGCGCCGCGCGCGCCTGGCGCACGGTCAGGCCTTCGTCCAGGGCGGCCCGCAGCGCCGCGTGCAGGGCGTAGTGGAGGTTCACCGGCACGGTGTGGTGGTAGCTCTGGCGGTCCCAGTAGTCGCGCAGGCCTTCAAAGTCGCAGTACCACAGCGGGGTGAGGGTCCGGCGGGCGGCAAAGCGTTCAAAGGCCCGGGTGCTGATCGCCACCGGGGCCAGCCCGGGGGGGGCCGAGAGGCACTTCTGCGCCCCGGTGTAGGCGTAATCCACGCCCCACTCGTTCATGAAGAAGGGTTCCATGCCCGCCGTGGTCACCGCGTCCACCGTCAGCAGGGCGCCGCTGTCGCGCACCAGGGCGGCCAGGGCGGGCACCGGGTTCAGCACGCCGGTGCTGGTTTCGCCGTGCACCACCGCCACCAGCCGCGCGCCGTCCAGCTGCGCGGCCACCGCTGCCGGGTCAATGGGCTCGCCGTGCAGGGCCTGCACCACGCGCACGCGGGCGCCGTACCGGGTCGCCATCTCGGCCATGCGCGCGCCAAACGAACCGTTCACACACACCAGCACGTCGTCGCCCGCCTCCACCAGATTGGCGAAGCCGGCCTCCATGCCCAGGCTGCCGGTGCCGGCCAGCAGGGCGGTAAAGGTGTCCGGCGCCGCGCCGTACATGGCGCGCAGGTCGGCCTGAATCTCGCGGTTCAGGGCGAAGACCTCGGGGTCCATGTGGCCCAGCATGGGGCGGGTCAGCGCGGCCAGGGCGTCGGGGTGGATCGGGGTGGGGCCGGGCGTGAGGAGGGTGTGCTCGGGCGCTGGGGCGGGCATGGCCTACAAGGTAGTGGAACAGGCAGGTTTTGGCAATGATATTGCGGAAGGTTGAAGATGCGGTGGCTTTGGGAGAGAAATATTGCCACGAAGATCGATCTGTATCCGGTAAATTGCCCAAAACGGACAGGGCCATGATCCTGCAGTGCGCGGTGCCCTGTGGGGCTGTCCAGACACCTTCGGGGCTGAGCCACTAGCATGGGGGGCATGAGTGACCCCAGCCTGCGCGCGGTGCTGTTTGACCGGGACGACACGATTGCCTACACCGACCCGGGCGTGTACCGCGAAGCCGCCGTCTGGATGGCCCGCACCTACGGCGTGACCCCGGACGCCGCGCTGCAGGCCCTGCGCGAGCAGTGGGCGGCGCGGGCGCTGACGTGGTGGGACCTGCGCTCCCAGGCCCAGGAGGACGCCTTCTGGGCCGACTACGGCACCGAGCTGACCGGCCGCCTGGGCCTGCCCCCCGAAGCCGCGCCGCAGCTGATGGCCGCCTATCCGTACGAGGTCTACATGAAGCCGGTGCCGCATGCCCGCGAGGTGCTGCTGGAACTGCGCGCCCGGGGCTTGAAGGTGGGGGTGCTGAGCAACACCCTGCCCAGCATTGACCGCACCCTGAAGGCGGTGGGCCTGGACGATCTGGTGGACGTGGCGGTGGCCACCTGCGTGGTGGGCGTGCACAAGCCGGACGCCGGGGCCTATCTGCACGCGGCTGAGGCCCTGGGGGTGGAACCTGCCGAGGTGCTGTTCGTGGACGACAAGGCTGAGAACGTCGAGGCGGCCCGCGCGCTGGGCATGCAGGCGGTGCAGATTGACCTGCGCGGCGAGGTGGCGGGCGCCCTGCACGATCTGCGCGCCGTGCTGGACCGGGTGCCGGGGCCCGCCCACGCGCCGTGAGGCCCGTGCGGATTGACGCCCACCTCGATCTCGCCATGAATGCCCTGGATGGGCGCGACCTCACCCTGAGCCTGGAGGCGCTGCGGGCCCGCGACCCGGTGAACGGCCAGACGGCCGCCGTCACGCTGCCGGAACTGCGGGCCTCGGGGGTGCAGGTGTGTCTGGGGACGCTGTTCGCCCTGCCGCGCACCCCGGGCAGTCCGCACGGATACGTGGACCACGCGGGCGCCCGCGCGCAGGCCCTGGCCCAGCTGGCCGTGTATCGCCGCTGGGAAGACGCCGGACTGGTGCGGGTGCTGACCAGCCGCGCCGGGGTGGCCGCCCACCTGCAGGATGACCACGCGCCGCTGGGGGTGGTGCTGCTGATGGAAGGGGCCGACCCGGTGCGCGGTGCCGATGATCTTCCCTTCTGGGCCGAAAGGGGTGTGCGCCTCATTGGGCCGGCCTGGGGGCGCACGCGCTATGCCGGCGGCACCGACGCGCCGGGGCCCCTGACGGAGGCGGGGCGCGAGTTGGTCACCGCCATGCGTGAGCTGGGCCTGACCCTGGACGCCTCGCACCTGGACGACGCGGCCTTCTGGGACGCGGCGGAGCTGGGGGTGGGCATGATCGCCTCGCACGCCAATGCCCGCGCGCTGGTGCCGGGCAACCGCCACCTGAGTGACGAGATGGCGCGCGCTGTGGCGCAGGCGGGGGGGGTGATTGGGCTGGTCTACCTGAACCGCTTTCTTCGCCCGCTGCCCGAAGGCAGCCTGGAGCGGGTGCCGCTGGCCGAGCTGGCGGCGCACGCGCGGCATTACGCCGACCTGGTCGGCTGGGAGCATGTGGGTCTGGGCAGCGATCTGGACGGGGGCTTTGGGGCCGAGAAGGCGCCGGGCGGCGTCACGCGCCACCGTGAGATCTGGCGGCTGCTGGACGAACTGCCCGAAGCCGCGCGGGCCGGGGTGGCGGGCGGCAATTGGGCGCGCTGGCTGAGCACCCGGTTGTGAGGCCCGGCTAGCGGGTGTTCAGGGCAGTCCCAAACTGCTCGTTCAGGAAGACAGCCAGCGCCTGCGCGAAGCGCTGGTGGGCAAAGCTGCTGGGGTGAATGCCGTCCAGGCTGAAGCTGCGCCCAAAGGGGGCCGCCGCTGTGGGCAGCAGGGGCCGGCCCGGAAGACGGTCCAGCACCGCATTCACGTCGAACACCGGCACCGAATTGGCGGCGGCCAGTTCGCGGATCGCGTCGTTATAGCCGCGCACGATCTGCTGGGCCTGGGTGTACTCGGCGGCGGTTAGGGCGGCCGGGCTGGTGCAGGACAGCGGCTGCTCCCGGCTGGCCCTGGCCACCGTCAGCGTGCCGAAATAGGCTTCCTGGCCCTGGCAACTGGCGTCCACCAGTCCGCCCAGGCGCAGCACCCGCACCGGGATCAGGGCGGGGACCCGGGTCATGTCGGGCAGCGTCATCACGACCAGATGCGGCACGCCGCCGTCCAGCAGGCGGGCCAGCAGCGCGGCGTAGTCGGCCCGGAACTGGGCCAGTGGGGTGGCCTGGTCCGGCTGCCCGCGCAGGGTGGGCAGCAGCGCGTCGTTGTTGCCAATCCACAGGGTCACAAACTGGGGCCGCCGCTGCAGCGCCGCCTGCAGCTGGGTGGTGCCGGGGCCCAGAATCGCGCGGTACAGGTCCGGGTCGTACAGCAGCGGGTCGGGGTCTTGCACCTGGGTGTCGGTGCTGCGCAGCACGTCGCCCACCTTGGCGCCGGGCACCGCCACCACCATGGCCTGCACGTCTGGACGGGCCCGCTGGCAGGTCTTGGCGCCGCTCACGCCGATGGGTGGGGGGCAGCCAGGGGCCAGGACGTCAGGCATAGGCGTGTCCAGGCCGCCCCGTTGGCCCAGCAGGTGGGCGTAGGAGGCGTTCTGGGACTCGGCGGTGAGGCCGCCAGACTGAAAGCCGGCCGTGATGCTGTCGCCCATCGCCACATAGCGGGCAAAGGGCACAGCGGCGGCGCGTGGGGTGGGCGACAGGGCGGGCGTGCAGGCGGTGAGGAGCGCGAGGCAGACGAGGGCGGCTTTCATGGCACCACCTCCACAGACGCAGCGGCGGCGCGGGGCGGCCACCAGCGAATGTGGGTATACCACAGCCTTCCTGCGTGTCTGGGTGCGTTTGGCTACGACTTCCGAACCCATGCCGCTTTTCCCGTGACGGCCCGTCTACGACCGAAAGGGCGCGCCGAGCAGCGCCGCAGCGAAGGAAAAGAGACGGATGCCGTTCATGTTCAGCCTGTCCTGCTGCCCCAGCTGTGGCCGTGCGCCCGCCCGTTTCGGCGTAGGCTGGGGCGCGTGACGGATTTCGCTCTGGACCCCCGCATTCACGCCTTTGATTCGGCGGCCCGGGTGGCCGAAAGCGCCCTGCGTGGGCAGTTGCCCGGCGAAGGCTGGCGCTACCTGGGCACGCGCCCCCTGTGGGCGGGCCCCGGCCGCCTGAGCCTGCTGGGTGCCCCCGAGGACGGCGCCGAGCAGGTCACCGAGGCCCTGCCCGGTGAGGCCCTGGCGCTGCTGTGGGAAAACCGCGAGGGCTGGGCGCGGGTGCGCACGGTGCATGACGGCTACCTGGGCTGGGTGCGGGTCCGTGAGCCGCAGCCGCAGCCGCCGGCGGCCGAGTTGCTGCCTGTCACCGCCCTGCGCGCCCACGCCTACGCAGGGCCGGGTCTCCGGCAGCCGCTGGTGGGCGAACTGGCGCTGGGGGCCCAGGTGGGCACGCGGGCCGGCGAGGTGGTTGAGGAACAGGGGCGCCGCTGGGTGCCGGTCACGTTGGGCGACGGTGCGGAGGCCTGGGTGCAGGCGGCCGTGTTCTCCCCCATTCCGGGCGACGTGGCGGACCTCGCGCTGCGCTTTCTGGACGCGCCGTATGTGTGGGGCGGGCGCAGCGCGTGGGGGCTGGACTGCTCGGGGCTCACGCAGGTTGTGTACGCGGCGCATGGGCGGGCCCTGCCGCGCGACGCCGACCAGCAGCAGGCGGCGCTGCAGGCGGTGGAGGCGCCAGTGCGCGGCGACCTCGCCTTCTTCCCGGGGCACGTGGGCCTGATGCTGGATGAGCGGCGCATGGTGCATGCCAACGCCACCCACATGCGGGTGAGCATCGAGACGCTGGGCGAGGGCGAGTACGGCACGCGGCTGCAGGAGAGCCTGGAGGGCTTCGGGCGGTGGCCCGGGTGAGCCTGGGCTGGGAGACGCTGGAGCTGCACACCGCGCAGCCCTTTGGCATTGCCCGCTGGACGCACAGCGTGTATCCGCGCACCTTCGTGACCTTCACGCAAGGTGGCGTCATGGGCCAGGGCGAGGCGGCCCCGAATGCCTTTTACGGCGAGACGCGCGCCACGGTGGAGGGCGTGCTGCCGCTGCTCTCGGGGGCCCTGGAGGACCCCTGGGACTGGGACGGGCTGGGCGCGCGCCTCGCGGCCCGGATGCCGCAGGGGCACCCCAGCGCCAAGTGCGCCCTGGAGATGGCGGCGGTGGACTGGTGCGCGCGCGCCGTCGGCCGCCCGGCCTGGCAACTGCTGGGCCTGAGCCCGCTGCCGCTGCCGGAAAGCAGCTATACAGTCAGTATCGCCCCGCTGGACGACATGCGCCGGCAGGCCCGCGAGGCGGTGGGCCGGGGCCACGGCGTGCTGAAGGTGAAGCTGGGCACCGACCACGACGAGGCGATTGTTCAGGCCCTGCGTGAGGAAGCGCCTGGCGCAGCCCTGCGGGTGGACGCCAACGCTGCCTGGACCCGCCCGCAGGCCCGGCGGATGCTGGACGTGCTCGCTGCCGCGCGCGTCGAATTGGTGGAGCAGCCCCTGGCGGCCGGCGATCTGGAGGGCCACGCGGCCCTGCGGGGGGTCTCGGCGGTGCCCCTCGTGGCGGATGAAAGCCTGCACCATGTGGGGGACGTGCTGGCCCTGGCGCGCGCCTTTGACGGCGTGAACCTGAAGCTGGCTAAGCTGGGCGGGCCGCTGCAGGCCCTGCGCGCCCTGCGGCTGGCGCGCGCGGCGGGGCTGCAGGTGATGATGGGCTGCATGATTGAAAGCAGCCTGGGCATTGCGGCGGCGGCGGCCCTGGCGGGCGCGTGCGACTGGGCCGACCTGGACGGCGCCTTGCTCTTGGCCGACGACCCATTTGAGGGACTGGTGTGGCAGGCGGGGCATTTGCAGCGGCCTACAAGTGCCGGCTGGGGCGTGGCGCGGCGGTGAGCCCAAGTATCGCTCTTATCGGTTGTGGCAACCGGGGTGCAGACGTTTATGGGCGTTTACTGCAGGCCCAGGGCGCGCAGATCACCCACCTGGTCGAGCCGCGCGCCGCACGCCTGGCCGAGGTGGCGGCGCGGCATGGGGTGGAACCAGAGGCGCAGTTTGCCCACTGGGACGCCTTCTTCGCCCTGGGGCGGGTGGCCGACGCGGTGGTGATCGCCACCCCTGACGACGCGCATGTGGGGCCCTGTCTGGCGGCGCTGGCCCTGGGCTACGACGTGCTGCTGGAAAAACCGGTCTGCCTGCACGAGCACGAACTGGCGTTGCTCCTTCAGGCCGAGGCGGCGTCGGCTGGGCGGGTCACGGTGTGCCATGTGCTGCGCGCCACGCCGTTTTTTCAGGCGGTGCAGGGGGTCATTGATGCTGGTCGCCTGGGCCGCCTGATTGGCATTCAGCATGCGGAAAACGTGGCGCACTGGCATTACGCGCATTCCTACGTGCGGGGCAACTGGCGCGCCACGCCGCCCGCCGCACCCTTCCTGCTGGCCAAAAGCAGCCACGACCTGGACCTGCTGCGTGCGTTTGCGGGTGCCCGGCCGTTGCGGGTGAGCAGCGAGGGCGGTTTGCACCACTTCCGCCCAGATCAAGCGCCACCCGGGGCCGCTGATCGCTGCGTGGTGTGCCCGGTGGTGGACTGTCCATCGGATGCCCGGCGCATTTATCTGGACCGTGATCCAGGGATCTGGCCGGTCACTGTGCTGACGGCCGGGGGGCAAGCGCTGGAGGACGCTCTGGCGCAGGGGCCCTACGGCGAATGCGTGTACCTGGGCCACAACAACCAGCCGGACCACCAGGCCGTGACCGTGGTGTTCGAGGGTGGCGTGACCGCGCAGCTGACAGTGAGCGCCTTTACCCACAACAACACGCGCACGCTGAAGCTGCTGGGCACCCACGGCGAACTGCGCGGCCACATGGAGCGCGGTGAGCTGGAACTGCACGATTTTCGCAGCGGCGCGGTCACCCGCTGGACGGTGGACACGGCAGGCACCCACGGCGGCGGTGACCTGGGGCTGGTGCAGGCGTGGCTGGCCTTCCTGCGCGGGGCAGCCCCTCCCCCAACGCCGCTGGCGCAGTCGCTGGATTCGCACCGGATGGCGTTTGCGGCCGAGCGGGCCAGGGTAGAAGGTCGCGTGGTGGCGTTGGGGTGAGGGTGTGGCCGGTATATGGGGTACTAAGTGAAAGTATTCACGATTATATCAGATCGTGAAATTTTCGTTTCATCGGTTGTTTTGAAGGTTCCATTCGCCGTTAGCTTTCTCCAGAAACACGTAGTCCGTATTGCCCAGCACCAGTTCGCCGCGCATCCAGACCTCCTCGATATCCCGGCCCAGCAGCGCGGCCAGGCCAATGCGCAGGATGCCGCCGTGCGAGACCACAGCCGCATCCTGGTCCTGGGGCAACCCCTCCAGGGCGTGCACAAAGCGCGCGGCAATTTGCTCGAACGTCTCGCCGCCGCGAAAGCCCAGCCCGCCGCCGGGCAGGCGCAGGTCGTGGGCAGCGGTTTTCAGGTCGGCGTAGGGGCGGCCGGCCCAGTCGCCGCAGTCCACCTCCTGCAGGTCGGGGCGCACCTGCACGGGCACGCCCAGCGCGCGGGCCAGGGGCTCGGCCGTTTGCTGGGCGCGGCGGTAGGTGCTGGCGTACACGGCCTGGGGGCGTGGGGTGGCGGCGGCCAGGCGCCCGGCCAGCGCCTGCGCCTGGGCATGGCCCTTTTCGCTGAGTTCGTCGCCCGCACTCGCCGCGCCGCGCAGGATGCCGGCCTGGTTGCCGTGGGTTTCGCCGTGCCGGATGAGCCACAGGTGCATGGGGCGCAGTCTACGGAATTGGGGGGGAAGGCCGGGGCACCGGTCTCCCCTCCCCGGCGCTCAGGCTGGGCGCAGGGCGTCGGCCACAGCGGCGGCCAGCGGCGTGGTGGGGCGGCCGATCAGGCGGCGCAGGTCGCCACTGTCGGTCTGCAGTTCACCGCGCGCCAGGCCGGCGTCAGAATCGGCCAGCATCTCGGCCAGGGGGGCGGGCAGGCCAAAGCTGTTCAGGGTCTGGGCGAACTCAGTCACGGGCAGGTTCTGGTAGGCCACCGGGCGCCCGCCCTGGCGGCTGAATTCGGCGGCAATCTGGGACAGGGTCAGGGCCTCGTCGCCGCCCAGTTCGTAGGTGGCGCCCCCGTGGCCCTCGCCGGTCAGGACAGCGGCGGCGGCTTCGGCATAGTCGGCGCGGGTGGCGGGGGTCACCTGACCGTCGCCGGCAGCGCCCAGCAGCACGCCCTGGGCCAGGGTCTGTGCCAGGCTGCCGGTGTAATTCTCGGTGTACCAGCCGTTGCGCAGCAGGGTGAACGGCACACCGGACGCGCGCAGGATGTCTTCAGTGGCCCGGTGGTCGGCGGCCAGCCCCATCTGCGCCGTGCCGGCATTCAGCAGGCTGGTGTAGGCCAGGAGGGCCACGCCGGCCTCACGCGCGGCCTCGATCACCCGGCGGTGTTGACCGGGGCGGTCGTTCAGGTCGTTGCTGGAGACCAGCAGCAGGCGGCTCACCCCGTCCAGGGCGGGGGGCCATGTTTCCTGCTGGGTGTAGTCGGCGCGGCGCACCTGCACACCCTGGGCGGCCAGGTCGGCGGCCTTTTCGGGGGAGCGCACCAGGGCCACCAGGGTCTGGGCGGGCGCGCCGCGCCGCAGCAGGGTGTCAAGGGTCAGGCGGCCAAGGTGGCCAGTGGCACCAGTTACAGCAATCATGGGAACTCCTTCGGGATGAGGGGCGAGGTGTCGGCGTTTCACTTACATGTTGGAGAAAAAAATTTAGCTGGCCCGCTGGGCCAGGTCCGCCGTCACGTCGGCCAGGGTGGTCCGGGCCAATTCGGCTTCCAGGGCGGCCTGGGCCTGGGCAAAGTGCGCCTCCAGGGTGGCCTGGATGTTGGCGCCCACCGGGCAACTGGGGTGCGGGTGCTCGTGCAGGCGAAACACCGACCCCTGACCCACGGCGCGGTACACGTCCAGCAGGGTGATCTGCGTGGGCGGGCGGGTCAGTTCGGCGCCGGCCACGCCCCGGCGGGTGCGCAGCAGCCCGGCGCGGCGCAGCAGCCCCGAAACGGTGCGAATCACCACCGGGTTGGTGCCCACGCTGCCGGCCATCTCGGCTGAACTGGAGGCGTCCGGGAACTGGTGAACCAGGGCCAGGATATGCACCGCCACGGCAAACTGACTGTTCACAGGCCCTCACCTCCTCTCCAACGTGTCACAGTTTTACTGACAAGTCGGCGGTTGTCAAGTCTTCAGCGACAGGGCGCCTTCCCTCACGGAGTGGCGCGCGCCCCTCCCCTATCCTGGGCAGGTGCATCCAGACGACCTGCCCGTGCTGCCCACCACGCCCGGCGTGTACATCTTCCGCAAGGGGGGCACGCCGATCTATATCGGCAAGGCCAAGAACATCCGCGCCCGGGTGGGGCAGCACTTCAAGGCAGGCGGGAAAAGCGGCAAATTCACGGCGCTGGCGGACACGCTGGAATTCATCACGGCCCGCAACGAGGTCGAGGCGCTGGTGCTGGAAGCCAACCTCATCAAGCAGCACCGGCCGCACTACAACGTCACGCTGAAAGACGACAAGCACTATCCGTTCCTGAAGCTGACGAACGAACAGTTTCCCATGCTGGTGGTCACGCGCCGGGTGCTGAAGGACGGGGGCAGCTACTACGGGCCCTATCCGGATTCCTCGGCGGTGCGGCGGGTCAAGCACCTGATTGACACCATGTTTCCGCTGCGCAAGAACTCCGGGCTGCCGCTGCAAAAAAAGGCCCGCCCCTGCCTGAACTTTCACATGGGCCGCTGCCTGGGGCCGTGTGTGGACCGCGCCGAGCCCGCCGAGTACACGCGGGTGGTGGAGGACGTGAAATCGCTGCTGGAAGGCCGCGCGGCGCCGGTGATTGCCCGGCTGAAGGCCGACATGAAGGTGGCGGCCCAGGGCCAGGATTTCGAGCAGGCCGCCCGGGTGCGTGACCGGGTGCAGGCGGTGGAAAAGCTCTTTGGCACCGAGCAGCACGCCTTTGTGAGCGACGAGACGGACCTGGATTTCCTGGGCGCGGCGCAGGCAGGGGAATACGCGATGGTGCAGCTGTTTCGCATGCGCGGCGGGCGCGTGGTGGGGCGCGACAAGCGCTTTCTCTCGGGCACCGAGGACGCGCCGCTGGGCGAGATCGTGGAGGCCTTTGTGCAGGACTACTACACCCAGGCCACCCATGTGCCGGGGCTGATCCTGCTGCCGGCCGACTTTGAAGACGCCCCGGTGTGGAGCGAGTTTCTCTCGGAAAAGGCGGGGCGCAAGATCGAGATGCGCACGCCCAAGCGCGGCGACAAGGTGGACCTTGTGGAGATGGCGCAGCGCAACGCGGGGGCGGGCCTAGACTCCGAACTGGCGCTGCTGGAACGCCGGGGCGACCACCCGGGCCTGGACGCCCTGCGCGAGGTGCTGGCGCTGCCGGACCGGCCGTGGCGCATCGAGGGCTACGACAACTCGAACCTGTTTGGCACCAACATCGTCTCGGGGATGGTGGTGTTTGAGGGCGGGCGGGCGCGCCGGGGGGAGCACCGCCGGTTCAAGGTCAAGGGCCTGGACCACCCCGACGACTACACCGCCATGCGCCAGACGATCACCCGGCGCTTTACCGGCAGTCTGGCCGACAAGCTGCCCCTGCCAGACCTGCTGCTCATTGACGGCGGGCGCGGGCAGGTGAACGCGGCGCTGGACGCCCTGAAGGACGCGAATCTGCAGATTCCGGTGGTGGGGCTGGCCAAGCGCGAGGAGCGCCTAATTCTGCCGGGACGCTACGGGGCGCAGTGGTGGCTGGAGAGCGGCACAGAGGTGGGGGTGGAGCGCGAGTTGCTGCTGCCACACACCCACCCGGCGCTGCGGGTGCTGATCGGGGTGCGCGACGAGGTGCACAACTACGCCGTGACCTATCACCGCAAGCTGCGCGGCCAGGACATGCTGCGCAGCGTGTTCGACGACCTGCCGGGCATTGGGCAAAAGCGCCGCGACGCCCTGCTGGAACACTTCACCAGCCTGGAGGACCTGGCGGGCGCCCCGGTGGAACAGATTGCGGCGGTCCCGGGGATGACCATGCGGGCCGCGCAGAGTGTGAAGGCCTTTCTGACGGAGCGGGCGGCGAACCAGGCGCCGGTGACAGGCTGATCCGCCTTCCGGGAAGTTCCGTCACGTGTCGCAGCATTGTGTCGACCGAAGGGCCGCGCAGAGCGTTGGGGCAGAGCGGGCACAAAGACGGATGTCCGGGAAGTGGGCTGGAGCAGCGCCGAAGGCGGGGAACTTCCGGGGCAGAACCGGATGTTCCGGCAATGGCCGGCAGGCCGTATGGGCCATGGTGCGGAGAGTGTTCAAGCGTGGTGAGTGGCACACGGAAGAAACGCCGTCTGGGATCCCCCACTCGCTTCCCTTCCTCTGCTGCGCCGCTCTACGGGTCCCCCACGAGGAGAAAAACAGCGTGTTGGCCAGGCTGTCCTCTGTGGAGGGCTGAACCTGTCCGCACCAGTGCTGAGGCGCAGCGGGGTTTTGCCCAGCTGGGTCCCGTCGGGGCAGGGGCGAGGGCCGCTGCGTCGCCTGGTCCCTTTCTTTCAAGATGGAGTGGCTCAAGGTGGGGCTTTGGGCCATGTTTGCTGGACGCCGGGCGAGAGGTCAGACCACCCAGGGAACCGGGCGTGGCACTATGCGGGGCGACACCACAGTTGATGCGCGTGCTTCTCCAGGCCCCGGCCTGGGGCTGGGGCGCATGCTGGCTGGGTGATCTTCACGGCCTGCCGTCTCTGGGAGATCTCTATGAAGCACACTTTCGCCCTCCTGTCGCTCACCACCCTTGCCCTGCTGGCCGGTTGTGCCGGGCAGGCCCCGCTGCCCGGGGGCGCGGCCCTGAACCTGCAGGGGGGACCCACCTTCCGCGTGGACCTGCGCGAAACGCCGCTCGCAGCCCTGGACGCCGCCGCGCGCACCCGCCTGTCGCAGGACGCCGCCGTGGAGGTCACGCTGCGCAGCGGCACCACCCTGATGTACCGCAATGTGGGCGGCCAGATCGTGGTGGACGGCGACATGTTGCTGGGCCGCTCGGAAGACGCCGCGCAGGTGCTCTCGCGCCTGGACAAGGCGCCGGCCGGCAGCCTGGGCACCCAGAGCCTCTCGCGCTTTGCGGCGGGTGGGGGCAACTGGGCGAACAAGACGGTGCCGTATTTCTGGAAACAGGGCGCCCTGAGCGCCACGCAGGCGGCAGCGGTGAACGCGGCGGTGGAACGCTGGAACGCGCAGGCGGGCACGACTCTGCGCTGGGTCTGGAACCCGAACGCGGCGAACAAGGTGGAGTTCGTGGTGGGGGGCGGCGGCTGCGGGTCGTCGTACGTGGGGTCTATTGGGGGCACGCAGCCGCTGACCATCGCGGCCAACTGCTTTAACAACAGCACCCTCATTCACGAGATGGGCCACGCGGCGGGCTTTCACCACGAGCACCAGCGCTGCGACCGCGACAATTACATCACGGTGGGCAGCGCCTACGTGGGCGACACCACCAACTTTGGCAAGACCTGCAACGCCTACACCCACGGCCCCTACGACTACGACTCGGTGATGAACTACTTCCCGCCGTACATCTACGCGCGCAGCCAGCCAGTCGGGCCCTACAACGGCTCGCCGGCCAACCTGGGCAAGGTCTCGGAACTCAGCCGGGGCGACCTGTTTGCGCTGCAGACCATCTACCCGGGCGGCACCACCCCGCCGCCCAGCGGCGGCACCACCTACACCGGGACCTTGAACAGCGGCTACAGCACGGTGCAGCCGGGTTCCTCGGGCTTCTCGTATGCGGGGGGCACGCTGAAGGGCTCGCTGACTGGGCCGGCCGGCAGCGACTTTGACCTGTACCTGCAGCGCTGGTCCGGCTCGGCGTGGGGCACGGTGGCCCAGAGCACCAGCCCCGGCAACACCGAGACGGTCAGCTTCGCGGCTGGGGCGGGCACCTACCGCTGGTACATCTACAGCTACAGCGGCAGCGGGACGTACAGCCTGGCCGAGACGAAGTAAAGGTCGCCCAGGGGCCCAACGGCGGGCCGCCCCTCTTCACTGGGAAGGGGGGCGGCCCGTGTGCCTGCGCTGGTGGGTGTGGGCATGCAGCCCATCACGCGGGGCTCAGGCGGTGCAGCAGGGCGCGGAGGTTCAGGGGCAGGCGCAGCCGGGGGGCCCTGGGCTGGGCGCGGGCGGCCTGGCGGGCGAGGCGGTCCTGGGCGGCTTCATCGAGCAGCGACTGCGCGCGCCAGAGGTCGGGGTGCTGGTTCAGCATGGTGGGGGGTCCTGTCGCGGCGCCGCTGCCCCGGTGGCAGCCCGTGGTGGCGCGCGTCTGTGGCCCTTATGGTGCGCCCCGGGATGGTGGCGGCACATGCCGCAGGTGGCTCAGGAGTGGGTGCGCCATTGGTCGTAGCTGGCTTAAGCCACCGGGGCTGGGTTAAGCATCGGGCAACGCACGCGGGGGTGCCCAGCGCCTGTAATGGGCAGATGCTCGCCCGACTGCGCCACGAGTTTCTGCCCTTCTTGCTGCAGCGCTGGCGCCCCCTGCTGCTGCTCTTGCTGGGCGTCATGGCGCCGCTGCTGCTCTTTACGCACCTCGCCCACGAAATCTTTGTGGAGGGCGGCTTTGCCTGGGATCAGGCGGTGCTGAACTGGTACGCCGCGCACCGGACGCCGGGGCTGACCCGCGCGGCCGAAACGCTGGCGCAGGTGGCCGGGGTGCGGGTGCTGCCCTTTATCACGCTGGCTATTGCGTGGCTGCTGGGCAGCTGGCATGAAGGGCGGGGGCGCGCGCACGGCTGGTTTCTGCTGCTCAGTGTGCTGGGCGCGACCCTGCTGAACGTGGCCGCCAAGGTGGTGTTCCAGCGCCCCCGCCCCGATGAACTGACTGCCGTGCTGGCCGAACCCGGGTTCAGCTTTCCCAGTGGGCACGCCATGGCCAATGCGGCGTTTGGCATGGCGCTGGCCCTGGTGTTCTGGCGCTCGCGGGCGGGGTGGCCGGTGGCGGCCTTTGGGCTGCTGTGGGCCGTGACCGTGGGCGCCAGCCGCAATTACCTGG